>JBMSQQ010000094.1:0-13053 GCA_049423385.1 Silvanigrellaceae bacterium | reverse complement strand
TCACCTTTCATTGAAAAATATGCTTGGCATGATTCAAAAGTTGGCACATCTGCACTCTTTGATGAAAACGGTCAATTGACAGAGACGGGCCGCACATACGCTTCTCAACTGTAAAGACAGAAAACGAATGGTGATTCCACTATTGCATTATAAAAGACCATTTTTGATTCTCAACTGCTGACTGACGCAGAACTGTTCTCCTCAAACATTTTCTGGTACAAAGTATTTTGCTCTTTTGAGCGTCAATTGAATTTCAACTGGGGTTTTTTTTTGTCAGATTCCAGCGACACCAACTCTACCGAATCGGGTTATCATCCGAAATCCTCTTTTCACTCGCTGATTATCGGAGCCATCGGTGTTGTTTTCGGCGATATCGGGACTTCGCCGTTATACGCCATTCGCGAATCTTTCCATGGTGATCATGGATTCAAGGCAATGCCTGTGAACATTCTCGGTGCCCTGTCGCTCATCTTCTGGTCGCTGATGATGATTGTCAGCCTGAAGTATGTTGTGCTCATACTGCGCGCAGACAACAAGGGTGAAGGCGGAATCCTTGCACTGGAAACGCTTGCCAGAAAGTGCGGCAGTCCAGGAATTGAACGGTGGTCGCAGCTGATATTGATGCTCGGTATTTTTGGTTCAACATTGCTTTATGGCGATGGCATCATCACTCCTGCAATTTCGGTGCTTTCAGCTCTGGAGGGTCTCAAGGAAGCCACTCCGATGTTCGAGCCTTATGTACCTCTCATCACCATCTTCATTTTGTTTGGGCTGTTTTCGGTTCAGAGGTTCGGAACAGACCGGATTGGTGCGATTTTTGGCCCAATCACCGCTGTCTGGTTTGTCGCACTTGGAATTCTTGGTCTCACCAAAATTGTCGACAACCCTTCTGTGCTTGCAGCAATGAATCCAATGTATGCCGTTGATTTTTTCATGATGAATGGCGCCAAGGGATACCTGATCCTCGGAACGATTTTTCTCACCGTCACGGGTGGAGAAGCGCTTTATGCGGACATGGGACACTTTGGTAAACAACCTATCCGGATTGGTTGGTTCACCTTGGTTCTGCCTTGCTTGCTGTTGAATTATTTCGGCCAGGGAGCGCTCATTCTTCAGGACCCCACTGCTGTCGAAAATCCCTTCTATAAGCTTGTACCTTCGTGGGCGTTGTACCCAATGGTCGCCTTGGCAACGATGGCCACAGTGATTGCCTCGCAGGCCCTGATCTCCGGAGTTTTCTCGCTCACCAAGCAAGCCATTCAACTTGGATATTTTCCGCGCATGCGGGTCGTGCACACTTCCGACAAACAAATCGGTCAAATCTATGTACCGTTCGTCAACTGGTCGCTGTGTATTGGAGCGATCTGGCTGGTGATCGAATTCCAGAACTCCTCGTCCATCGCAGCTGCCTATGGAATCGCGGTGTCTTTGACCATGCTCGTGACGACAATTCTCGCCGGAATCGTGGCCCGTTCTGTTTGGAAGTGGAGTGCGGCGGTAGGGCTTGCAGTGTTTGTGCCGCTTATTGCGATCGACCTTGCATTCTTTGGTTCCAACTCGCTCAAGATTCTCAATGGTGGCTGGATTCCACTGGTCATCGCATGTGGCATCTATTTGGTCATGGTGACATGGATCCAGGGCCGCAAGCTTTTGGCCGCAGGTTTGGCCGAGCACTCCATCCCGTTTTCTGCTCTCGTGGATGAATTCATCAACAGACGTCATGAACGCGTGGAAGGCACGGCGATTTACATGTCGGGTCGTCCGGATTCGGTTCCTCTGGCATTGAGTCACAATCTGAAGCACAACAAGGTCATGCACGAGCGGGTGTTTCTCATCACCTTTGTCACAAAGGATATTCCTCACGTCAGACGCCACAATCGGGTGGAAGTCGAGGAGCTGACCCAGGGCCTTTACAGGATCAAGGTTTCGGTGGGCTTCATGGATGATGCGGACTTTGCCGGTGTGCTTCAGCTTGCGAATGAAAAAGGAATGAACATTGTCCCCGATGACACGACCTTTTTCCTTGGACGCGAAATTGTTCTGGCAACTCGAAAAGCGGGTATGGCGCTCTGGCGCGAGCGTTTGTTCGCATTCATGGGACGCAACGCACTTTCCCCGGTCTCTTATTACAACCTGCCTGCAAAGCAGGTCATGGAAGTTGGGGTTCAAATCGAAATCTGAGTGCGGATTATTTTGTTTCCACTGGTTCCAGGGATTTTTCCGGTTGCGGGTCAGTGATTGACCAACGCAGGAAAAGCGCTGCTCCTGCAACCACAGATAAAATTGAAACTGCGATCATGAAGATGAAGTTGTCTTTGTCGCCCAGAAGACTTCCCAATCCAAACAAGACAATGGTGGCAAAGCTCGTCAGCGCGCCCGCAACCCCATTGACTTGCCCTCTTTGACCCTGCGGAATCCATCGTTGTCTGATTTCCGTTTCGCCCAGGCAAAAGCCGTAAAGACCAATTCGCGACATCAAGACCAATCCGAGGAACGCAATTCCGCCCGCTGTTTCCATATGGAAAAAAGGAAGACTGAGGAGAACCATGAGTGCTTGAAAAATGATGAACAACCGGGTTGTCGGCACAAGTCCAAGGCGGGCATGCACCCACGGAAACACAACGGTTGCCAGTAGCCCAAACACTGCACCCAATCCGCGAAAGATGCCCAAGGTTGTTTCCGGGAGATTCCATCCACTCTTGAGAAATCCCGTGAGCAGAACACCATGGGGGCTCAACGCAGAAATCCACAAGAGCGCATTTGCTGTCATGACTGGTGCGGTCGATTGCTTGCTGAACATTTTCCAGCCGAGTTTGGTTTTCTCGATGAGCCCCTCGCGGGAAGAGACTTCGATACCGACACTCTCCTGCAGCAGGGCAGAACTCTTGAAAACACTTCCCAGCAGAAGAATCTCGGGAACGAATGAAACAACGTTCCATGCAGCGATTATGCCAAGGCCTGTCAAGTCGCGAAATTGCGCCATCTGCGCGAGAATCAACCCTGCAATCACTGGCGACAAAACCTCTGTCAGAAGGTCAAGGGTTTGAAGCTGGCTGTTGACCTTCGGCAAACGTTCCTTGGCCACCAGCACAGGAATCCAGTCCTTGCCAACGGCGATGTCCATCAATCCTGAACCCAAATTTCCTACAATGGTACCAAGGGTGACGCTTGCCAAGAGCGGCCACAATTGCGGTTGTCGCCAAAGCGCCGTTTGGGCATCTGCCAATTTCGAAAGTTGAAAAATACAGATTGTCACGCCCAAAACACTGGCGAGCTGAAGTCCTGTACCCAATATTGCGGTGTTGATTCGCTTCCAACGGTCGATGAAGCCAGCAAGCCAGGGCTGAAACACAAATGAGCCGAGTTTGGAAACAAGGTAAAGAAATGCGATCAACGAAAACTGGGAGGGGAAAAGGCCGACCAGACAAATGGGGATGGCAAAATCCCAAGCCTGGTCTCCCGAGCGGGTCAGCAGCCGGCTCAGCAAGATTTTCAGCTCATTGGAGCGGTTTTGAGTGGCTTGCACGTCCTGTATCCTGACTGGCATTGTTCGTGCCGGAAAACCCAAAATTGGCGTCAATTTGGCCCATGAATCCGGGCGTGGAAATTCAATAGCAGTCTTGGTCAATCTTCATCAAGTCACATCATCATGAATTGAATATCGGGACGCCTCGTGCAGTCAGCAAGTCGTGGGTGTCCAATCCTTCAACACCCCGTGGGAAAATTTCCATCAAAAATCGCTCAAGTTTTTTTGGCATAAAACCTGCTCCACGTCGTTCGGTCCATCATGCCTGAATGGTGTGCCATTCCATAGAAGCAGGAGCTGAACTGTGAAAACCGAAATGAATTTGTTTGCGCGAGCGACTCTGGTTGCGGCTGGTTTAGCCTCTGTATTCATGCCCTCATGTTCAAACTCTTCCTTCAATTCGGATGCGGGTGGACCTCCGGCTGCAACGGGCAAAGGTGACAAGTCTCCTGCCGAGAACGGCAACAACAATCCGCCAGGATTTGCCACCGCGGGAAAAACACTCGACCTCTATTTGATTATGGACAAGTCTGGTTCACTGTACATCGACCCTTCAACGCAGCAACCCAATTCGGGAAGCGACGTCGCCTGCAAGCGCTTCGATGCGATGCTCGACCTCGTCGACTCCCTGCGTACAAAGCTCAATTCCAATGAAGAAGTTAGAATGACTGTTGTTACTTTCAGCAGTGGCGCAAGAAATCTGGGCACCATGAACAGTGTGCTCTCTCAGACGCGAAAAGATGTGAGTTCGAAATTCCGGGCCGGGGTTTGCGACAATCCGGATTACGACACGACAAACTATGAACGCGGCATCAGTGTTGCCCTGCAAGGACACGAAGAAAATTTGCGCGAGAAGAAGCTCGACATGGAAAGCGTGGTTTTTTTCTCTGACGGTGCTGCAAAAGACAAAGACACCCGCATTCTGGAAGAGTCGATGCGCCGCCTGAACTCCACTTTTGCTTCTCGTGTCTATGGTGTTTTGTTGGGCAGGACGAATGACCGTTGTGTGCTGAAGGATTCCACAGGTCGCAATCTGCAGACCCAGGAATGCATGCTCAAGGTTGTTGGAAATGACGCGGCAAAGTTGCTCAATGTTGATGATGCGAGCGGTTTGTCTGCAGCGTGGGCTGATCTGGTCAACAAATAGGAATTTCTTCCAATCGCATTTTCACGGAAAGCAGAACTTCTCCAGCCTTGACAAACGTCAAAACAAGCAGCACATCCCTTGATAAAAAGTCACTCCAAAGCCACTGTTTTGGGGTGATTTTTTGTCTTTGTCGGATTTCAACAGAACGGGATGATGCATGAAGAGAACAGTTGTTTCCGCCGTATTTTTTTCGGCAGCGCAGTGCTTTGCAGGCAGTATTCAAGCATCGGCTTCTTCAGAAGGACCTGCAGCTGCGGCGCCCAGCGATGCCTCTGTGCCCGTATCAGCCATCATCCGTTTCACTCTTTTGGATTCACCCTACAATTTGCGCGATGGCTACAAGGGCTTCAGCATGGCCCAGTCGCAGGATCTTTCGCGCGCATGGCAAAGTGTTGTTCACTGGGGCTTGGGTCAGGTGCTCGATCCCAATGCCACAGGATACAAACTTTGGCTCAACAGTGCGGCTTACCTCTTGGCCGACCAAATCCTTGCAACCTTTCCCTTGTCACCGGGCTGGTCGCATGAAGAGTGGCATCGCGCTGTGATGACGCACCGCAATATTCCGAGCCACAACACCATCAATGACCTCAGGCCGTTCCGGGAGACCTATGCGGTGAGCGGACAATCCGACGAGGATTTGATCCGGATGAAGAAACTTTATCCAAAGGATCACTTGCGTCTTTCGGTGGCCGGAGACGAATCCGAACGCGAGTTCAATCTGTCCTTGCAGAAAGACAGATTTTTCAAAAACCAGAACACGGTCGATTGGACAACCCTGCTTTTGGTCAACATAGGTAGTTGGGGCTACATCAATGCCGCAGCCTCGGGTGATGGGGATCAAAAGACACTCGACAACGAGAAGGACGAAGGTGTCGACGTTAAAAAACGCGATTTTGTTGGTTTCGATTATCTGGGCTGGGTGCGTGATCTGCATCGGCCAGACGAGCCGTTTGAAGCTCGTGGGCAACATCCATCCGGTGTTGGAATTCGCCGTTACACAAAAAAGTCGGATCTCACTTCCGAAGAGCAGGATTATTTGTCCTCCGCGTCACGCTGGCATGTCGTCAACTTCCTCGATCCGCAAATGCTCGGATTCGATCATTTCACGATGATCAGTCCGACCACGGGCCGCGAATTGGGTTTGAACGCGTCGCTGGCACACTACGTTGCTCCTTTTGGCACCGCTCTCAGGCTGAATGTTTTCATGAAGACACTCAGCAAGCAGACACCCTTTGGAACACAAGGACTGTTGTTCGCGTGGCAGCAAAACTCCAATCAGAAAAAGTCCTATCCGCAAATTGATATCGAGCATCGTCCGGTTCCGGTTGGCGACGGTTCGTTTGGTGTGGGTGCCCGCGCTGCGCTTTGGCTGCAGCCCAAGAATCTCGATTTCTTCGCGCTCAAGCCGCAACCGGGAGGATTGTTGGGTGTCAAGGTTGTGTCTGAAGGAACCAATGGTATTCAGCCCTGGGTTGAGCTTGAAGGCAAAACCAAGGGCTGGGTGGCTGGGCAAGTGGATTTGGGACAGACGTATGGGTTGCGCGCAGGGGTTGAAACGCGGCTCAAATGAGCCAGCGTCTCACAGAAACACATCGTTCTCATTGTACTCACCGGCAAATTGTGGCTCGGCATATTGATCCATGCTTTTTTCCTTTGCAGTGGAAAGCACGTACTTCACCAATTCATCCATGGTTGTTTTTCCGTCTTTTTGACCATCCACAAATCCATCCGCCTTTCCAGCTAGTGCACGGCGCACGGCGTAACTGAATGGATTTCCAATGCCGTCTGCACTTGTGTCCTGGTCAGTCGCCTTTGACTTCTGTTCTGTGGAAACTGCAGTCAGGATGATCAGGTTGCGCCCACTGGTTTTGCGTTGGCCTTGCCATTTGCTCGAGATCTTGTTCATGGCCTCTGCAAGATATCCCGAGTGGCACGACATCGTGAAGATGATTACATTCTTCGCAGGAATTTTCACAATTGCGTCGGCCAGCTCGTCCCACTTGTACGCAACCTTCTGCTTGTCCCGTGTTTCCCAGTCGATACCCAGGCCCGGAGCAACGCCATGTGAGTGGGAGTACATCACGAAGGTGTCCGAGGTCTTGAGGTTCGAAGCATAACCAGCAAGTTTCTCCCTGATGGTGCTGATTTTGATCTTCATCGGATCAAGTTCTGCGTCGGTTGCAAACTTTTTTCCATTCAAATTCTTGATTGCAGCAAGAACCTTGCTTGTCTGATCGGCGCCAAATTTCTTCATTCCATCCGGGTCGGACGGATTGCTGCGAACAAACGAGTAAAAGTGGTTCGGAGTGTCTTGCGCGGGTGTTGAGGACTCATCCGATGTTTTGCCTGATTCGGGCAATGGGGAAATCATGGGTTGTGGATCTGCTGTGCTGCAAGCTGCTGCTGCAACGAATGGGAGAATGAGGAAGCATTTTTTGAAGATTGTATTCATGGAGCCCTCCTTGTTGGTTATACAACTCTTCGGAGGATTTTTTAGCATATTTAATTTAACTAAATAACACTTTAAAAACAGATGTTTATATTTTTTACAAGAATAAAAAAATAAAAAATATGCACATCTCTGGTCTATTTCTCTGCATGCAGCTCCGGAGTGAAAAGTGCTCGAGTTTCGCCTATTTCCATGCATGTGAAGTCGACCGGACCCAGTGATTTGATTTTCGATTCGCTTGCAACAAGTTGGCAGGGTTCATTGATGGGCTCGTCCGACAATTGAAAAGTTCCCCAGTGCATTCCGACGCTCTGTCCAGACTTGACGTCTTTGTGAATGTCGACAGCCTCGGCTGGATCAACGTGTTGATCCTTCATGAAGTCGCGTGGTGAATAGGCACCAATTGGAATGAGCGAAAAATCGGGGGAACCTGCTTTTTCGCGTATCTCCTTGAAGAGTTTCGGATGGTATCCGGTGTCACCCACAAAGTAGACGGTTTTCCCTTTCGCCCGCAGAAAAAATCCGCCCCACAAGGTTGTGTTCCGGCTCAAGAGAGTGCGCGTCGACCAATGCTGGGCCGGCACAAACGTAATATCGACTCCGTCCCGGGTTGTGTATTTGTCCCACCAACCCAATTCGACGATATTCTTGAATCCCGTTTCCTCGAGGAGTGGTTTGTTTCCTGTGCCAGCGACAATCATCGGGTTGTCGCGTTTTGCAAAGTATTCAAGGGTGGGCAAATCCATGTGGTCAAAGTGATCATGACTGAGAAGTATCAGGTCAACTTTCGGGGTTTTTTCCAACGAGATTCCGGGGGCAACCACTCGCTTTGGCGACAGCCATGCAACGGGTCCAACGGTATCGGAATAGTTGGGGTCTGTGAGGACTCTCAAATTTTCAAATTCGATCAAAAATGTCGAGTGTCCAATCCATGTCAGCGAGGCTTGGCTGCCCTTCAATGGCATCCCTGTTGTGGGCATGGCTTTGACTGGAACTGACTTTGGCCATTCCGCGGGCTTCCGGTTCCAGCGAAATTTCATTGCAGTCCAGAACGACTTCTGCGGGAATGGATAGACGTTGTCAAATACGGTTTCCTGGGCGAAGGCAGACGGACTCGTTGCCAGTGCAACGCATAAACAGACTGCTTTATTCCAGATGGTTATAAATTTCATGGAAATTCCGGCTCCGCGAAATGAATTTTAAGCTCTTGTAATCCGCTACTATCGTATTTAAGGATGGAGGGTTTTCAAGAGGCAAGGAGAGGCTGCATTGTGGTGGATTTGAATTGGGGGTTGGGACTCAGGCCTGCACATTTTGCCGATTGGCATAAGTCGGATCAGGTTCCTGTCCTCGAATTGATGGCCGACAACCTTATCCATCATTCGGGTGGTCCTGCGCTTTGGCACACATCTCAAATTGCCGCCCGGGCTCCCTGGGTTGTTCTGCATGGAATTGGCCTGAATATTGGCGGGAAAGATCCGTTGTCGAAAAAGTATCTCGCGGGCCTGCGGGAGCTCTGCGAGCGATTTCATCCCAGGGTCGTCTCCGATCATCTTTGCTTCACCCAGTCGGGTGGATTGCAGAGCTATGAGCTTCTTCCGCTGGTGCGCTCCCAGAAGATGCTCGAGCATGTCGTCCAGCGCGTGGATGAAGTGCAGCAGTTTTTGGGATGTCGCTATTCGCTTGAAAACGTTTCGGCCTACGTTGCATTTCAAGACGATGAAATTCCCGAGGGTGAGTTTCTCAGCGAGGTCGCCCGTCGCACCGGGTGTGGAATCTTGCTTGATATTAACAATGTTTACGTGAGTGCGCGTAATTTCGGTCTCGATCCACTTGCTGAGCTGAATCGTTATTATCTGGACGATGTGACACAGGTTCATATCGCAGGGCATTCCGTCAAGGATGATTTTCTTTTCGACACCCACGACGCCCCTGTTTGCGCTGAAGTTTGGAATTTGCTCAAAATTGCACTTGGAAAATTCGATACCAGGTCATCTTCCGGCAATCGCGAAATCGCGATTGTACTTGAGAATGATGATGTGGATACATCACTTGTCACCCTTCAGGAACAACTCTCAATTGGGCAGCGGTCATGACGAAAGCAGGCCAGGATCCCTTCAAATATCAGCGAGACTTTGTTGAATGGCTTGTCGCGTTGGACGAGCGGCGTGGCAGCGACTCTCCCGTTGCAGAAGTTGTGATGGAACAATTTCTTTATCGTCTTGAGGCTTATCAAGGCAGCTATCTTGGTCGGGTGACCGCCAATCTTTCAAGCACGCTTTTTGAAGCTTGCGAAAAGATTTTCGAAAAGGAATTCGTTCAGCAGGTGTTGGCAGCCTATTTCAAGGAGCACCCTCCAATGGCTTCTGTTCTGACAGAGGCGGCAAACGGACTGCCTGATTTTTTGCGCGCACAAAAAATGACCCGGGAAGCGTTGCTTTTTGCTGACCTTGTGGAGGTTTCATTGCTCAGGTGGAAGGTTCTGACTGGCAAAGATCCTGTTGCTGTGGCTCCGACTCCATCGACACCGCTCTCCGAAGTCCACCTTGTTGGCTGCTCCGCCTATGTTCCAGCTTCCGGTCAACATGATCTTTTTTCTGCATGGGAGTTTTCTGCTGAAGTATTTGCAAAGGGAATTCCGGAAGAAATTTTTGAAAACAGGGTCGGTGCCTTGATTGCCAAGATTTCACCGCTGGAATTCACGCTGGTCGCCGTGCCTGCACCATTGCATCGTCTTGCAGAAATTCTTGTGGACGGCGGCAGTGTCGAGGACGCCGTGAGCGGACTGGTTGCCGACGCGGCCGGGAGCGATTCCGGGTTGCCTGAATTGTTGCAGTCTTTTCTTGCCAAAATCACTTCGTCTGGGTTGATGACTTCGACTGTCTCGTCATGAGGTAGTCTGCCAACAACTTGAGTTTGTCATTCTCGTAGTTTGGTTCCGGCTTCGACTTGTCCCAGCAAACGTGGAAATGAAGAATATTTTCTTTGTGCAGTTTTTCCTTGATGAACAAGTATTCATCCACAAAGCGGATGTCGTCCAGAACCACGGTGTCGTGTTTTTCATTGTCGCGGGCGTACTCAAGGATTTCGACCATTTGCCGTGCCCAAATCAAGGGATCATTTTTTTTCAGGCCGCGGCCGAGTTCATCCAGATGCTGCATGATGGTCTTGCGGGTGTTGCCAACCATGGTGTTGAGCTTGTATTCGGGACTTTTGTTGTACCAATCATAGCTTGGATATTTTTGCTCCAATTGCCGACGAATGATGTTCACGATCGAGAAGATCTGAGATTTGTTGTCAGTCATTTTGTTTGCCAGAAAAGTTCTTCCAGCTCCCTGGCCATCGCCTGAAATCAGTATCAGCTTCATTTCTTCGTCTCCCGAATGTCCCGGCCCTGGCAGTATCTGGCAAATTTTTAACAGATCGGATGTACTTACGACAATCGCCGGGGTTGGTTCTCAAGTCTCGTCGTTTTTTGGCACTGAAAGGTTGGGTTCCCGCGGGGAGCGGGTAAAATGACACATCAATCCGAATCAAGGGGTGAAATCATGTCGCTCGTGTATTCAACAAGCAAGGATTTGCGCAGCTTTTCGCTGTTTTCCGAACTTTCCACGGAAGAATGTTCAACGCTTGCCCCATTGTTCCAGGTGCAGGATTATCCTGCCGGATCCGTCCTGATAAAGCTTGACGACGTTTTAGCGAATCTCATGTTGATTGAGAGCGGAATTGTTGAAGTCAAGCTTCCACTGGTGGGAGCCGGCGGTTCCACAAGCGTGGCAAGGTTCGGTCCTGGCGAATGTGTAGGCGAGCTTTCGCTGACCAGGATCCCACGCCGTGCTGCATCTGCAACTGCTGAAGTGGATTGTCGGTGCCTCGTCGCAGACACAGCCAAACTGAATGCCCTTTTTGAAGCCAACCCGAAAATAGGCTTTGTCGTGTTTCGCAAGCTGTCGGCCATCATCACCGAGCGACTGGTTGCGACCAACATGAAACTGCGCAATTCGGAAAGTCATTTCTGAGCCGAGGCGACTTGCATTGATGAACAACAAAAACAAGTTCAGGCTGGTTTCACGGCACACTCGGCGCCATGCTCTGAAAATGGTGGGAGCAGGCATCATGTTTGCGTTCTTGAGGCCCTTTCGAATCTTGGCAGCTCCTGCCGGTTCTGGCGCTGGCGCAGTCTCCGATGCCAACGCCGCAATCCGGGCGGCACGCGCGGCCAGGCTGGCGCGCAAAGTGTCTTCTCCGCAGTGGCACGATGGCAAATTTCGCAACACGCTTCCGGAAACCCTCAACTTCTCATTGGCTCTGAAAAAGATTTTTGATCGCAGTCATTCCAAGCCCGAGAGTCCGATTCCAACTGTCGCGCGAAAGCGGAGCGACTTCGAAGTCAAACCCGATTCCGGTTTGCGTGTCACATGGATCGGCCATTCTTCGATGTTGGTCGAAATCGATGGTCATCGCTTCCTCACCGATCCAGTTTGGGGCGAGCGTGCTTCGCCGGTTTCATTTGCAGGCCCCAAGCGTTTTTTTCCGGCGCCTTTGCCGCTCTCTGAAATACCGAAGCTCGATGCTGTCGTGTTGTCTCATGATCACTACGATCACTATTGCCTCGAGACGTTGCAGTTCCTGGCAAAGACAGATGTGCCTTTCATCGTTCCCTTGGGCGTTGCAGATCGTCTCGAGGAACACGGTATCCACCACTCACGGGTGCGCGAATTCGACTGGTGGGAAGAAGTTCAAATCGGCTCCGTGAAACTCGCGTGTGTTCCCGCTCGGCATTTTTCCGGACGCACTCCCTTCGATCGCAACAGCACGCTGTGGTGTGGCTGGGCCTTCATTGGGAGCAGCAAACGTTTTTATTTCAGTGGCGACACCGCCTATTTTCCTGGCTTCAAGGAGATCGGCAATCGCTATGGTCCATTCGACATCGCTGCGATCGAGTCCGCCGCATACAGCCCTGCGTGGCCAGACGTGCATATTGGTCCCGAGCAGGCCATTCAGGCTTGCAAGGACGTGCGTGGGAATCTGTATCTTCCCATCCATTGGGCAACGTTCAATCTTTCAACTCACAACTGGACGGAACCCGCTGAAAGGTTGATGGTTGCCGCAGGCAAGGCCGGTGTTGAAGTGGTTTTTCCAAAACCGGGTGAGAGCATCGAACCCGGGAAAATCACCAGCGCCCTGAAAAGCAAATGGTGGCCCAATATTCCTTGGGAGACAGCCGAGCAGAATCCGGTTCTTTCCTCGGGTGTTTGAAGAAATCGATCAATCACATCGCCCTATTTTTTTTCTGTGTAATCCCTCGGGCGACTGGCCTGAGCATTCATCTTGCGTTTCCGTTTATTGTGATTCGCTGTGTTCTGAATGCACTGCGACTAAGTCACCAATTTAAAGAGATTTTTTCCGAAAATTAAATAGTTCTTCGAAAAAATCCGAAAAAGTAAAAGAATTATTTTTAAAAAACAGGAGACTTTGAATGACGCTGAACTTTGTTTGGAAGTTTACTCTGTCGGCAGCAGTCCTGGGCGGAGCACTTGCATTCCTGGGAACGGGCTGTAGCAGTTCCGGTACCGCAAGAATTTCAAACGCAAAAGGCGCCAGTTCGGAAAAATCAGGCTTCATTGATGCCGCTGCGGGCGAGGTCAAGGTTCATTACACCATCGAAGGAGAAGATGCAGTCATTGGCGGAGATGTTCGATTCCCGGTCAGCAAAATTCGTGAATCATCCGCCGTGTCGGAAGGTGGACTCGGGCTGTTCAGGGCGGGAAATTTGTGGCCAAACGGGCGAGTTCCATACGTGGTTTCCGCAGATTTTTGTTGCAGTGCGGAGCTGAAGGAAGCCATTCAGCTCTGGGCTGCTGCCGGAGTGAAAATTGTTCCAAAAACTGCTTCCGACAAAGATTATTTGTACATTGTAAACGAACCCCC
>JBMSQQ010000093.1:0-13276 GCA_049423385.1 Silvanigrellaceae bacterium | reverse complement strand
TGCAAAGGAATACGCCTGTGAGTACCAAGTACGCTATCGTCAATGTTTTCGGTCGTCAGTTCAAAGTTAAAGAAGGCGACAAAATCCAAGCCAACTATTTTGCAAGCGATGTCGGCGCAAAGGTTTCTTTCTCTGACGTCTACATGCTGAACAACGGTGGAACCTGCAAAGTTGGCGCTCCTACCGTTGCTGGTGCAAAAGTCACCGCAACTGTTTTGGCCCACACCCGCGCCGACAAGGTTCTGGTGTTCAAGTATCTCAACAAAAACCATCTGAAGAAGACACAAGGACATCGCCAGCCTTACACGATGCTGACAATCGAGAAGATTGAAGGCTAATCTGGCGCGTTCGGTGATCTCTCAACACAGTCGAGGAATTTGCAATGGCAACCAAAAAAGCCGGTGGTAGTACCAAAAACGGTCGAGACAGCAACCCTAAATATCGCGGTGTGAAAACCTTTGGCGGCGAAACTGTCCGCGCAGGAAACATCATCATCCGTCAGGTTGGAACAAAGATTCATCCTGGCAACAACGTTGGCATGGGCCGCGACTTCACGCTCTTCAGCAAGGTTGATGGCGTTGTGAAGTTTGAATACGTGACCCGCACTCGTCAACGCGTCAGCGTTTATCCAGCAGGCACAGAAGCTTAATCGCTTGCCTGATTGAAATCAGACCAGGTGTCGGCCGCCGATGCCTGGTCTGTTTTTTTATTGTGAAGAGATTCAAAAGATTCTTATTTCCCACCTGATTTCCTTTTGCTAGCGTCGCCAAAGTCTGCCACCCGTGTGGGTGGTGTGGAGTGCGTTCTGAATGAAATTTATTGATACAGCTGAGATTCAAGTGAAAGCCGGCGACGGCGGTACAGGCATGTCGCACTTTCGTCGCGAGGCAAACGTCGCTTTTGGCGGGCCCGATGGCGGCAACGGCGGCCGCGGTGGAAACATCATTTTCGAAGGCGATGAAGGACTGCACACGTTGCTCGACTTTCGCTTCAATCGAATTCATGAAGCCGAAGCGGGCGGCAAGGGTGGAACCAACAATCGCCAAGGTAAAGTTGGTGAAGATTTGGTTCTCAGGGTTCCCTGTGGAACCGTTGTTTACGACTCCGATTCCGGTGAGATGATCGGTGAGGTCATCAAGCACGATCAGCAATTGGTTGTTGCGAGCGGAGGAAAGGGCGGCGTTGGAAACCATGTGTTTGTTTCCTCAAGCAACCAAGCTCCCACAAAAACAATTCCGCCCGAAATGGGCGAGCGCAAAAGAATACGGCTTGAGCTCAAAATGCTCGCTGATGTTGGAATTATTGGTGCTCCGAACGCAGGCAAGAGCACACTTATCACGGTGATTTCTGCAGCGCGTCCGAAGGTTGCGGATTATCCCTTCACCACTCTCGTGCCAAACCTGGGTGTTGTGAGCCACAAGGACGCAGACCCTTTTGTGGTTGCAGATGTTCCTGGACTGATTGCCGGTGCAAGCGAAGGCAAAGGGCTGGGCCACGAATTTTTGCGTCATATCGAACGCACACGTGTGTTGATTCATCTTGTTGATGCCAGCCAGGAAACCTCTGAAGCGATGATTTCTGATTATGAAGGAATCCTGACTGAACTTCATTTGTATGATCCTGAATTGTTGAAGCGTCCGCGCCTCACGGCATTGACGAAGTTGGATTTGGTTCTTCCTGAGGGTGAAGATGCATACCTGAATGAAGACGCCATCAGGGAATTCAGAGCTTATTTGAAATCGAAAAACGTCGACTTCATGGAATTGAGTTCGGCACGCAGACTTGGAATTTCGAACATGTTGGACAAGGTGGTCGAATTGCTGGACACACTGAAGGAGGGCCACTGAGATGGCAAAGAAGACAGACGAACAACAAATCATTCGCGCTGGTGATCGTATTATCGAGCGTGAAGAACTTGTGAAGCTGGCATTGGCAATTGGTCTTGAGAAAAAGGCAACGCGGCCGCTCGCGATCGACCTGCGAAACCAGGGAGCCTTCACGGAATATTTCGCCATTTTGAGTGCGACGAATGGCCGTCAGGTTGCTGCTGTGGCTGAAGACATCCGTTTGTTCTTTCGCGATGAACTCGGCTTGATGCCGGTTGCAGTGGATGGTCGCGAGCAGCGTACCTGGATTTTGCTCGATTACGGATTTCTTTTTGTCCACGTTTTTCAGGAACCAACGCGCGAACTTTATTCGCTTGAAAAGCTCTGGAGCAAGGGTCGTTATATGACTCCTGATGAAAAAGAACTTTCGGAGCTTCTGGTTGAAATCAAGGCGGCGTTGCCCAAGCAGGCCTCGGCAGGCTCTGAAGATCTGGACAGCGCCTCGCTCTGAGGCACTGCAGAGTCTTTTCGCATGCAGTACTCGTTCATCACACCGTGGAAGTTGTCGGTCGGACCAGCCAAAGACTGGTCCGATGAACTTTTACAGCGGCTCCGCAAAATTGGTCCCGCGCAAATCATCGCTCCTGGCCGCAGTCTCGATAATGAAAAAGCTGTCGAACAATTTTTGGTCAATGAATGTGAAAAGGTGATCAACGATCGGGGTCTGCTGATCTTTCTCGATGAACGTGGTCAGAATGTGTCGAGCGAGCGGTTTGCCGCAGACCTTTCAAATGCCCGTGATCGTGGATTTCGGAATGTGGCTTTTGTGTTTGGTGGTGCCTATGGGTTGCCATCGGCTCTGCAAATCTTTGCTCAAAATTCCCGCTTGATGTCGCTCTCTCAGGCGACAATGGCACATGAGTTGTCTTTGGTGGTGTTGCTTGAGCAGGTGTACCGCAGTGAAACAATCCGAGCGAATCATCCCTACCATCACGGCGGTGCATCGCCGCTGGCTGCTTCCGTGGCACAGAAGTCGGGCGGAACGCTTCGTCGCATGTGAATTGTGCCAGCGAGGATCAACCTCGGGCTGCAGATTATGTCTTGTGTGCCTGAAATTATTTGCTTCTTGTCGATGGCTCGCATGCACTCGCTGTGGAGTGTCGGGATGTGGTGGAAGCTGCAATGAGCTGTCCATGTTCGATTCAGTCAGTTCACTTTTTGAGTATTCTGGGCATCACCGGTCGATTCTGTTGAGGGCCAAGGATCGTCAAGATGCTTTGGCGATTGCAGCCTTTCACGATGTCTACGGCTTTTCCGTGGAAGCTCGACTGAAGAAAACACTGTCGCAAAATGCCATCGACCTTGTGGTAATGCCGTCAATGAGTATTCGTCGGGTGGCAAACATTGAGTGGCACCCCAATGATTTTTGGCGCCACGTTCTTGAAAAAATAATCAGTGATGATGTGTTGCTGAGCGGTGTACAAATTTATCACCGTTTTCCCCTCATCTCGAGGAGGCGCGCCCTGAAGGATTCACGTCAACGAAGAGACGAGAGATTGCTGCGCGAAACCTTCCATGAGCAGGCAACAATCCGGGATTCAGCAATTTCCCATTCGAAGGACGCAAACCGGAAATCGATTTCAGTGTTGTTTTTGGATGACGTTCTTACGAGCGGTGGAACTCTTTTGAGTGAGTTCGAGTTTGTTTCGGCCAATCTTGAAAAAATTCTTCCTTTGCCTCGACGCTCGTTGGGGTCGGATATCAGCGACTTGCCGCCAAGCTTGAATGCCCACATACTCACATTGTTCAGGACTCCCGTGTCTACGAGGGTGAAAGGCGTGCCGTCGTGAATTCGAATCTTTGGAAAAACCTTTTTCTTCGGGCCGTCGAGTGGCGCCAGGAACAAGAAGTGCGACTTTCTGCGCACGATGAGATTGGCCGGTATTTCTCTGGCAAGTCGGATGGTCTTGAAGGCGTGCTTGTCGATTCATTTGGTCCGTTGGTTGTTGTGACTATTTACAATCCTGCTCTTGCCGAGCGTGCGTCCGAGCTTTTGTTGGACGTAAAGGCCTGTCTGGCAGGTGGCCGAGTTGTGCTTGGCAAGGTGCGCAGTGCAGCTGGTGGATTCGACTATCTCGATCCGGACAAGATCCTCGGACAAAGTTGGACGGCCCGTGAAGATGACTGCGTATTTGAAGTGAGGGCGGATGATAAAAATGACTTCGGACTTTTTCCGGATGCCCGGCCGACCCGCCTTGAACTGCGTCGAATAGTCCGGCCCGAGTCGCATCTGCTGAATCTTTTTTCTTACACTTGTGGTTTCTCTGTGGTCGCTTGTCGTTCGGGTGTTCGCGCCGCAACCAATGTTGATGCAAGTCCTGAAATGCTGACCTGGGGTAAACGCAATGCGACCCTGAATGGGGTCGATTTTGCGGTGGTGCCCGAAATGGTCCAAAAGTATATGCAGCGTCTTGAGAGGCGCGTGAATGAGGGAAAAGTCCAGTGTCCAGACGTTTGGGTTTGCGATCCGCCGGCCTTTGGGGTGGGGCGGGGTCAACAGCGTATCTTGAAGCATTTTTGGGATGACTTTTGGGGATTTGTTGAGCGTCTGGCACCCCGAGCGGTACTGGTGCTGAGAAACGATCGCACGGGCCATCGGCAGGGAGACACCTTCGCACGAGAGATCGAAGAAAAATACGGGCAACGATACGAGATTCGGCCGGTCGGTTTTGCGCAGAGCCCGTCACTCTGTTATGAAGGTTCTGACTCTTTTTATAAGGTCAATGAATCATTGGTTCTTTTAAGGCGCTAGAGGAATTTTTCGAAGCGACCGATGAGATTGCATGTGGTTGTCGGACACCTCGAGAAGTCTTTCGCTTGGGCAGGAACTGCTGCAGGGAGATTCGAAATGCTGTCCGGAGGTCTGTTGATGGTGAAGATTCCTCAAATTCCTGCGGGAAAGTTGTCGACTGAAGTCGCGTTCAAGGCACGACCATCTGATCCAATTTCGCCCAGTCCCTCTCCTGAAGCAACCATCGGACGTGCCATCAAACCTCCTGTGTACGCAGATGAGCAGCATAAAACATGGTCTGAGCTTTACCGACGTCAGAGTTTGGTGCTCGAGGGGAATGTTTGCGCTGAATACATGGTCGGAAGAGACTGGATGAAATATCCATCCGACCGCGTACCCAATCTGGCGGATCTCAGCCAGCGATTGATGGAAGCAACCGGATGGCAAGTGATTCGCGTCGAGGGATATGTCCCGGAAGACATTTTTTTTAAGCTGCTCGCCAACAAGTGCTTTCCCTGCACCGACTTCATTCGTCACCCGACAGAGCTTGAGTACACTCCGGCTCCAGACATGTTTCACGACCTGATGGGTCATTTGCCGCTTATCACCAATCCTCGTTTTGCATCGTTCTTTCATGCCTACGGAATGGCGGGCAGTGTTGCAAAGTCGGAAGAGGAAGTGGCGTGGCTTGGGAGAATTTACTGGTTCACGGTTGAATTTGGATTGATGAATCCGAATGCACACAAACCTGGACAACGTCGGGTAGACGATACCCAAATCTACGGCGCCGGGATTGTCTCCTCTGTGGGCGAAATTCCGCACAGCTTGAGTTCGGTTGTCAAAAAGGAACCGTTCATACCGGAGGTTGTCTCCCAGAGGGTCTTTGATATTCATCACATGCAAGATACTCTGTTTGAGATTGCATCGTTTGAGGAATTGGAGTCGGAGTTTCGCAGATGGGCATCCGACAAAGGCTTGTTGGTTTAATCCTGGTCGCGCCATCGTTCTTCATTGGGACGACGGACGTCTTTGCGCAATCAAAAGATGAGGCAAAGCCTGCCGCCAAGGACAGCAAGGAAGCCAAGGACGACAAAGCGAAGAGCGCCGCGAAATCTGCACCTGCCGCAACGCAAAACAATTGTCCAGCGCCTACGACTGAAGTTGAAAACAGCACGCGCTTGAGAGAATTGGCGTCGCCTTTCACCGGAAAGAAATTCAAGATTAAACTCGACAAGGGTGGAAACAATATTGGCTTGCCTGCTCCCGCCAATGAAACAGCACCCAACAGTGGCGAATGTTTCTACGCACTGGCGGAAAATCAAAAGGACGTCGTTGCTGAAATTGTTTTTCAAAAAGTCCAGAAAAACAACAAGGGAGTGACTGTCTGGGTTTTTTCTCCCGCAAGACGTTCCGAGGCTGGGAAATCCACACTCAACATGAATGCAATCAAAGCTTCAGATGCTGGAACAGGAGGAATTTCCGGTTCTGCCGCCGCAGTTGATGGTGAAGTCATTGTTGGAGAAAATGCGCTGGCGTTGCCGGCGTTTGTCCTGATTCAAAATGCACAGCACCAGACGGCCAATGTTCGCTCCGGTGTCCCGCTGAACATTCCGGTGTCCGGGTATGGCATTCAGTTGGAGGCGTTTGTTCCCAAATTGAAGCTTGGAACTTGGATCAATGGACTTGGGTTGAGAGTCAATTATTCGAGTTGGACTGCAGACAAGTTGAGTTTCAAGAAGCCAGTTTCCAATGAAGTGCAGGACGCCACTGCCACAGGGTCCGGAATGCAGATTGATGTTGTATTTCGTTATCCTGTGGGTCTGAAATTTTTGTCACGAGCCGGTGTTTTTATTTCACCCGTGGCCTCTCAGACTGAAATTCTTCAGGTCGCCGCAGGAGCATCGAGTCCGAAAAATACGCAAACACTCACGCGTTCCGGCCTGTTGTTGGGTGCTGATGCCGAGATGCTGCCGGCAAATAATTTCTTTTTGTCGGGCAGAATCACAATGTCTTTGAAGGAAACAGTAACGATAAAAGATGAGTCGGATCCTGGTGAAAAACTTTCCGGGAGCGGCACTGCGACACGTCTACACCTGACAGGCATGGCTGGAGTCAGATTGCCATTGACGTCGTCAAACCGATTCATGTTCGAAGGGTTGGTCGGCAACACTTATCGCACGGACAAATATTCCGAGGATGTTGCCTATTCCGGCCAGGGTCAGCAGAAGGATATCATGACCTACTTCCTGGCCGGCTTTGGTTACATTCTTTGAATCAGAAGCCGGGCGGCACAATGAAACTGTTCACGCCAGTTGTATAACCTTCAAATTCATACGAGTCGTCGTTGAATCGCGGCAAAAAGGCGAGCAGATATTCAATTCCCAGCTTGTGATATCCCTTTTCTCCGTCACGGAAATAGCTGGGTCTGTCCAGGCGCTCGGAGCCACCCCAGGAGTTTTTAACGATGAGAGCCTTCATTGTGCCGTATTGAACTGCCAAAGCCTTCATTTTGTCTGAAGCTTCACCCTCTGGAGTTACAAAAGGCAACTGGGTTTCAGGATCAACACCTTCGGCGACGTAATCTTCAAGAACTGTCGAGTGGTAGCCTTGGCGACCGGTTCCTTTGTATTGCTTGAGGGTTTCCAGGTCGAAGACTCCATTTTGATTCATTGCGCGGAAGTCGACAAACCAGTTCACAACAACCGGATACTTCGCGTTCATCGCGCGCATGACGCGGCGCATGACCCGTGCCTGGGCTTCCGTCACTTTTCCATTCCAGCGTGGTGATGGTTCTTCGCTGTTGTCGTAAGGATATTCCGACCATGAAATCGGCCACTGGATCTCACGCCAACTGTTCATGACTTCATCAAGTGGAGCTGTGTCACCACGACCAATTCCCACCTTCACCGAAGACGCGGCAATGATCTTCTCTCTTACTTTTTCAAGGTTGACACCGAAAGCAGCGTCGAGTTCGGCGCGCACCACGTCGTAGCTACGCGACTGTGAAAGTGCACCCGATTTGATGCTTTCGTTCAGATAATTCGTGGCGGTTTTCTGGCGTTCGCTCTTGGTCATGTTTGCTTCGCCAGGAATGAAGTCACCTTCGTTGATGAGTCCATACCGGACAATGATTTCTGCAGCTTCCTGAAATGAACCGCCTGTTTGCAGCTCTGTCAGGGAGGCATCTCTCAACTGCAGTTCATAGTGCCTGTAGGTGATGTAGGTTTCCGAGAAGTTTGGGCTGGAGAGATTGGGTGCGCGGATGATCATCGATTCTGCCCAGCCGAGAGCGGCATAAGCCCAGCAGTTGCCAATGCTCTGCCATTTCACCGGGGTGTGGGGAATATTGACGGTTTTCAGTGATGACGACGCTGTTGGTGACACGGTTTGCGGGAGATCAGTTTTCGAATCAGCAGATTTTTCACAGCCGATTGAAGCAACCAGCAACAGTGCAGCACTTGCGAATGAGCAGATTGAACCGAGCGAGCGAACCATGGTGTTCTCCCAAATTTTGAACCCCTGAACTATGATCAGCGAGCGGCCCCAGTCGGTAGATGACTTTCAGGTCGAAGTAAAGGGAAAAAGTGTTGATGAAATTCGGACTTGTCCGGTGTTTGCCACTGATTTCGAGCGCGTCTATTTTGTTCAATGGTTGCGCTGCTTTGGATCCATTCGGAAAGACGCTGCGAAAAGACAGTGTTCCCGGGGATTTGATGCCGTTGGGCAGGGGCATTGCGTCATTTTATGGCCCCGAATTCGTTGGCCGCAAAACAGCGAGCGGCGAGGTCTATGATGAAAGTCTGCTGACGGCAGCTCATCCAACCTTACCCTTTGGGACCATTGTCCTTGTTCGCAGGATTGCGACTGGTCGCTATGCCCTGGTCCGGATCACCGACCGGGGACCTTTCATTGCCAACAGGACCATTGATTTGTCGCGTGCGGCTGCCGCAAAAATCGGCCTTTTGGCTGCCGGGGTGGGTCGCGTTGAGCTTTTCGTGATTCCTCCCCATCATTCTTTGATTGCTCATCTATAAAAGGCATAATTGTCTTGGCAATTTAGATAGGGATTGAAGCAATGTCGGGTGATCGAAAAGGTTCGAATCCGGGGGGAGATTGGGAAGATGATCTCCTGACCCTGCCGGATCAAAAGCTGGCCAAGCCAAATTTGTACAAAGTGGTGTTGAACAACGACGATTACACCCCGATGGAGTTCGTCATTCACGTCTTGCAGAAATTCTTCCGAAAAAAAGAAACAGAGGCGGTGCAGATTATGCTGCTCGTCCATAAAACTGGAAAAGGAATCGCCGGCGTTTTTCCGCTTTCGATCGCGGAAACAAAGGTCAAGCAGGTGAACGACTTTTCCAAGCAGCACGGATTTCCGCTGCTGACAACTCTGGAACGGGAGTAACGCGCGTGCTGAGTCCTCAACTTGAAAAGTGCATACGGGCAGCGTTTCAGTTTGCCACCCAGAATCGTCACGAATATCTGACGATTGAGCATCTGTTGATGACTCTTCTGGATGACACAGCAGTGAAGGAATTGCTCGAGGCATGTGGAGGCAAAATTGAGCCACTGCGCGACGAGCTCAAAAAGTTTCTTCAAGAAAATTCGCCTGTCGTGGATGCTGCTGACGTGGAAGACGCTGCGTTTTCACCGACAATGACTCTTGCCCTTGAACGGTTGATACATCGGACGATGGTGAGGGTTCGCAGTGCAGGCCGCGAGGTCGTCGACACCGGAAAGATCCTCATCGAGATTTTCAACGAGCCGGACTGTCATGCTGCCTGGTTTTTGGAAGAGCAGGGACTCAACCGTTTGGAGATGATCCAGTTCTATTCGCACGCCCTGACCGGCGCTCAACGCGGCGGAACAGATCAAAACACCCGCGAGCAGAACACAAACGCAGGGCAAACCGCCAATGGCAAGGACGACGTCCTGGAAAAATTCTGTGTTTCGTTGAATGCCAAGGCGGCGGAAGGCAGGATTCCGAACGTTGTCGGACGCGATGACCTGATCGATCGCATGATCGAAATTCTTTGCCGAAGAACCAAGAACAATCCGATTCTTGTGGGTGACCCTGGCGTTGGCAAGACTGCAGTCGTCGAGGGACTGGCTTTGCGCATTGTCCAGAAAAAAGTTCCATCCAGATTGTATTCTGCGGAGATTTATTCTCTCGACATGGGTGCCTTGCTTGCCGGCACCCGCTATCGGGGCGATTTTGAGGAAAGACTCAAGGGAGTCGTCAAGGCTATTGAGGCACGTCCTCAAGGTATTTTGTTTATTGATGAAATCCACACCGTCGTGGGAGCAGGTGCGACCAGCGGTGGAGCAATGGATGCATCCAACCTGTTGAAGCCGAGTTTGGCCGACGCATCCCTGAGCTGCATTGGTTCGACCACATTCAAGGAGTACAGGGCTCATATTGAAAAAGACCGCGCCCTGAGTCGACGCTTTCAAAAGATTGAAGTGAAGGAGCCAACGGCCGACGAGACCGTTGCGATTCTCGAAGGCGTCAAGGGACGTTATGAAGAGCACCATGGGGTGATTTATTCGCGCAATGCGATGCGCGCCGCGGTTGAATTGAGTGTTCAGCATCTGCATGGTCGTTTTTTGCCGGACAAGGCCCTGGACGTCATCGACGAGGCTGGTGCCAAGGTGTCACTGCGGCATGATGGCTCAAGCAAAAAGACTGTTCGCACGGTTCAATTGCGGGACATTGAAAAAGTTGTGGCCGCAATGGCGCAAATTCCGGAGCGTTCAGTTTCCAGCGACCAAAAAATGCAACTGCAAAACCTCGAGTTGGATTTGAAGAAGGCGATTTTTGGCCAGGATGCAGCGATTGAGACCATCGTGTCCGCGATCCATATGTCGCGCTCTGGGTTGTCTCATCCCATGCGCCCGATTGGCTGTTATCTTTTTGCGGGTCCGACGGGCGTTGGCAAGACAGAGCTCACCAAGCAATTGGCAAAGAGCCTGGGAGTCACCCTTCATCGGTTCGACATGAGCGAATACATGGAACGGCACACGGTTTCGAGGTTGGTTGGCGCACCTCCGGGATATGTTGGTTATGATGAGGGTGGACTGTTGACCGAGGCCGTCACAAAGACGCCCTACTGTGTTGTCTTGCTCGATGAAATTGAAAAAGCTCATCCCGAGGTCCACAACATCCTTTTGCAGGTCATGGACAGCGGACGTTTGACCGATGCCAGCGGTCGAACCGCGGATTTTCGAAATGCCATTATCATCCTGACCTCGAATGCAGGCGCTCGCGAGCTGAGTGGCCAGGGTTTGGGATTCATGCCTGAAAGCACCGAATCCCGAGCACTGGAGGCCGTCAAAAAGCACTTCTCACCCGAATTTTTCAACCGCCTCGATGCAGTCGTGAGCTTTAACCGCCTGAGCGATGAAATCATGCTCAAGATCATCGATAAATCTTTGGAAGCCCTCCGCGAGACTCTCGTTTCAAAACGGGTCAACCTGCGGGTTACAGAGCAGGCGAGGATTTGGCTCAAGGATACCGGTTTTGATCCCGCGCTGGGGGCCAGGCCTCTCGAACGGGTTGTGGATCGCGAGATAAAACAGCGCCTCGTCAAGGAGCTTTTGTTTGGTCCTCTTGCCAAGGGCGGGGAGTGTGTTGTTGATGTTGAAAACAACCAGTTGTCCCTGAGCGCGAAAGGTGCCGAGGGGTCTGTCGGCAGGAGCGAACAACATGCAAGAAAGAGTGCCAAGAAGGTCGGGAAGGAATAACGACCAACAGGCATCCCAACCGCTGGAACGCAACAATCTCATCACACCCGCCGGGTTTGAAAAACTCAAGGATGAGCGTGATCATCTGGTCAAAAAAGAGCGGCCCCGGGTGGTTGAAGAGGTGCGCCAGGCAGTGCTGCAAGGCGACCGCTCTGAAAATGCAGAATACATTTATGGCAAAAAGCGGATGCGCGAAATCGACCGGCGAGTGCGATTCCTGAACAAGCGTCTTGATCAGGCACGGGTGATCGACCCGAAGGAGCAGAACCCGGATTGTGTCAGGTTTGGCGCCACTGTCACCATTGAAGATGAAAATGGCCAACGCCGAACATATCAGATTGTGGGTGAGGATGAGATTAACCTTGCCGCCAAGAAAATCTCCTGGAAATCACCTGTCGGAGCTGGGCTTTTGAAAGCCAAAAAGGGCGATGAAATCGAAATCGAGACACCCCGTGGGCCGATGCTCCTGACGGTGATTGATTACCATTACGGAGAATGACCCGGCGGATGTGCCTGCTTGCGCGATCCGGAGCGCAGGTTAAGCATTTCCACGACGACGCTGAACGCCATGGCGAAGTAGAGGTAGCCCTTCGGGATCTTGTAGCTGAAGCTCTCGGCCACCAGCAAAACGCCAATCATCAACAAAAAGCTCAATGCAAGCATCTTGATGGATGGATGTTTGTCGACATAGTCACCAATGACTCCGCCGTAGATCATCATCAGTGCCAGTGCGAGCAGATTGGCAATGATCATGACGAGGGTATTTTGGGTCATGCCAATTGCGGTGATGATGGAATCGATGGAGAAAACGAGATCGATGAGGATGATTTGTGTAATGGCACTGGCAAAAGTCATGCTCAGCTTCGCGTTCGGGCCACTTTCATCGGCTTGTTCTATCTTGTGATGGATTTCTTTTGTCGACTTGTAGAGGAGGAACAAACCTCCGGCCAACAGAATGAGGCTTTTGATGGAAATGTCCGAGCCTGCGATTTGAAACAGGGGATTGGTAAGTGAAGCCAGCCAGGACACACCCATCAGGAGTCCCACCCGCATCGCGGCTGCAAGTCCCAGACCAAGTTGACGGGCCTTTTGTCTTTGCTCTTTTGGTAGACGACCTGCCAAAAGGCTGATGAAGATGATGTTGTCGATGCCGAGCACAATTTCCATCACCGTAAGGGTGAAAAGACTCATCAACAACTCTGGGGACAGCAATGCTTCCATGTTTGTTACCCATTTCAAGAATTAAAAAATTTGTCTCAGTTCACGCGGGACTCAAAACAGCCTCTCGGGCGTGGGAACATTTCCAAGAATTGAATCAATCTGGCTCATGACCGCTGAATTCAATTTCGACCTCAGGTTGTTTGCCTTCATGGTTTCCGTCAACTGTTCCAGTCGTGACGCCCCAAGAATAACGGTGCTCACATTGTTGTTTGCCAGGCACCAGGCAATTCCAAGTTGCGGAAGGCTCATTCCAAGATCCTGTGCCAAAGTTTGCAGTTTTTGGATTTTTCCGTTGAGGGTTTCCACGTTCTCGCTGAGATAGATGTCCCGAAGCCATTCCATACCGGGTTTGGAAAAACGGCTCCCATCTGGAATTCCGTTGATGTACTTGCCTGTGAGTATGCCAGACGCAAGTGGAGACCAGATCGTGGTTCCCATGCCAAAGTTTTTAAAGAGTCTCAGATACTCTTTTTCCATCCGGTCCCTGTGGAGCATATTGTATTGTGGTTGTTCCATTGTGGGACCAATCAGGCGGTTTTCCTTGGCAGCAGCATGAGCCTGCGTGATGAGGTCTGCCGGCCATTCACTGGTTCCCCAGTATAGGATTTTACCCTGCTGGATGAGGTCATTCATCGTTCGGACCGTCTCCTCGACGGGCGTATGCGCATCGGGTCTGTGGCAGAAATAGAGA
>JBMSQQ010000092.1:0-13608 GCA_049423385.1 Silvanigrellaceae bacterium | reverse complement strand
AGAAATGAATTTCTGGGGAAGCTACCGGGAGCATACCGGGGGCAAAGGATTTCCTCTTGGACTGTCCGGTACCTCATCCTTTGTTCGAGACCACAACATTGGCCTTGTAGTCTGTGCTTTGGCGAAAGAAATACAAAACTGAACCTGCAAGTGATACCCTCGCATCATGCTGAGAGTTGACTACACCGAAAATCGCGGACGGGGCATGTTTGCCAGCCAATTCATTCCTGCAGGAACAATCCTGGAGGATGCTTGTGTCATCGTTGTTCCGCCAAATCAACTCAGGGCAATCAAGGAAACTGTCCTTTTCGAATACTTTTTCCAATGGAAACTGAATGGAGAGGAGTGCTGTGCGATTTGTCTGGGCACAGGTTCACTCTACAACCATTCTTCCACGAGTCCGAATGCTCGATATATTCGGCTGCACTCCGAAATGAAAATTCGTTTCATCGCGATTCGTGACATTCGCGAGGGAGAAGAGATCCTGACCAACTACAACGGTGAGTCGGATTGCCGTCGTCCCCTGTGGTTTGAAGAAGCGGCTGTTCCTGAGTTCGACAATGTCTCATGATGAGTGATTGTCTTACCACTGCGAAGTCCGCACTGGCTTTGACTGCCGAGAGTGGAGAGGCGCATTGACTGGATCCTTCGAAGGAATTGACTCCTATTCAACAACCACCCTTGTTGGCAGTTGAGTCCTCGCTTTTAAGACCCGAATTGTCGTTCTTCTGCATTGAATCCTTGGCAGGTGGTTTGACAACAAAACCAACCGCCGAGATTGCGTCTGCTGAAATCACGGCAGGCTGCAGTTCCTTCATCGAGACAAATGAATTCACCATCGACGGCTTCTGGCCAGTCACCAATTCAAGCCAAGGCATATAACTTTCAACGATTGTATAGTTTGCGTCGCGATTCTTGCATTCCATGCTGCCCTGAATAGACAGATTCATGCCCGATACAATGCCGAGCAGCCGCAAACTGGATTTCACGAACGAAGGCCCGCCAGAATCACCGGTGCAAGCACCAGCACTCGTATCCGGTGTGCCCTTGATGCGAACCTGGTTCTGCAAAATGCTCTCTGGATAGTTGATTCTGTTGATCATGCTGTGAACAAAGGATTCACCCCGACGAGAAACACCTCCGTCGGATTTTCCATCTCCGGTTGTCCCATAGCCGACCAAAACGACAGGATTCCCAGGAACAACTTCAGTCGACTTTGGTTCAACAGAAACTGCCTTTCTGTCGTCCGGGAACGGTTTTTTGGAAAAAACCACGGCGATGTCGTTGTAAACACCATTCCAATCCGGATGGACCGCAGTCTTGTCGATTTCAAAAATTTCCGGGCCCCGTGCAGTGTCGAATCCTGTTGCCAGAATAATATATCCACTCAGTTCGGCCATGGGACGCACAGACGGAGGGGCCAGACAATGTGCTGCCGTGACCAGCGTATTTTTGCCAATCAGAACTCCCGTACAGATGGAACGGATGATTTCATTGTCGATGGTCGTCAACTTGATTTGCAGACCAACTGTGGCTTGTGTCACGTCATCCAGGGAAATGGCCGTGCTTGATTCGCCGGCAGAAACTCCGCTGGCCAAGACGTTGCCTCCGCTCGAGACTGGCGCGGACTCTGGCATCACAAGTCCCAGTCCTTTTTTATTTGTCGACGAAGCCAGATTGCTCGACTCATTTTTTGTGGCAGTCACAGCACAGTCGGTTTTCTGAGTGCCGGAATCGTTTCGATTGTCGGGGCTCCGACATCCACCGAGAAAAGAGAAACAGACAAGTGCTCCGGAAAACAATCCGGCTGACCCATGAATTCGATGAAGAGAACCCGGTTTCTTCGAAGCGGACGATTTCACCAGGAACATTCCAACCCCCGCACCGGACATTTCGTCTGATCTCGGAGTTTTTGGGCAGACCCATGAGAAGTATTAAAAGCTTCAAATTAATAAAATGATTCTGGTATGTTCTAAATTCAGGCCCGGATTGGGCAGAGGAACTCAGGCTACTCCTGCCTCACAAACCATCGCCCGGAAAGAACAGGCCAATGCCAACGAACGACATCAGATCGGCATGCTTGGCAACATAGCCCTCAATTCTGTTTTGGAAGGATCTGTAGCGCGCCCCAGCCTCAAAGAAAAACGTCCTTTCGGCATTTGCATACAACAGACGAGCCTCGGCAGGAGCAGACGCATACATCTGGTAATTTTGAATTGAACTTTGAAGGTAAACCAACGAAACGCCGGTCCCCAAGCAAGGCCTCAGGCGGTACTGGGAAAACAGACAAAGTTCAAATTGGATCGATGGTTCGACAATTCTAGTCTGTGCATGAGGAAGAAGCGGAAACAGAAGCGAATCTTCTCCGAGAGCATAGAAGCTGTCGTAGAGAACTGAAACGCGATGCATCAATTCCATGTTGAGAAACTTTATTGGTCCGGCAAACGCGCGGGTCCAGGTCAGCATCAATCCCAGGTGATTTGGATCCCTCGACAAATCTCCCTTGCTCATCACGAACCCTGCGCGTTGAGTCAGGGTGGTGTCGCCCGGCGTTGCCCAAGCTGCGTCGGGACGGAAATGACTGACTGCAAGAGTGAGCAACAGAAACAAAAAGCTCTTCAAACAGGGCAGGACCCTACGACCCAAACTTTGCATGGAAGTGTTTTTCCTTCGATGACGTCTTTTTAAAAGTCTACTGAAATCGTGAAAATATGAAAACACGAGTCATAAAGATCCATAACGTCTACGCTACAATATTCTGAAATCACGAGATTTTATGTCGGGAGTAAAACGTCAATTCATCAACTCCGGCAATGAAACCAAAGAAGACTTGGAAATTGAGGGACAGAATTATTCTAAACTTTCTGAATTTGTAATTCGTATTCTTATTAAAAATGACCATTTTTGTCTCTCGTTGATAAAAAAGAAACATCATATTTCTGAGTACTTAATGTAATTCATTCAAGTTTATTTCAAAAAATACGAAGAGATTATTGTCTCTGACGGTATGAGACAAAAAAGCAAAATGGAGGAATACATGGTCACAGTTCGCAACAGCAAGTCTACAATGGTTTTGGGTTCAACCTTGATGAGTGCACTGGCCCTCGTCGTTGGCTGTGGAACAACAGAGAACCACAATCGATTCAAGAACTCGGATTCCAGCACAGACTCGCCTGTCATTGGCATGAATCAGCCCTTGGGCGAAGTTTCCTTTCCAGACGGTCAGGGCGAAGCATCGTCTTTCGGGCTGAGCGTGAACGGCGCCACATGCCGTATCGAACTTCCCGTCTGCGCAAATGGGAAAGTCGCAGCCAAGGTGATCAATGAATCTGTTGCAACTGCCTATGGATCATTCTTGCCATTGCTGCAGCTTGGACAAACCTATCAAGCAGAAGCCTGCAGACTTCGGGCAGTTCAGTTCGCCCAATTCTGCCAAAATGCACCAGGGCAAACAGCAAAATCAACCTACGTTGGCCCCACCGGAAAATCCATCACCTTGAAATCCGGCGACAATGGAAAGATTGCGCGGTTCACCATCCTTGGCTTCTGCGCTCCTTTGGGAATTGCAAACGTCAACGACGTTGAGGACACCTGGGGCGAAGCCTTTGGGGATCCAGAACACGACCTTGCGCAGGCGGAACAACGCTTCAAAGACCACGTCGCATGGTGCAAGGCAACGCCTGCCAGCACGCACATTGTTTATCGCGTCATCCAATCCGGAAAAGTTGTGTACCAAAAATCGAACCGCTGATTGGCCCGGGCCATCGACTTCGTGGCATCCTTGGTTCGAAGTGGGAATTGCAGGCACCGTTCCGAGACTGTTTTCAACGGTGCACATCGAACCAAGGAGCGCGAATGCGAACGCTGGGTATCATTGGTGGGGTCAGCTGGCACTCGACTGCCCAGTACTACAAACTCCTCAACGAAAGTGTCGCTCGCAGTTTGGGACATCGACACAGCGCACGCATCGTTTTGTCCAGCGTCGATTTCGCGGATCTGTTGGAATGGCAAAAGGACAAAACAAACAAAGCGCTGATTGATGCTTTCTTAAAAGAAGGTCAAAGGCTCAAGGCCGCCGGTTGCCAAAGCTTCATTATAGCATCGCACACTCTCACATGGCTTGGAGACATCGTTGAGGCGGAAATCGGAATCAAACACATCAGTCTCTACGATTCCATTTTCAACAAACTTCGCCTGCTGGGTGCCACGAGGGTTGGCCTGACAGGCACACGATACACGATGCAAGATCCTGTCTATCGCGCGCAATATGAAAGAGCAGGATTTAAAATCGCCATCCCACATCAACCACACCTCACGCGTACCGCTTCAATCGTTTACAACGAGCTCGTCCAAGGAATCTTTCTCCCCGAGAGCATGAATGAATTCGCGAAATGCTTTGAGAACCTCGTGTCACAAGGAGTCGATGCCATCGTGCTCGGGTGCACCGAGATCGGCCTGCTGATATCGAGTCGAGAGTGGGCCTCGAAAACATCATCCGGCACGCGATCAATTCCAATGTTGGACACGATCGAAACCCACGCGACGAACTGCGTTGGCTGGATGCTTGCCGAAGACTGATGGATGCGGAAATTTTTGAGCAAAAAAAATCAGGCCCACATGGATCACCCAAGTGAGCCTGAACATGTTCCAGCGGAGCGATTTCGCTGCTTCCGCTACATCACATCAGGACGAGTCTGTTCGAGGATTCATAACGCCCCCGCATCCCAAGCCATACACATCTTCAGGAAACAACTCCCCTACAAATGCAGGCCTACAAATCACCGAGAGAGTCCCCAAAGGGCACGCTTCCTCTCCCCGAGATAAGGTTCGGCGTCATGGGTGGAAGCTTTAGAATTTGACTCAATAACACAATATCACTAGCTTTATGTAAAATGTCTTTTACCTGTTGATACAATTCTTCACTCCCGGATGCCGTCGTGTGCGACCACCCAAAAGAGGCTGTCTGAATCGACAAAAGGAATCACAAATGAAACGTATCTCTGGAATTTTTCTTTTCGCATTTTGCTTTCCTGCTTTGTCGGTTGCGCAATCAAATGAAGAAAAGACAAAGAAAAATTTTCAAGAAGACAAATCGGGACTGACGACCACCCTCTTCGCAGAGGGTGGAGCAATCAACGTATCGTTCAGTGAAGATGGCGACACATCTTCCTCTTCCAACTCAAAATCCAAAATCGATTACAAAGGTGGCTCGGCGATCGACTTTGGCCTTGAAGTTGCATTCAAGGGAGTCGGTGGCTCGCTGAAATTTGCAAGCAGCGGACAAAAAATAACAACATCTGCCGGAAGAAAACCACTTTCCGACTACATGAAATCATCAGGCACATTCCTCAACCTCAATTATCGCATGGGTCAGTATTTTTTCTATGGCATGTATGGCACGCAAAAAGGATTTTATGTTGATCGCATCGGCGAAGTAGAAGCAACATCCCTGACTTCAGCAGAGCGTTTCCACGATTCCCTCAGCCTGAAACAGATTGTCGGCAGCGTTTATTACTTTTTCAACGACAAATTCGACATCGACACAATCGTGAAAAGTGGCGTTCGCCAGGAAACATCCGAGGGTTCTTTTTTTGTCTATGGCTCATATGACGACATCGATTTTTCGGCTGAGCGCGAGTTTTTACCAATCGCGTTTCGCGAAAGATGGGAGTCCATCAACACCGTTCGAGGCGTGACAGTTCAAAGCCTGACAGCGAATGGCGGATATATTTATACCTTTCGGAGCGGACCATTTTCCCTGACCGGAGGCGGAGGCGCTGGATACGGAGCAGGGAAAGTTTCAGTTGCAACAACAAACAACGCTTTCTCAAGAGGAGAAGGGGCTCAGGAACCCATCATACACGTCAACGTTGTTTTTGGGTCGGAGTACCGCCTCGACAATTCCTTCTTTGGTACGCGTCTTATCGCAGAAGGTCCCAGCATCGCATTGAACAAGATGGTTAGCGTCTCTTTCCCATTGATGTCCATCAAGTTGTTCTATGGAATGGATTTTTGAACTCCAACATCATTTTGGGAAGCAGCTTTTCTTCATGAATTCGGTAACAGATGGGGTCATGCGACGATCGTCTGGTGCACCAATCAATCTGTTGACGTCACTGTGACTCAAGCCTTTGCCGTCGATCACCGTCACAAAATTCAGCTTCTTTTGCAGTTCGCTTTTGAAGCCTTCGACCTGAGCATGACGTTGTGCGTCACCTCTTTTGACAAGTTGGAATTTGGGACCCCTGACCTGGACATGGTTGATGGGCGAAGCCACTGCCCACACAGCAGGATCATCTCCAAAAGCATTCAGGTACATGGCGCGCTGTTCAACTTCAGGGTCCTTCATCAGCAGCGGGATATCGTAGCCTTCAGTGTCGTAACTTCCAACACAGCGCAGATGGTCACGATTCCATTCGTTGTGGGTTTTGCTGATGTAGGATTGCTGGGTGCCCACCAGTGCTGCAAGATGCGCTCCCGCCGAGTGTCCAAGCAAAGCCAACTTTTCAGGGTTTCCGCCGTGTGATTTGATGCTCTTGCTGACCCACGCAACTGCAGCACCAACGTCATTGGGATGGTCGGGGAACTTTGTTCTGCCAGGATCTGAACTATTCTCCTTGGGAGACAATCTGTAATTCACGCTCACAAAAGCATATCCCAAACCATTGAAGTATTCGGCCTTGTGATTGATGTTGGACTTGTCTCCAATCTTCCATCCGCCACCGTGAACCCAGATGACAACCGGAACACCTTGGCACGGATTCAAAACAGCCGGCATGTAGATATCAAGGGACTGCAGTTGAGGATCAACGCCTGGCAAATTCTGATACTGAACGTTCATAAGCTGCTTTTTCGGAAGAGCAGGGCGTCCGCAAAGTTTGATAAGGGCAAGCTCTTCCTCGGTTGCAGGATCCGGCTTGAACACCCAGTCACTGTCGCCAGCGTACGCCTTGCTGTTTCCACAAGCCGTCAGGGTTGTTGAAAGTCCGCCCAACGCGAGAGTCATCACAAGCATCGCAGTCGTTTTCATGAATCCCTCCTCAGAACCTGGGCGGCTTTCCGCCCTTGTTGAAAGACATATCGGAAATTTTTATGCAAATCTTTAGTTATTTTTTCTATAATCTTATTAGTGTTTTGTTGGAAAATATAAATAAAAATCAATAAAAAATTGCACATCGATCCGGTGAGTCCGACCCGAATGAATTGCGGAAAAGCAAAACACCAGGAGAGTCGGGAGAGGCAGGATTTGAATCCGTATACAAATATACAAATCAAAAAACTCAACAGTGATCAATAACACCATTTAAAAACAAATTTTCTCTAAAGAAAAAATATACAAATCCGATGAGAATACTGTTGGAACTGAGAATCGCTCGCGTTTGGGGGATCCATGAAGAACAGCATGAAACAAATCGCCCTTCTAATGCTCGCCGGCACACTCACAGGCTGTGGCGTGATCGATTTGCAGAAATTCACCTCGAGCCAGGCGGGTCAGCCCAACCCAGATGAAAAGAGACGAGGAATTATTGTCGAACATGAGCTTCCCAGAGCCTGTCCAGATATCGCTTATTTGCCACCTGCATTTCCAAAACCAAACGTCAGCGCATTCAATGTTGCAAAAGATCGCATGGAACTCGACGATGCCGCTTTTTTTTCCCAAAGCTCATTTCTTTACAGCTTTCCCTCTGGAAAGCGCATCACTTTGAAAGAATCCAACTCACTCCTTCTGATCTCCGGGCAGCAGCTGCTGGTCGTTGGAAAAAAATCCATCACGCTCTTCGACATCAGCGCTCCGGATGCACCTCAGCAGATTTCACAAAAGGAAGTTGAACACGAAATTGCCGGTGCCCGCGTTGTTGGAAACAGCCTTGTGATTGTCTCAACAACAACACTCTCGAGCATCTTTCATCCTGCCACACGCAACAACGAGTGCTATGAAATGCCTTCATATACTGAAAACATTTATCAAACCCGGATTGTCCGCATGAATCTCGACAGTCTCAATGAGGAGAAATCCATCGAGTTGACTGGCGCCGTTACGGCACAGCCATCAGATAATTCAATCCGCTTCATCGAGCCTTCACCGAAAGGCACTAGCATGAGACGCATTGTGGAAATCTTGCCAGACGGCGGATGGGAAATCTCACAGGTTGGTCAAACGCTGAATCCACCCTTCCTGCAAGAAGACTAGAATGCCAACATTTCAAACTGATCTCGCAAAGTCCATCACTTTTCAAGAGCAGCAAGAATATCTGCTTCCATCTTTTCGGGTGAAACGGTGGGTGCATAGCGGCGCAGAACGTTACCCTCTTTATCGACCAGAAACTTGGTAAAGTTCCACTTGATGTTTTCACTCCCGAGGATTCCCGGTTCCGATTTCTTCAAAAAGGAATAAAAGGGATCAGCCTCTGGCCCATTGACGTCGACCTTTGCGAACATCGGAAACGTCACGTTGTAATTCAACGAGCAGAAATTTTTGATGTCTTCCTCGTTTCCAGGCTCCTGAAATCCAAATTGGTTGCATGGAAAACCCAAAACAACCAGGCCTTTGGAATTGTATTTTTCGAACAGTGCCTGAAGGCCTTTGTACTGCGGCGTGAAGCCGCACTTGCTTGCAACATTCACAACAACAAGAACCTTGCCCTTGTATTGGGACAAAGAAACCATCTCCCCATTGATCGCCTTCACGGAGTGTGAATGAACCGATTCTGTTGCCATGGTGCTGCTCTCCGGAATAAAAAGATTGGAATCATAAAATCCATGAATTTCGCGTTATACTTGCACCGAATTCGCCCGAAAGGCAATTGAACCAATGAAACTTCCGAAAGATAATTACACCTGTGTTGGTCATTTCAGGAGATTCAAGATAACTTCGCGCCCGACCGGCATTGAATAAAACCGATGAATGAGGAGCCGACACATGACCACATTGTTTGAAGCCACCATGCTTGCCAATCTCAAATTGAAGAATCGCGTCGTGATGTGTCCGCTCACCCGGTGTCGTGCGATTGGCAATACGCCAAATCCGCTCATGGCAAAATACTACGAACAACGATCAGGTGCCGGATTAATCATCACCGAAGGAACATCGCCTTCTCCCAATGGATTGGGATACGCACGCATCCCGGGTCTGTTCAATCACGCACACGTTGAAGGATGGAAACTCACCACCCAAACTGTGCACAAGCATGGGAGCAAAATTTTTGCACAGCTGATGCATTGTGGTCGGGTCGGCCATCCTCTCAACTTGCCAGAGGGCGCGCGCCTCATGGCTCCATCGCCAACCGCAGCTCCAGGAACCATGTGGACAGACGCCCAAGGCCCACAGGAATTTCCAGTTCCGCGCGAGATGACAGAAAATGATATCAAGATCGCAATTGGAGAATACGCACACGCCTGCAAGCTCGCTGTCGAAGCTGGCTTCGATGGTGTGGAACTGCACGGAGCCAATGGCTATCTCATCGACCAATTTCTCAACACAGCCTCGAATCTACGCAAAGATGCCTGGGGTGGATCCGTCAAACACCGGGCACATTTCGCACTTGAAGTTGTGAAGGCCGCAGTCAACGCAATTGGACACTCCAAGGTTGGCATACGATTGTCGCCTCATGGCGTGTTCAATGGCATGAGCCCGGACGCGAACATGGATGAACTTTATATCCATTTGGCGAAAGAACTGAGTGCGTTGCGTATTGCCTACATACATCTTGTTGATCACAGTTCGATGGGCGCACCCAAGGTGAGCGATGAACTCAAGGCAAACATCCGCAAGAATTTCCGAGGAACTCTTATTCTATCCGGTGGGTACGATCGCACTCGTGCCGAGGCCGACCTCAGCTCCGAGGCAGGCGATCTCATCGCATTTGGACGCCCTTTTATTTCCAACCCGAATCTTGTGGAAAAACTCAAATCGGGCATTGAATTGACACCTGCGGACCAAAACACTTTCTATACCGCAGATGAAAAGGGCTACACGGACTATCCCTGAATTTTTTTGCTTTTTTGAAGCAACAGGGCATGAGGGAAAGCAGTTCACGGCGAGCCACAACTTTTGTTTGAATGAAGAGTACCACTCACCAGTGGCTGCTTTGAAAAGATTCCGCTCTCACCTTTCCACTCAAAAGTTGTATTGATCGTGGTTTGACTTTTTGAACCTGTGCAGAAACGGTTTATCTCACCCTCTGCCAGTGAGCGACAAAATTGATCGTCGCCTTCCGTTGTATTCGAGCCACTCGTCAAAGTGGCATTGCTCGATGCATCCTTGACCTCCCAACTGCAGCTGTTGCTTGCTTTCCCGCATGCATTCATCAACGTGAACAATACAACACATCCAATAACCCTAAATAGCATAGTTAACCTCCCGCCACAGGTGCAAAAAATCGGTCCCAAAACCCCGCGCATGTCAGCACAACTGATTCTAATTTCGAATCGAATGGGAGGCAAAGTCAAGACTGTCATCCGAAACCTCGATGACCAAGGTCCTCATTCACAAGAACTTCTCTTCAACTTCGAGCGGCAATCCATCCCAATTTCCCAAACCCGCTATTCCGAATCCGCAGCATCTGCGGTTTCCGCTCGCCATCTCAACCACACTGCGTGCCTCGGGACTCCCCGTGCGAGCGCCTCGGTTCCTTTCATTTTTGCCTCTTCTTTTGTGATCGGTGGGCCCAAGAAGTGGCCACCTTGTTGAGCGAAAGCTTTTGGGCAGTGAATGAAGTTCGAAAAGGACCCCGTGGCACCCCAGATGATTTCAAGAAGGTCGTGCCCGATGCGCTGGCGGCTGAGGATTGGTTCCGCATTCACGGTCAGTACTCAAATGGTGAGAAGATAGAGGCTGGAAAGTAACTCGGTGGTCAGTGTATACTGAGGCAAGTCAGAAAAGGAACTCCTATTGATGAGCTTACCTCCATGTCCTCATTGCCAGTCTCAATTTGTTTATGAAGATGGTGATCTTTTGGTGTGTCCTGAATGCGCGCACGAGTGGTCGGCTGCGGTTGCCGAGAATTCCTCCTCACGGGACGATTTGGTTCGGGACGCTTATGGAACAGTTTTGGCCGATGGCGACTCGGTGACCTTAATCAAGGACTTGAAGGTCAAGGGTTCCTCTTTGGTTGTCAAGGTTGGGACGAAGGTAAAGGGAATTAGATTGGTTGAGGGTGATCACAACATCGACTGCAAGATTGATGGCTTTGGAGCAATGAAGTTGAAATCTGAATTCGTAAAAAAGGCATGAAGCTCATTGCCTTTGTTACTGAATGATTTCTGGTTCAATCAAGCGTGCCAATTTCTCCAGAGTCTCTTGCCATCCAAGGTAACACATTTCCAGCGATTTGCATTGACTGCATTGCAGGACGTCAATGGCAAACGCTCGATTTCATAGCGCAGCTCAGCGGATTTTATGTGCGCGTTTTTTCCACCTGGTCTTTTTGATGAAGACAAAATTATATTTTTGCGCGGTGGAGTGTTAGAACTGCTCACTGAATCAAAACGGAGAGTATTAATGCGCACCAAGTTTTCATTTGGATTCATCAGGGGGCCATATGTTCATACAATCCTTCTCAAGGTCACTTTATTTTTAAGCTTCATTTCAACCGCACGCGCAGACGATGTAGCTGCCGAAGTCAAAGGGCTGATGAAAGCGACTCTCGAAAATACGGATTTGAAGAACGAACCATATGATGATGCCAAGACAATCGGTCGTTTTCCGCAAGATACTCTGGTTGAAATCCTCGACAACCGTTTAACTGAATTCGACAAGGTAGCAATTGATGGAATAGAAGGATATCTTGAAAAAGGTTACAGCATAAAATGGGAAAACCTCGAACCGTTGTATCACACTTCGACCAACACAGAGTTGAAGAGTTCCCCTCAAGTAAGTTCAAAGACACTCAAGAGCTTGCCGAAATTTTCGGATGTTGAAGTGCTCGACGGTTTCAAACACGTTTTTCGGAAAGTCAAAATCAGCAAGACCGACGCGTCCAATGTGGTGTATCGGAAATTCAATTTTAAAAACACTGGCTTCATCCCTTCGCATAAACTGAGTACCATTGATGGGGAGTTGCGGGTGCATTCCACCACCGAATTATTAAGTCAGCCCGATTTGGCGTCACGTTCGGTTGGATTACTATCGACATCAAATACAATCGAATACGTCGACAACTTCTTACATTTCAATCGGAAAATTAAGTCTGGGGATAAAATCGAAATTCAGCCTCAAGTTGTTGACGCAAATTCCACTTTGTATCGAAAAGTTAAAGTTGACGAGACAATTGGATATCTAGATCACAACTCAATAAACTTTGAATGGAGTTTTACGCCAAAAAGGGCTGTATTCAGCGAAGAAGTTCAACTAAAGAAAGCTCCACATGTAGATGCAAAGGTTCTCAAAAAGGTTACGGTGACTGATAAATTCAGGGGTCTGAATCACCCCAGAGAGTCATACACAAAAGTAAAAATTGGCGAGTCGGTTGGTTACGTAAGATCAAAAAATATTCAGTGGAAGACACTGATAAATAAGGAAACATCGAAGAGCACCAATGACACCACAGACGAAAAATCTTTTCGGCCATTTAACTTCGAGGAACTTCTGAGCACGACCTTTGCTCCATGTGTCCTTGGTACTGCGCCACTCTGGGGACCTGCAATTCTGCCAGCAATATTCAGAGGGGGAAGATTAGACCATGGCCCCATCTATTCGACAGTTGGTCTCTGCAGTGCATCAACCATCGGCACAACAATTGCAGTTGCCGGACTCGATGAGCGAAACGCTCAAGCCATCGATTTCATAGCGCTCAATAGAGAGACGCTCAGGATAGAACTGGTTCGCAGGAATGGTGAATTTTTGTCATCGTTTTTTGAAATAGTTGATATTCACGCCGCTCGGCGCGAGGAATTGACAACTCTTTTTGCTGCACATCAATCGTTTCTATTCTCTGACAGCAACGCTCGTTCCATTCTCAGGCGCATGATCGCGATTGCGAACAGTAAGCCAGCGCTCGTCAAGTCCGAAAGCTAGTCATTCAATCAATCATTTGCTCAATGATTGGTGCAAGATTTTTCATCGAAATCGTCCAGCGAAAAAAGAAGCATTGAGTTTTTTCTGACCTCAACCCACAGTTTTTTCGAATGCCTATTTAGTCTTTGAAAAAGATGACACTCGGCGTTGACTCACAGGAAGAGAGACAAGACCAGAGAGTAATCGAGACACGTTTGCGAATATTTTATCTTCTTTCAGGCGAAATGCCCGAAAAATGGTGGAGGTGCCGGGAATCGAACCCGGGTCCGAAAAGGAATCTGCGCTCGGCGACCACATGCGTCTCCCTCTCCTAATCTTATTCCGCCGTGCTTGAGGGCCCCCACGGTGACGGAACCAGTCCGATTAATAGGTTTGTGAATCTACGAACAGAAGATTCAACGAAACCCGCACGTAACTTTACAGCTTCCGCAATGCACGTGCTGCCGCACTGTCGGTCGCTGCGCTGCCATCAATTAGGCTGCGAGAGCGTAATCATTGCCATTTCTGGCTGCCACAACGGTTTAAGGAGCGCTGTAACCAACCCCTGCATGCACCTGACGTTCATCTCTCTCCGTCGAAGCCAAGTCACCCCC
>JBMSQQ010000091.1:0-13650 GCA_049423385.1 Silvanigrellaceae bacterium | reverse complement strand
CTTTTCGCCCTCGGCCTCAAGGATGCGGCTTTGCTTTGAACCTTCGGCAGACAGGACTTGTGCCCGTCTTTCACGCTCTGCCTGCATCTGCTTTTCCATTGCCTGCTGAACTTCAAGCGGTGGTGTGATGTTTCTCAGTTCCACACGGTTGACCTTGAGCCCCCACTTGTCGGCAGTTTCGTCCAAAATCGACTTGAGACGAGTGTTGATGGCATCACGGCTTGAGAGTGTGTGGTCGAGTTCCAGTTCACCAATCAAATTGCGGAGAGTTGTTTGTGTGAGCTGACCAATTGCCAATGGCAAGGATTGAATTTCATATGCCGCCCTGCGCACGTCGGTGATCTGCGTGTAAATGATCGCGTCGACTGTGATGCCAACATTGTCCTTGGTGATCACGCGTTGCTCGGGAATATCGAGCACAACCTCGCGCAGATCGATGCGATCCAGCGGAACGATGATTCCGTTGCGGATCCAAAGCATTTGTCGGGGTTGATCGATGAAGGGAAAAATCAATTGAGGACCCGAACCCAACACGGCGTGAAAACGCCCGAGCCTTTCGATGATGATGCATTCCTGTTGGCGAATCACATAAATACTCTTGGCAATCGCAAACAATACAATCACCGAGACTGCAACGAGGAAAAGCCCAAAAAACTCCATTTTCATCCCTCCTGAATTTTTTCCACAGCAATCTTGTTGCCTGAAATTGAAGTCACTTTGACTCGAGTTCCTGCAGAATAAAGTCCTCTTTTTTCCGGCGGGACGCAGGATTCAAGAACATCCCAGGTGTCACCAAAGACCTTGACCTTGATCGCTGCATCTGTTGATTCGCCTGCAACCACAATTCCGATTTGGCCAACGGGGCCAACATTCTCGACGGTTGCCTTTTGATTCAAGGTTTCACGATATTTGCTGATGGCGATCAGTGCGAGTCCACTGCCGCAGATGAAGAACACGGCATGCAGCCAAAGTTCGGGCCTGAAGTAAGCGACCACCGCTGTGAGGAGACCCGCCACACCTATGGGCAGTAAAACGAATCCAGGGGCGAAAATCTCGAGGATGATGAGGACGGCACCGACAATGATGTACCACTGATAGAGATACATGGAAAAAACGCCTCCTTGCGTGAAGTCGGGCCATCATGACAGCAAAGAAAAAAAACCGCAAAGCGCGGGGCGCAATGCGGTGAGGAGGGCTCGCGGGAGTCGAGTCCGACGCCCGCGGGTTCTTGAATCAGTTGAATGCAACGACTTTCTGGATGGAAACCCGTTTTGACTTGATGCTGTCGTCAGATTCGAATTTGATTTTTACTGGCAGGGCAATCTTTGTGAAAACTCGTGATTGCCGCCCCGACAAAACCATTCCCTTGCCTTCGCCATCAATCACGCGCACGTAGTCGGCGTTTGGTTCTGTGTTGATGTCGAGCGTGAAGGTGATTTGACGTCCCAGTTCTGTTCCAAACTCTGCGAGCGTTCGTGAGTCGTTGTTCAGAAACGGTCCATAGGAGCGGCTCGGAAGATTTCTGACCGAGTCGCCTGGCTGAGTGGGCGGTACTGGAGCGGGTGCGGGATTTGGGTTGGTTGGTGTCGAACCGCCTCCCACGAACTCCAGAATTGGTGTGTTCAGGATGAAGGTTCCGTAGTTCCATGGAACCCGGCCACCGTCATGAATACCGATAACCTTCAGGGTCGTGTCATCGATGATTGTGCTTCCACTGTTGCCTGGTTCAGTGTCGCATTGGTGGCTGAACTCATCCTCGCCCCATCCGCCATTCGAGGTGTTCTCGACAGTGCATGTTTGCGACCACTCGAGTGGACGCAGTTGCGGGTGACCAAAAATGGTGATGCTTGATCCAAATTTGGGTTTTGCCGACAGGTCCACGTCGACTTTCGCGGTCGGCGCAACGTCGACACGGAAAATGGCGTAGTCGCGAGAGTCGTTGAGTTCGGCTGCAAGAATCATCGTACATTTGGACTTCAAGTAAGGAGCTTTGTCCTTGCGGTATCCCCAATCAACCGTGACCTTGTCGCAGGGTTTGTTGTTGATGCGCTTTTCAGGGGCTTCAAAACAGTGTCCGGCGGTGATCACCAAGCCGTTGCCGATATGTGTTGCCGTGCAGCCCATCGAGATTTTTCCGAAGGCATCAATCAAAGGGCGGTACTTGGCAGGAATGTTCGCGCCATCTTCCAGCACCGGAGTCAGTTCGTTGCTGCCGATGATTTTTTCGATCACGTTTGGACTGTTGTAGGAGGAAACGTAGGTGATGCTTCCGTTCGGTCCCTGAAGCTTGCGGACAGCTCTGTCGCTGGTGCCGGTTCCACAAGCAGTCACAAGGGCAGTGGCCGCAATGAGAAGCGTAGCGCTCGAGAAAGAGGGGAGTGTTTGGCCGCGTTTCATTGTGGTCCCTTTCATCGTGAAGAGGGTAAACATGGGCCCATCGTGGGCGTAGAAGACCTGAACTTCGCGAACGGTAGATTTCTTGTACATCGCGCACCCTACAAAATGGGGCGACGCGACGCAAGCCGACTGGCCAGTTTTTTTTGTAAAAATAAAAGCACGCAAATCAGGCTGGTTAGGCGCGCGGATCGAATGCCTTGCGGACAGACTCACCCACAAAATTCAGGCAGATAATAGTCGTGAACAGAAAAAAGCTTGGAAAAACAGCCAGCCACCAGGCGACCTGGTAGTTGGACCTGGCCTGGTCGAGCAATTCGCCCCAACTTGGGGTTGGTGGAGGTACCCCGAATCCCAGAAGATCGAGTGACGCCAGCGAATAAATACCTGAAATAACGGCCATTGGAGAAAAGGTGATGATCGGGACGAGGCTGTTGGGCAGGATGTGGGTGAAGAGCAGTCTCGACCTGCCAGCACCCAAAGACACAGCAGCTTCCGTGAATGTGAGATTTCTGTTCCGGAGTGCTTCCACCCGCATGTATTGGGCGATTCCCGTCCATCCAAAAAGGCACAGGAAGAGAGCCAGCAGTGCAGGACTGGGTGTCATCACCGACACGATGAACAACAACAGGGGAAAGTGTGGGGTCGACTGAAAGATTTCGATGAGTCGTTGACCATAAAGGTCGATGTTGCCACCCATGAATCCGGTGAACAAGCCAATGACAATTCCAACTGCATAGGTGATGAGCCAGTAGGCAATGCCAAACAAAAAAGAAATTCTCGTGCCGTAAAGTAGTCGGGCAAATACATCACGCCCTGCACTGTCTGTTCCCATCAGATGGAGTCCACTGGGAGAGGTCAGGTACTCTGCCTGATCACCGTCGATTTCAAATGGATCCCATTTTAAGGGTGGCCAGATCGCCCACTCGAATTGGTCCTTCAACTCGCGAAAGTCTACGACCCCTGCGCCCTCCTGGCCCAATTGTTCACGCTCATACTGAACATAGGCTGGAACGATGATTTGACCATTCAGCTTGGCCACGATGGGGCTCGAGTTGGTGATCAATTCCGCGGAGAGGCTGGCAACCAGCATGAGCAAAATGATGACCAGTGAGACCATGGCCCGCTTGGAGTTTTTGAAGTGCTGAATTCGTCTTTTAAAATCAGGTGACATTGCGTTACAGACCTAATCCTTGGATGAAAAATCGATACGGGGGTCAATGAGGCGGTAGAGGACGTCCGAAAGGAGCAATGCCACTTGTCCAAGGACGGCAACGATTGCAATTTCGGCCATGACCACCGGGTAGTCCCGTTCAATCGTCGATTGATAGAGGAGTTTTCCAATTCCATCGAGGTTGAAGATCTTTTCAATCAGGAGACTGCCGCCAAAGAATGCGAGAATTATGCCACCGAAGCCTGTGGAAATCGGCAAAATGGCATTGCGCAAGGCGTGCTTGAGAATCGCCTTGCGTCGGGACACTCCACGGGCCAAGGCGGAACGAACATAGTCCTGCTTGATTTGTTCAATGATCGAGTTCTTCATCAGGATGGTCAGGGTTGTAAAGTTTCCAATCATGTAGCAGGTCAGCGGAAGAATCATGTGCCACACAACGTCTTTGGTTTTTTCCCAAAATGTGAAGCTTTCCCAGTCCAGCGAATGAAGACCTTGAATGGGGAACCATTCAAAATATTGTCCACCCGCAAAAAAGTGAATGAGCAGAATACCGAGCATGAACTCGGGAACGCTGTACAGGACGAACAGCATGCCGCTGCTGAAAACGTCGAAGCGCGTTCCGTCGCGCAGCGCCTTGAGTATTCCAAGCGGGATACAAATAAGGTACGTCAAAAAGAAGCTTGTCATTCCGAATATAATCGACACAGGAAGTTTCGACGCAATCACGTCGAGCACTTTTTGGCCTTGGGTGTGAGAGTAGCCGAATTCCAGTTGAGCCAAGTCTTTGAGCCAAAGCGCGTAGCGCATGTAGATTGGCTTGTCGAAATTGTAGCGCTTTTTGAGTTCTTCGACGACTTCGTCTGTCACCGATTTGCTCGCAGCGCTGCTGCTTCCGTGAGAGCTTTCACCGCCGCCCTTTCCGCCGCCGGCACCGCCTGCAAACCTCACTTTTGCGAGATAATTTTCGACCGGTCCTCCCGGAGCGATCTGGAAGACACCAAAACAAAGGATGGTGATCCCGAAGAAGGTGGGAATCATCAAAAGCAGACGGCGTAAAAGGTAGCTCGGAAAGTTCATGTCGTTCGGGTCTTCTTCGGGAAGGTCGGGCTATGCCGGCTTATTGGTTTGTTATCTGCCAGAATGCGCGACCGATTGTGTAATTGTAGGTGTCCTTTTCTTTTTTCACATACATTTGGTGTGCATAAAGAGAATAAAGACGTTCGGTCATGAAAGTGTAAGGCTGATCTTCATAAATCAACCGCTGCAATTTTCTTGCGAATTCATTGCGCTTGTTTTTGTCCAGCGTTGCACGGTGCTGATCGATCAGCTTGTCGACTTCCTTGTTCGAATAGCTGATGAAGTTGCTGCCCTTGTTGTTGATGGAATCGGTATGCCAAATCTGCTTGAGGTCGCCATCATGATCGCGACTCCAACCCAGTGCGGCACCATCGAATTTGCGATCATCAAGCAGTTTGGTGAACGTGGTCCAGTCGATTGCCTTGAGATTGATGGAGACTCCAACCTTTGCGGCCTTTTGTTTGAAGTCGACCAGTTTGGGCTCTGTGGTTTCTTTGGACTGCTGGGGATAGATGATGGTCAGCTCGAGGCGCTGTCCGTCTTTTTCGAGGATCCCGCCTTTGCCTGCCTTTGTCCAACCCGCAGCTGTCAGACGCTCACGGGCTTTTTTGAGGTCGAATTCCACGGCTTTCAAAGTCGGATCGTGTTGTTCGCTCTTGACGCTGTATGGGCCCACTGTTGGTTCCTGCATGTCGTATTCAATCTTGCCGATCCAGGTCTTGAGATCCGCAATGTGCGAAAGTGCCCATCGCACGTCTTTGTTTGCAAGGATCGGATTTTTCATGTTCCAGCCGATATAGCCATAGCCCGTGGGTGACTTGTTGACAGCCTTCACTCGCACCAGTTTGTTCTTGAATTCGGGGCCACTTGTTTGCTTTGCCCACTGTTTGGGAATCAAACCTTTGAATGTGAGATCGCCCTTGCGGAACATTTCGAATTCAACCGGCTCTTCCTGCACCACTTTGTAGATGTAGCGGTCGTAATTCCAGCGCCCCTGCTTGATGAGCTCGTCCTTGTTCCAGTAATTCGGATTGCGCTTGAAGGAGATCTGTTGGTTGCCATCCCATTTGTCGATCAACCAAGGTCCCGAACCCAGCGGGTCTTTGGTGACTTCCGCCTTGGTCATCGAGTTGTCCTTCTCGTAGAGCTTCATGTAGTGCTTTTTCGGAAATACCGTCAGTGTCGCCACCACATCGAAGTTTTTGTAATATACTTCTCCCGCTGTGAAGCGGACTTTGTCTGCTCCAAGGACTTCAACTTTTTTGATTGCAGAGTAATACGGGCGAAGGTGCGCGCACATGACACCCTTCATGAAGATAATGTCGTAACTGAACTTGACGTCGTCCGCGGTGACGGGTGAGCCGTCCGAAAACTTCGCTTTTTTGTCGAGTGTGAATGTGAACTGCTTTCCGTCTTTTGAAATTTCCCATTTCGAAGCGAGGCTCGGCATCCAATCGTACGAGTCCCAATGCCTGTCGAGCAGTGTTTCAAAGAACATGTCTTGAACGGCAGCAGCTTCGCCATCGTTGTTCGTCAGCGGAAAAAGACTTGTGGGATTGGCCGAGACGCTTTCTATGAACGTACCTGTCCGGTCGGCCTGCGCTGCCATGGCAACCGATCCAGTCAAGCCGGATTGCGGGTTGGTCGCGTTGATGGACAAAAATCCAAAGCCAATCGCGCTCAGCACGAATGACAGGCGAAGAGAATTTTTCATGCAAAGTCTCCTTGGTACGGAACGTCCGCCGTTCGGACGTGGCGGAGAGTACCACCGGTGTCCTGATATGCAATTGCCCCGGGCATTTGAATGAAGCGGGGTGACGCGGTACAAAGCGAAACCCAGACAAGGAGCCGATGGTGGATGCGCTAAAGACGTTGTTGTTGCGATCGCTCGATTACGCCGGAGTCTTCCCACCGGCCCAATTGCCTATGGATGATGCAATTAATGAATTTTCCAGGGGGCTTGCCAGCCCGGCTGAGTGGCTCATCGCGAGATTCGTTCTGCCGGCCGCCCGCATTGGCGATTTCGCCCAGTTATCGAGAGCCCAATTGGCCGAGGCAGCAGCAACACACAAACCCTGGCACGCGACAGGGCTCATGCGATCGGCTGCGTCCATCGATGAAGCCCTTTCAATTTTGCACTCCGACTTGGCGCTCTTGCGAGGATTGATTCAATCGCATCCTGAAGCGTTGGTGGTGGACTCCTGCGAACTGCCTTTGCCTGAAGAGGTTCTCTGCACTCATGACCAGGAGATTGCCCGTGGGTTTTTGGCGGCTGCACGCAAGGTGTTTGAAGAAAGCGGTTTCAATGTTCCGGTCTTTTGGGAGGTCAATCTTTCGAAGTCCTTCGAACACATTGCACTTGCCGCTCATCAGGCCAACGTGATTCGACCAGGCGAAGCTGGCCTCAAATTCCGCACAGGTGGCCTTACGCCGGCAGCAATCGTGAATCCGGAAAATCTGGCACGCGCTTTCCGATTGGCGCAAGTTGAGCGCGTTCCCTTCAAGTTGACTGCTGGCCTGCACCTCGCAATGCGTCACTTTGATTCTGCAGTTGGAGCAGATGTGTTTGGTTTCCTGAATGTGTTCTCTGCTGCGGTTTTGGGTTGGACACACCAACTTTCTGAAACTGAAATCAGGCTCATGCTCGAGGAAAAAGACCCCGCCGCATTTGTTTTCACTGTCGATGGATTGGCATGGAAGAAATACTCCGCAACGATCGCGCAGATTCGCAGTGTTCGTGCGGATGGTTTGCGCAGCTTTGGTTCCTGCAGTTTTCTTGAGCCCATTGATGACCTTAAAAATTTGAATCTTATTCACTGAAGAAAGAACAGACATGAGCACATTCTCAACGATCCCCCACAGCGCCAGGTCTTGGTTGCAAATTCCTTCGCGCTCTGATTTTTCCCTGCAGAATCTCCCGTTCGGCATTTTTTCCACGCAGGAAATCTCGTCGCCTCGCGTCGGTCTTGCTTTGGGCGAGTTTGTCATCGACACGGTGGTCTTGTTTGACGCTGGTCTCCTTTCCAGTGTGCGCGGTCTGAGCCGCGATCAGCTGCACAGCAATTCCTTGAATGGTTTGTTGATTGCAGGAGCGGATGTTTGGCGTTCTCTGCGCGCACGTGTTGCAGAACTCTTCACTGAAGGAAACGATTCGCTCCTGAAAAAAGCCGACATTCATGCACGCGCATTGGTCAAGGTTTCGGATGCGAAAATGCTGCTGCCGACCAAGGTTTCAAATTACGTTGATTTTTATTCGAGCCGCGAGCACGCGTCGAATGTGGGCGCCATGTTTCGTGATCCGCAAAATCCATTGCTCCCCAATTGGCTGCATATACCCATTGGATACAATGGGCGCAGCAGTTCGATTATTCCATCGGGCACTCCATTCAAGCGACCCATGGGACAATTGAAGGCCGATGCGGATCCCGCGCCGATCTTTGCACCGACGCGTCAATTGGATTTTGAATTGGAGATGGCCTTCATCACAGGTCGTTCGACACAGCTGGGTGAGACGATTCCGGTAGAAGCCACCGACGATTATATTTTTGGATTGGCTCTGCTCAACGATTGGTCTGCGCGCGATATTCAGCGATGGGAATATGTGCCACTTGGACCTTTCCTTGCAAAAACTTTCGCCACCAGTCTTTCTCCCTGGGTTGTGACGTTGGATGCATTGCAACCTTTTCGGGTTGCGGGCCCGGAGCAAACAGTTCCTGTGTTGCCTTATCTCAGCAGCAAGGGGCCGCAGGCCTATGACATCAACCTGGAAGTCTGGTTGAAGTCTGCAAAGATGAGCGAGCCTGTCAGGATTTCCAGAACCAATTTCAAGCACATGTATTGGAACATGGCTCAACAGTTGGCACACATGGCATCCAACGGCACGAACATAGATGTTGGCGACGTGTATGGCTCCGGCACGATCAGTGGTCCGACGCCCGACAGCTATGGTTCGATGCTCGAACTTTGCTGGAAAGGCACCAAACCAATTTCACTGCCCGACGGAACAACCCGCACCTTCCTGCAGGATGGTGACACGGTCATCATGAACGGGTGGTGTGAAAAAGACGGCGTGCGCGTTGGTTTTGGCGAAGTGCGCACGGAGATACTGCCGGCGGGGTGAGTTTTTTCGAGCTCAAGATACGTCAGTCGAGCTGCGTATCCAGCAATTGTTCGTGTCAGGGCAGCTTTTTGAGTTCGGCATGATCTGAAGCCAAATCTGCATCGGAATATTCGGTCGTTGTGTATGCCGGCATATTACCTTTTGTGCCCTTTCTGCCAGCGCGAATGACGGCTTTGAACTCGTCGAGCGTGAGCGCAGTGCCAGCGAGCTTTGGAAACGTGCCCTGTCCTGCTCCCTTGGTGGCATGACATGCCTCGCATCCTGCAAATTTTGCAGAAAATCCAGCCGACGCCGCTGGGATCAGCTTGTTTGTAAAATTGATCAGCGCATCTTTTTCATTTTGATTGAGCGGAGAGGCGTATTTGGGTGGCATGGGGACATTTTCAACTCCACATGTGGCCTCAAGACATTTCTTGATCAGTGACATGATCGTGTCTTCTTTCCAAAACTCCTTGCTGGCAATGTTTTGAAGTTTCGGACCATTGGTGTTGGTGTCGACGTTTTTGGGTTTGTACCAAGGGTTGGCCGCAGTGTGGCATGTTGCGCATTTCTTTTCCACGATGACACTGATTCCACCCTCCCAGGTGGGATTGGTGATGTTGTCGGCGCCGATGTCATAGTAATAGTTTCCGGCTGACCCCAAATCATATGCGCTGCAGGAAGACAAAGACAATGCAATGAATCCGCAGACGATGGCCAGGAATGAAAGTTTTCTTCTCATTTCTCAGTCCCCTCGCTTGGAGTTGTGTTTGGTTGAGCAGAAGGATCAATTGCTTTCGTTTTGTCACCGGATTCAGTTGAAGGTGCGGCCGTTCCCTTGGAGGCATCGGGAGTCTCAAACGCAGGAGATTCTGGCGCAGACGTTGAAGCAGGAGATGATTTCTTACGCTTGATTTTTTTAGCTGAAGAAGCTGGTTTTTGCGACGTTGAGCCATCGCTGCCACTGCTTGAACCTTCTCCGGCAGCAGATTTTGCGGATGCGGACGAAGCTGTTGTCTTGTTCCCGAAAGTGTATTGGTAAACAACACTCAGCCGGGGCATGATCAAACGGTCGGGAACAATATACTCAGACAATGCCACATGAATGTTTTTATTGAACGTTGCCCCCACGGTGAGCTGTGTAGCAAACGGCACCTGGGCGTCTGCCATCGTGTCTGTTCTGATGAATTCTGTTTGCTCAAGAGTGATGGCGAATTTGGATGTGACCCGGCGCATCAGCAGCATCGCGTTCGCCCACAGGGGCATGGTGCGGGCACGCACACCCTGGCTGACGTGGATGAGAGTTGTACCCGCATTGAATTTGTCTTTGGCTTCAGCGGCAGTAATGGCGCCATCGATGGTTGCGTTTGCATACTGCAAGCCCAGGCTGGTTGTGAGAATCATGCTCGGGAGGCGATACATGTTTTCGCCACTGAAACCGAATGCAAACTGTGAGAGAGAGGCATTGATGCCCATCAGCTTCGCAACCGATGTTGGCAAATAGAGAAGTCCTGCCCATCCTGTGCCGACGAGTGAGTATTTTCCGGAGGCATAGAGTGGCATGCCAGCAACGAAGGTTGGCACCGCATGAACCGGCGCCGAGGGTACTTTTTCATCCTTGTCGCCGACACGACCGCTGGCTTTGGGCAGCACGCTGGTGAGCATTCTGCCAGCAATAAAGTTTCTGTAGGGCACGGGTTCCGAAATCGGTGGACCATCGAGCAGCGAAGCACTTACATTCTGCAAGCGTTCTGCTTGTTCGTACCACCATGCGGCGGCCTTGGCCTTGTTTGTCGCTCCAACCGTCGAGGTGAGAGCAGCAAAACACCAAAGTGTCCTGCGAAGTCCTGATGTCATTGGAGCGGCCTCCGTTCGAGTCTGCTCCATGAGTGTAAATCGGTTTCAGCCCGCATCGGCAGCGGGGGCATAACTATTTTGACGTGCTAGTCCGGATGCTGATGTGTGCCTCGGCCAACTGCTTTTCCTTGACGATCGACGGTGCATTCATGAGCAGGTCCTGGCCCTTCTGGTTCAAGGGGAAAGCAATCACCTGTCGAATGTTTGGCTCGTCGAGCAACAGCATGATCATGCGGTCCACACCGGGTGCGATGCCACCATGGGGAGGAGGACCGTAGGAAAAGGCATTCCACAGGGCAGGGAAGCGGGTTTGAATGTCGTTTTCGGTATACCCCGCCAATTCAAACGCCCGCTTCATGATGTCGCGCCGATGGTTGCGAATTGCACCCGACGACAGCTCAACCCCATTGCAGACGATGTCATATTGGTACGCGAGAATTTCGAGGGGGTCCTGCGAATTGAGTGCATCCAGTCCGCCTTGAGGCATGCTGAAGGGGTTGTGACAAAAGTCGATTTTTTGTTCGTCTTCGTTCCATTCGTAGAACGGGAAGTCCACAATCCAACAGAATGCCCAGCCATGTTTCTTTTCGATTTTGAGGGTGTCTGCGATCCACGAGCGCATTTTCCCACCCAGTCCCAGAACCGTTCTTGAGTCATCACCGACAATGAATGCCGCTGCGTCGCCATTTTCGAGTTGCAGCGTGGTTGCCAGTTGAGCACGTTCCGCTTCGGTTGTTTGCTTGAGAAGGCTCCCCTTCCATTCACCGTCCTTGAGGGTCAGGTATGGCAAACCGCCCAAACCAAAGGTTCTTGCCTGCGTCTGCGCATCGTCAAAAAACTTTCGGCTTTGCGCCGCTCCCTGCGGGATGCGAATTGCTCTCAAGACTCCACGGGGTGACTGGAGAACCTTCTGGAAAACTTCAAACGAAGTTCCACGGAAGACTTCGGCGACGTTCTTCATTTCCAGTCCGTAGCGCAAATCAGGCTTGTCTGAACCATAAGTTTCAAGCGACGTCCTGTACGGAATCCGTGGGAATGGGTTGGCGAGGATCGGCCTGTCGGAAAAGCGGGTGAACAGGTCGATCATCAGTTTTTCGATCACAGTGAAGATTTCTTCCTGGGTCGCAAAGGCCATTTCAACGTCAAGTTGGTAGAATTCGCCGGGGCTGCGGTCTGCACGTGCATCTTCATCGCGAAAACAAGGCGCGATTTGAAAGTAGCGATCAAATCCAGAACACATCAGCAACTGCTTGAACTGCTGTGGAGCCTGCGGCAGCGCATAGAAATGACCAGGGTGAAGTCGGCTTGGAACCAAAAAGTCGCGTGCACCTTCGGGTGAACTGCTGGTCAGGATCGGGGTTTGAAATTCCATGAATCCGAGTTCGACCATTTTGTTCCGCAAAAAGTGGATAAATTGCGACCGAAAAATAATGTTCCGATGCATTTTTTCAGTGCGCAGGTCGAGAAATCGATACTTGAGGCGCGTGTCTTCACTTTCCTCTTTTGGGTTGTGCGCCACCGGAAAGGGAAGAATGTCGGACGGAGATTCCAGTTCAAAATGCGAACAGATGACTTCAATCTCGCCGGTGGGAATTTTGTTGTTGACCGACTCTCGCTTGCGCACGCTGCCTTGAACCGCAATCACCGATTCGGATCTCAGTTCGCTGGCTGCTGCAAAGAAGGATTGCTCGGGATGGATGACCACCTGGGTGATGCCATGATGATCGCGCAGGTCGATGAACAGCAGGCCGCCCAGGTTGCGCACCGCGTGAGCGAATCCCATCAAGCGAACGGTCTGGCCGATGGCGGAGGAGTTGAGTTCGCCGCAGTTGTGGCTCCTGAGAGAGTTCATGGTCCAGTTCCCTTGTATCAAGTCGTAAATTGCGCCATCTTTGCCGCTTCAGGCATGACAAACGATCTTCTTTGTCTATCACAGGAAACCTGTGAAACAAGGAGTGTGTGTCAAGGGGAGAGATATTCGCATGCGACCACTGTTGGAACGTGATTTTAAGGCAGGTTTTTCGAATCTCGGAGCTCCGCTTGAGGGGCCATTTGGTGAAGCCTGGAGGCCATTGTTGTCGCTCATGTTGGGTCATGCCCGACGCTCTGGCGCGGATTTTGCCGAGGTTTTTCTGGAGCGCAGAAACACCCTTCGGGTGACGACCGAGAATGGAAAAGTGACAGCCGTGGCCCCGGCATTTTCTCTGGGTGCGGGCGTCCGTTGTTTCAAAGGAACGCAGGATGTTTACGTCAGTACCAATGATTTGTCGCAAACAGGATTGCGCTGGGCGATGGACCAGGCCTTGGGGATGTTGGGGCTTTCTTCTCGCATGCAGTCGTCGCTCGGGCGCGATGTTCAGCTCGAGCCTTTGCGTGATTTTGCAGCAATCAAAAGCAAGGATGGTTGGTTGACTCAATGCGCGTCTGTCGCCGAACTCTCGAGCCGACTGCTTGACGCTTCGGCTAAATTGCGCAGCAAAGTGGCAAGTCTTCAGAGTGAGCAAACCTCCGCATTTCGTGATTGGCAGGAAGTTCTGGTGGCCGCTTCCGATGGTGTCTTTGCTCGCGACATTCGTCTGCATCAGTTGGCCCGCGCCGGTGTGAATTGCGCCGATGGCAACGATCGTTCATCGCTTCATGACCAGCGCGCATCCACGGGCCAGCCAGCGTTTCTCAAGCAAGTCGATTTCGAACCCCTGGTTGAAGAAATTTCACAGTCTGCCGCCGTGATGCTGCGCGCCGATTATGTTTCTGCCGGGCAATATCCACTCGTGATGGCCAATCGTTTTGGTGGCGTGATTTTTCATGAGGCGTGTGGGCACTTGTTGGAAACGACACAAATTGAGCGCAAGTCCACTCCGTTCGCCGACTCGCTGGGCAAGCCTATCGCACACGAAAGTCTCACAGCTTGGGATGAGGGTGTGACGGATGGAGCCTTCGGTTCAACCGACATGGATGATGAGGGTATGCCTGCGCAATCGACGCTTCTGATTGAGAATGGAATCCTTCGCAATTTCATTGCCGACCGCGCAGGCTCGATGCGTTTTGG
>JBMSQQ010000090.1:0-13767 GCA_049423385.1 Silvanigrellaceae bacterium | reverse complement strand
CAGAATGAGTGCTTTGCGCGCGACATCCAAACCAGACAAGTCATCTGCAGGGTGTGGTTCTGTGTATCCAAGTTGGCGTGCTTCACGCACAGCCTGTGAAAGCGGGACGCCCGCGCCGATTTGGGTTGAAATATAACCCAAGGTTCCCGACAGGCAGCCAAGGACTGTTTCAATCTGGTCACCGGCAGATTGCAATTTCGCGATGGTGTCAAGAACTGGGAGTCCTGCGCCAACAGTGGCTTCATAGCGTATGGCAACCTTGCGTGCCGCAGCGCGTTCCAGCATGTGTTTGTAGGCATCCATGGGCACCGTCAGTGGGCGGTTGTTGGCAAGCACCACGTGGTACCCTTGTTCAATAAACTCAAGCAGCATGCTGTGGGTGTCGTCGCCGGTCACATCCACCACAATTCCTTTTTGCACCGCGTGGGTGAACAGATCTTTGCGCACAACACCCATGATCTGTTCAGCAGGATTTTGCGGCTTGCCAGAATTTCCTTGCGAACCGGAGCGAAGTTTTCCGCCCTGTGCCTTGGTTTCGAGGATGTCGTTCAATTCGCTTTCAGAGAAACCTTTCATGTTCAGAACGGGTCCACTGCGGTCGGATATGGCGATGCAGCTGGCGCTGACGCCAAGTGTTTGCGCCAGGAAATGTTTTTGGCCGATGATCTGGCGAATGAAGGTGCGTCCGATTTGTCCGCTGCCCAAAGTCACCAGGTCAACGTGTTTTTCAACCCGCTCGGGCAAAGGACGGAGTTTCTCGAGGCGAAACTCGCCGTGGAGTTCCTGCAGAGCGGACTTGACGTCGGACTCACGCAGCACGACCGAAATATTCAGTTCGGATGAGCCCTGCGCGATTGCAAGGATGTTGATCTTTTTGCGTGACATGGCCGAAAAGACTCGGGCCGCGATTCCCGGTGTTCCCTTCATGCCGAGCCCCACAACTGCCAGCACAGCTATCTGTTGTTCGACGTGAACGTCGTCGATGAGTCGGGCACTGCGCTCGAATGCAAATGCTTCATTCAGGCAACGTTGCGCGGCCTTCGCCTGCTCGCTGGAAACAACAAAACAGATACTCGATTCGCTTGAGGCCTGGGTGATGACCGAAACGGAAATACCGACGTTGGCGAGTGCTGTGAAGGTCTTGCTGGCAACACCTGGAACGCCCAACATTCCATTGCCTGTGACGGTGATCATCGACTGATTCACCATGGCTGTGAGAGCTTTCACCGGAAAGTCGACGGCGTGGCAATCATCACTGACTTTGGTACCAGGAAAATCGGGAGCAAGGCTGTTTTTGATGGTCAACGGGATGCGATTCGACAACAAGGGAATGATGGTTCTGGGGTGAAGAACCTTGGCTCCGTAGTAGGCAAGTTCAGCGGCCTCGCGATAGGTGAGTTCTGGAACCACACGGGCATCGGCAACAAAGCGAGGATCGGCTGTGAGGAATCCATCCACTTCCTTGAAAAGCGTGACGCTCGTGGCGCCCACGGCTTCGGCCAGCAGGGTTGCCGAGTAGTCGGATCCGCCGCGGCCCAGTGTGAGCAATTCTCCTTCGGGACCGGTGGCAATAAAGCCTGGCACGACAACCACACGACCGGCATCGAGTGCTGGGGTGAGACGTTTGTTTGCAGCTTCAAGACATTTTTCACGGTTCGGAATGAGATTTGAAAACCTTTTTTCGACAAAGAGTATTTCGGTGGCATCCAGAACCATCGAATCGACTCCGGCCTCCTGAAGGAAACTCTGGAAGATCATCGCCGAGAGTCGCTCGCCGCGTGCCACCGACACATCAAGAATGCGAGGTGTGACTTCGCCCAACACTGCCAGGCTTTTGCAGATCGATTGAAATTCGACTGCGGATTTTTCGATGATCTGACGCAGTTCTGTGGCTCGACGAGAATCGGCTAGAAGATTCTCGACTGCTTCGCGATGACGGCGAACAAATTCAGATACTGCAAAATCTATGTCTGCATCCGCACCGTTTGCTGCTTTCTTTGCTGTTTCAAGCAGCAAGTCGGTGATTCCCCCCATGGCCGAAACAACAACTATCAGCCGGGACCTCGTTGCCTTCACAATCGACGTTGCTTTTTGAATTGCTGCAGATGAGCCAACCGATGTTCCACCGAATTTGTAGACTTCAAGCGAATGCGCTGCCAGCATGGTTTTGTGCTCTCCAGAAGCATTTTTAAAGTGCGAAGTGATATTGAAACGATTGGTTTTGAAGCTAAGACTGAACGCACGGAAGTGCAAACGTCGACGCTGTGACTGCCGACCCCTTTTACTGTCGAAGAGCGTGTTACCTTCGTAATGCCGGCATCAGATGGAACCAGAATGTTCCGGGATTTTCAGTTTCGCCGGTTTCGTTTAATCTCACGTGAACATCAACGGAGACGGAGCGCGGGGCATGGTTCATTCTTCGATTGGCAATTTTGGCTCAAAGAAATCAGAACAATCTCGATTTCAGGCATTTCCGAATCGCTTTGTTGCAGTGACTGGCTGTGTTCTTGCTTCTTCGGCAGGACTGTCTTTGCCCTCTCTTGGTGCAGATTTGGAAAGCTTCAAAGTGGGTGCCTCGCAAATCGACATCAGCACCCGCGATGTCATGGCCATGGGCGGGTATGGCACTTATTTTCTCAAGACGCCGAGGCTCAATCAGGCCGGTGTGCATGATCCATTGCTGGCCAGTGCCGTTGCTTTTGAGTCGGTGAGCGGTCAAAAGGCAGCGGTGGTTGTTTTGGACGTGGTGGGATTGTCTGCAGCCCAGATCTCGCGCATCGAACAGGCGGCACGTCAGGCAGTGGATCCCCAACTGAGCCTCATCATCTCTGCAACCCATACGCACCATTCACCCGACACTTTGGGTTTGTGGGGCTCATTGCCCAAATCAGGTCGAAACAAACGTTACGCAGAACAAATAGAAACTGCAGCTCTGCAGGCCGTGCGCGATGCCTTTGCCCGACTCGAACCTGCGCGCGTCACACAGCGCCTCGGGCGGCACGCCAATTCAACGTCGGCCCTGACCAATCCGCAGGAAGTTCAGGACGCCTTCACTTCACTCGCATTTTACTCGACGCGTGATGATCATCTCATTGGAACACTCACCCAGTGGGCAGCGCATCCCACCGTTCTTGGCATGGAGAACAACGCTCTTTCATCGGACTTCGTGGGTGGCTTTCGCCGCAGCATGGAACGCCTGATTGGCCCTGGGCCACATGTTTATGTCAACGGGATTATGGGCAAGGTCTATCCAAACGTCCCGCCGGAAGGAGATCCAGATGTTGTGGATGATCTGTTTCCGGAAGGAGATCGTGATCCCGACGTCAAGGATGGATACCGCAAGGCATCCACAGTCGGTTTCCGTTTGGCACAATCAGTGGCACGAGCCAGCGAGGAAGCCGGCGAATTCTCTTCCGCGGGTGTTGCGGTGTGCCATGTGCCCGTTGCTTTTCCTGTCGACAACAAGCTTTTCAAGCTGGCGAGTACATTGAAGGTGGTGGAAACCCGAGTCAAGGGAGGAACCATTGGTTCACGGGTCAGCACCTTGAGTGTTGGCAACCTCGTCTTCACTTCGATTCCCGGAGAAGTCTTTCCCAAGGTTGTCCGTAATTTGGATTCCGCAGTGTTCGCCGGACGCCAGCCCGTGTGGATGGGACTGGGACAAGACTGGCTTGGTTATTTTGTTGATCCAGAAGATTACGAAAAGCCCGATTTGAAGTATTGGACTGATCTCTCGGTTCATCGTGATGGGGCGCCGGTTTTGCTTTCGGCATTGGACAAGGCCCTCAAAGGCGAAGGGTGCAAGAACATGCAGCCGATTGAACCGCCCGAAGATGAAAGCGCTGATTGAGGCCGACGCGAATGATTTTGTCGATTGAAAATTCGAATGCGAGTTTGCAGGATTACGGAATTCAAATTCCCCTGCTTGCTGATCGCTACACCAACACACTTGCCGCATTGCGCGACCATCCCAGGTTGCGTGAATGCGTTGCACGTTGGTTGGTCAGCGCAGATCCAAAACCATTTTCGCGCGAACAGTTGCTGCGTGTGCATGACGAAAAATATGTGAATGCTCTGCTGTCTTCCGATCCCCTGAAAGTCATGGGTGAAGTTTTTGAATTTTTGAATGCCGATGGTTCATTCAACGAACGCTGGCTACCTTCCGCATCAAATCGTCCCATGCAGGAGTTGGTTGAAAAGCGTCTTGCGCATGCCGCCGGTACTCTCTTGGCTTGTGAAATCGCGCTCGAAAAAGGCTTTTGTTATTTCCTGGGAGGTGGGGCTCATCACGCCATGACGCAGGGTGGGCGAGGCTTTTGTGTGATCAACGATCTGATGGTCGCAGTTCGAGATCTTCAGCACAAGAAACGCATTGTCAATGTGTGGGTTATTGATCTGGACGCACACAAAGGTGACGGCACTGCCGAAATCACCATTGCCGACGACACGGTTCAAACCCTGAGCATCCACATGCGAAATGGTTGGCCGCTCGATGAATCTCCATTGGATGAGAATGGGCAACTCAAGCGATGTTTTTGGCCCAGCACGGTCGATGTTCCGGTTCCTGAGGGTGGTGAAGCAACCTATCTTGAAATGCTGCGCAACGGTTTGCGCCAGCTCGAAGTTTGCAGCTCGGAGCGGTTTCCCGATTTGGCATTGGTGGTGGATGGGAGCGACCCATATGAAAAAGATGTGCTCAAAAGTGCCATGCCTTTGAAGCTGACTCTTGAGCAATGTGTTGAGCGCACACGTTTGGTGCATGATTGGCTGCAACAGCGCGGCATACCGCAAGCGTATGTGATGGCCGGTGGATATGGCCCTGACAACTGGCGAGTGCACGCGCAGTTTTTGATGGGTGTGCTGCCGGATCGTATTTCGGACTCTTTGGTTGGCAGGTGAGCGTATGTCGGTTTCGATTGAAGAAATTGAAAAAGCTGTTGTTGCTTTGGAGCACGTTTTGACTCGTCCTTTGGATGACATTGTTCGAGATGCTTCCATTCAGCGATTCGAGTTTTGTATCGAACTGGCATGGAAAACAGCGCGGAAAGTCATGGGAACACAAACCACAGCCCCAAAACAGGTTGTTCGTGAAATGGCAAAAAACGCTTATATCGATGACGTTCAGGTTTGGTTCGAAGCTCTTGAAAAACGAAATCAGACTTCTCATGCGTACAATGAGGATCTTGCAAACCAAATCTATTTTTTTATCAAGAACTTTTCTCCCCACTTTCGTCTCTTGTTGAATAATCTTGGGAAGTAGGTCTTCGATGCGTTTTGGATTGTCGGAAACTGAATAGGAGTTTATTACTGAGACAATCGTGAAACCATTGGCCGCTCATGGTGCCACGGTGTGGTGCTTTGGTTCGCGAGCCCGCGGAAACAACCTGCGTTTTTCTGATCTTGATCTCATGGTTGATGCGCCTGCAGATCTGCAATCCCAACTGGATGAGCTTGCAGAACAACTGGTCGAAAGCAATTTTCCTTACAAAGTTGACATTGTTCAATTGCGAAGTTTTGCGAAAGCTTATCTTGAAAATTTCTACCGAGAACGTGTTCTGTGGGACAGTGGCTTGAAGTCTGAAAAGTCACAACCTTGATTTTATTATTTACGATCGAGAGAGTTCATTTTGTTGGGTTTTCCGATCCATTACCGTAACTGAGCCGACCATACGCGACGCACATGCGAGCCCAGGGTTGTAGCGGGCTCGCATTCTGACTCAGAAAACCTTTTTCTGCTCAGAACCCAAAAACCTTCCACGGCTCGATTCCAGTTGCAGAATGCTTTCGCGACAGGGTGTGCCGGCGTGGTGGAATTTTTTCAGTTCGCTGCGTTTTGTGAAATCCTCAAGAATTGAGCGCAGGATTTGATTTTCCTTTGCGCTCAATTGTTCATATTCGGTTCGGCGGATGAGCTCCCCCGACTCGTTTTCGCAACGCAGCTTGTATTCTGTGATGTCGTCAGTCGCCTTGATAGTTCTCACACTTGTCAGGTTTGGTGCGTCGTCTTTCTTGAGCGCTTCGCAGATTCCTTGTTCCATTCGGCGCGAATAAATGCTTGCAAGCGCCATGGAAAGTTCAATTTCAAGTTTCTGAAAAACGCTGAAGGTTTCATCGGATGAAAAATAGGCCTCGTGATTGAGTTTTGTCCATTCCGAGGTGATTGAAAATTCAAATGGCACTTCGTGGGCGCGCAAGAATTTTCTCCGGCTGAAAACAACTTCGTATTTGTCTGTGCGCTCGATTCCTGTTTTGAGGTCAACGCTTATCTCACGATCAACGATTCCTGTTTTCACGACGGTTGGTTTGTAATTTTTGTCTTCAATATACCAGCACCAGCCCAAACCAAGGTTCGAAATTGCAATTCTTTCGCCGCCGAATGCTTGCAGTGTTTGCGGGGCGGCAGTCTCATGAAAAAACCTTTTCACGCATCCTGATAAAGAACACACGACAGCGGCGATGAACGCAGTGTGGAGGTGAAGTCGGCGTTGAGCTTGTGCGGATTTTGCGAAAAGCATGCTCAGTTGTTCCATCCGTGATTCGGTTTTTCTGCAAATCGCTGCTCAACCCATGCCGGTGATGCGTTTGCTCACTTCCCAAAGGTTTTTTGCCATTCGATCATTGAATGCCAGTGCAGATGGTTTGCTTTGCGAGCAGTCTTTGAAATAGCAGCCTGTGAGCTGGGAGATTTGTGCTTCGGAGGCAAGGTACAAAGATGTCCTTGCACCTTTTTCGGGTGTGAGAAACAACGGGCGTGCGAGATTGAAAAGCGTGCCCATCCATCCCCAGTTCCCCTGTGTGCCGAAACTTGTCCTGACGACTCCGGGATGAAGGCAGTTCACGGTGATTTCGGCAGGGTTCAGGCGCGCAGAAAGTTCGCGGGTGAAAAGGATATTTGCCAACTTGCTGAGCCCATAAACCTCAAATGGCTTGTATTCACCCGTTTCGCATTGCCAATCGATTGTTTCTGCCCGAATTGATCGATGCGCTTCAGATGCGACGTTGATAATGCGGGCCGGAGATTTTGCTTCAGCAGCGCTCTTTTTCAGCAAATCCAGAAAAAGATGACTCATCACAAAATAATTGAGGTGATTGGTGGCAAAAGTCATTTCAAGTCCGTCGTCTGTCGTTTTGCGCTCGCTGAACAGAGCTCCAGCGTTGTTCACCAGCACATCAACATGGCCAAATTTGTCTTTGACGTCGGCATGCAGTGTCTGCATTTCGCCAAGGTTCGTGAGGTCTGCTGTAAAAAGTGAAACATTTTTCGAGCCCGATGCCTTTTTGATTTCAGCAACGGCAACTTCGCCTTTCGAGCGGTCGCGGCACACGGCCAGCACGGTGGCGCCGGCCTTGGCCAACCCCAGGGCTGTTTCACGGCCAATGCCTGAATTTGCGCCGGTCACCAGACAAATGCGTCCTTTCATGCTCGAAACAGAAGTTGTCATGGGAATCCCCTGATGTTCTAGGTTCATTTCGGACCCGTCATGTGGTGTCGTACCGATAATCGTTTGATTTTACCAAAAGGCGAGGATCATGTAGTTTCTCGGCTTCAATTCGGCCCATTGATTTTGACACCCGGGGGAGTCCGGCCATGAGGTTTCTGCACACATCGGATTGGCATTTGGGGCAAGACTTCCACAAGTTCGACCGTGCCCACGAACATCGGCAGTTTCTGGCGTGGTTGACCGACACGTTGGTCGACACCCGGACCGACGTTTTGTTGATTGCCGGCGATGTTTTTGATGTGGCCAATCCACCAGCCTTTGCACAACGCATGTTTTTTGAATTCATTGTCGAAACCCGGCGGCGTTGCCCACATCTGCAGACGATTGTGATTGCGGGCAACCACGATTCTGGAGCGCGCCTCGAAGCTCCTGCCGAGTTGCTCAAAGGATATGGCACGACGGTTGTGGGCCGAGTGACAAGTGCGTCTTCGGGGCTGGCCGCGGGTGAAAATTTTATTATGCCACTTTATTCGGCAAGCGTTGCAGAGAAGCCGCGTGCACTGTGTCTGGGTTTGCCGTTTTTCAAGAACGCTGATTTGCAGTGGTCAGAGAAGAGCTGCGCATACACAGATGCTGTTTTGCGCGCCTATCGCCAGGCCATCACCGAGGCGAGGCAACGCTACGGAACTGAAATTCCACTCATCGGCATGGGTCACCTGCACGCTCGTGGCGGAACGAGTTCGCTCGACTCGGAACGCAGGTTGGTGATTGGTGGTGAAGAGGCGGTTCCGTTGCAAGAGCTCGCGCAAGAGTTCAGCTACATTGCTTTGGGCCATCTGCATTTGGCGCAAAAAGTGGGTGAATGCGAAAACGTTCGATATTCGGGCAGCCCTTTGCCGATGTCGTTTTCCGAACTGAATTATCCGCACCAGGTTATTCTGGGTGAATTGAAAGACGACAACTCGGTGGCCCTGGAAGTTCTGCGTATCAAGCGGCCGGTGGACCTCTTGCGCGTTCCCGCGAAGCCCATGCCGGTTGAAGATGTTCTTGCAGCCTTGGCACAACTCGAATTGCCCACATTGCCAGTTCCTGAACAGCCTTATCTTGAAGTGCCTGTTTTGCTGACCGGTCCTGTTCCGGATTTGCGTCACCGCATTGAAACTGTGCTCAAAGGCAAGCCCGTAAGGCTTGCAAAGATTTCACCAGCACGACCAGGTGCATCGGTTGAGTCGCGTGGCGAAAGGCAAGAAGATGCAGATCGCCCAACTCTTGCCGGGCTCGATTCCTTGCGCAAGCTCGATCCTCTTGCCGTTTTTCGCGATCTTCACGCTCGCAAATATGGGCAATCGCCAGATGACGAACTCGGGCGACTGTTTGAAGAAATCATGCGCGATGTTTCGGGCGAGGTTGAAGCATGAGAATTCTGGCACTGCGCGGCGAAAATATCTGCTCATTGCAGAGCCGGTTCGAAATCGATTTCACCCGCGAGCCTCTGGCCAGTGCGGGTTTGTTTGCCATCAGCGGACCGACCGGAGCAGGCAAGAGCACATTGCTCGATATGGTTTGTCTGGCCCTTTATCATAACACGCCGCGCCTATTGGCGGCACCCCAGCGGGATATTTCGGTGCCCGACGGGCAAGAGGAAAAAGTCTCGGTCAGCGATTCGCGCAATTTGCTCCGCAAGGGAGCCGGTTCGGGTTTTGCGGAGGTTGATTTTTGCGGTGCCGATCGCAAGTCATACAGAGCACGCTGGTCTGTGCGCCGTGCACGCGATGATTCTCGTGGAAAACTGCAAAAAATCAGTGTCAGTCTTCATTCCATTCCCGATGGCAAGTTGCTTTCGGATGGATTGAAAGAAGTCGCCGTTCTGAATGAAAAGAAAATCGGCCTGACCTTTGCGGAATTCACCCGTTCGGTGCTTTTGGCACAAAACGAATTCACCAGTTTCCTGAAAGCCGGCGACAACGACAAAGCCGCCATTTTGGAAAAGCTGACTGGTGTGGATGTGTTTTCGCGCATCGGGGCGCAGGTTTATCGGAAGAGCGAAAAGGCCGGCAAAGAACTCGAAATCCTGCGCAGCCAGTTGGATCAGCGTTCTGTGTTGAGCGACGAGCAACGTGAGGCCATGGGGCGCGAACTTGCTGAGGCACGTGAACGTTCGACGCAGTTGCGCAGTCTGCTGCAAACGATTGGCGAAGAAAACAAAGGTCGAGAAGATTGCTCAGCGCTGCAATTGCAGCTGGACAAGATTGCCGAGAACGAGCAAACCGGGAAGCAAAAACAAACTGAACTCGCCGAGACGTGTGTTGCGCAGGAACGTGAATTGCAGACGGCTCGCGATAATGCTGCAGCGCAAGAACCACAGCTCGACGCTGTACGTGAACTCGATGTGCGTTTGAATTCGTTGGGTGAAGATCAAAAACGTGCAGAGGCAGAGCTTCAAGCAAGGCAAAATGAACTGACGGCAGTCCGCAGAAAATTTGCCTCCATCGAATTGGATGTGAAGCAATGCGAAAAGCAATGTGCCGAAGTTGCAGAATGGAAGGCGGCTCGCCCGCACCTGCGTCCGTGGGCCGAAAATTGGTCGATGCTGAGTGATGTTTTTGTTCGCTCGGAGTCTCTTTGGAAAAAGCGGGCAGAGCTCAATCAAAAGCTTGCCGAAATCGAAAGCAAGTTGAACAAAAGTAAAACTGAGGCTGGACAGGCGCGACAAGACGTTGAGAAGTTGGAAAAAGAAGCAGGCGAGCTGGGCACCCGCATGGCAAAGCTGGAGGAAGAACTTCGTTCGCTGAATACAGAGGAATGCGAACAAAAAAAGGCAACTGCAGAACGCGAAGCGCAGACGATGGGAAATTTCATCGAACTCAAAAAGGCGCATGACAAAGACTTTGGCGAGAAAGCCGAGATTGTCGCTGACATTGCCTCACAGAGGAATAGAATTGCCGATGCCGCGGTGGGGCTTGAAACAGCTCGCCGCAACCGCAGCAGCGTTGAACAAGAGCGCGCGGTTTTGCTGACCATGAAGGAAAATATTGAACTCAAGGTGTCGCAGAGCATCATGGCACTGCGGGCTGCGCTTGTGCCTGGAGAGGAATGCCCCGTATGCGGATCACATGAGCATCCGTTTGCAGCCAAGGATGTTGAAAATCCGTTGCGCGAATTGCTGAATGATTCACAGGCAAAGTTGGCCGAGGTCGAAAGGCGTTTGGCAACAGAGGCGCAGACCGTTGCCGACTGTACCGCGGCCCAATCGGCTGCCGCAGAGATTGTTGGTCGACAAGAACGGCGACTGGCTCAAGTGGACGAGCAGATGCAGTCGCGGATCGCCGAGTGGACGAAGCTGAGGTCAGAATACAAAGATGTGTTCATCGGATCCGTGGAAACGTTGGAGAGCACTGAACTCTCAACCCTGGAGTCTGCGCTTGCCCAGGCCAGCGAACGTTTGAAGGATGCAAGCTCCCGTCTGAAGAAGATTTCCAGTTTAAATGCAGAGCTGCAGAACGTGTCCAGGGAAAGACACACGAGTGCAGACAAAATGCAAAAGATGAGCGCAACACTGCAAATCCATGAGACCACCATTTCATCGCAAGAAGAAGCACAAAAGCAGTTGAAAGTTCAGCTCGAGGCTTCAACGCTCGAACTCGAAACAGAACTCGAGAAACTCGACCGCGCTGCGGGGCATGCACAATGGAGGGGGGCTTGGAATGCCAATCCTCGTCAGGTTGCCACTGCCATGGAACGGGAGGTTGGCCAATGGCTTGCGAAGCAGAGTGAAGGCGACAATGTTGAGCGACGACTTCAGGACATGCGTCCTGAGTCGGCGGTGACGCAACAACTTGTGCAGTCGACCGAACAGGCAGCACATGCGGCGGATCAACTCGTGCAGACAAACCGAAAAGCTGTGCAAGACGTGCGTGAGCAACGCGGCCAGATCTTCTCCGGTCGGTCTGTCGCCGAAGTGGCCGGTGAATTTGCCAAGCGGATCCAAGAAGCGCAGCAGAAGCTCGACGACAGTCGTCGTGAGCTTCAGAAGTTGCAGGTCGAATTGGCGGGTCTGGCTGCAAGGCGCACAGAAGTTGCGGGCGGCATCGAGCGGATGCTGAAAGAATCACAAGTTCGGATGCAGAACATTGCAGAAACACAACCTCAGGTGGGGATTGAAGTCGAGCTGACTTCGACGACCGAATCATCAGTTTCTTCCGAGTCGGCTTCTGAGCTTAAAAAATTGTCGGTGCTCGAAAAACAAGTGCGGGATCTTTTGTCTGCGATAGAAGCAAACGCGATCGCCTTGGCAGGTCAACTTGAGGCAGACAAACGCAACAACGCCGAGCGGCGTGACCTTGCTGACAAACTCGTTGGGTGTGAGAGAACCTGGCAACGCTGGAGCCGGCTCTCGGATCTCATTGGCTGCTCAACCGGCAGCCGCTTCCGCAAAGAAGCACAACGCTTCACTCTTGCGGTTTTGCTTGCGCATGCGAATCATCATCTGGAAACGTTTGCGCCGAGGTATCGTCTGCAGACGATGCCGGAGTCACTCAACATCCTGGTTGAAGACCTTGATGCCGGTGGCGAGCAACGCTCTGTGTGGTCGCTTTCGGGCGGAGAATCGTTCCTGGTTTCTCTTGCATTGGCAATGGGGCTTTCCACCTTGTCGTCCGAGCAGGTTCATATCGAGTCGTTGTTCATCGATGAAGGCTTCGGCAGTCTCGATTCCGAATCTCTCAAAACAGCACTCGATGCGCTCGATGCGTTGCAGTCCCAGGGCCGCAAGGTGGGTGTCATCTCCCATGTTGGCGAAATGTCTGATCGCATTGGCGTGCAGATTCTTGTTCAGCCGCAAGGGCAGGGCCGAAGCCGTGTTGTTGCTCCGGGGATTTGATTGCAGGATAATTTCCAAGGTCTGATTTTCTGTTTGCCTCGATGGCAATTTTGCACTCCAAAGTTTTCACTCCTGAAAGCATCCTTGTCTGAAGGTGTGTTTGCTTGCGCATTTGTTGAAGCCAAAACAAATCCTCATTAATTCAGCACCCTGTCCCTGATGTTCTCGGAACAACCTTGCCCAAATTGAGTTTGCTCCCCAATTACCTCATCAGGAGTTTACCTATGAACATGAAATATCTGGCCCTCGCGGGAGTGTCGGCAATTGCATTGTACTCAACGCCATCCTACGCCGCATACGTGAACTTCAATTTCCGGGTGAACAGCTCGGGTATGGATATTTATCCTTGTGATGCGGGTTTGTATGATCCCGTAAATGGTGATGGCGCTGCTGTCTTTCCAACGCCATCAGATGCCAGCGGCTCAAACACCTCATATTTGACGGCACAAAAACACGCATGGGTTGACGGTTGGAGAACAAGCGTTTCAAGTTGGGATACTTTAAACTTGTTCGCCAATACTTCTTTTGGAGATAGTTTCAAAACGGTTGTTTACAACACGACTGGATATGTCAACGACACCCACGTGTTTAGTAAGTTTGGAAATATCATTCGGAACGTGCAAGGAGACGATTATAGTCGAATAAATAACAATCCGGATAGAGGAACCGGGCTGGTTTTCAATCTTGCGTCAGCAAAATTTGGAGCTCGCTATTTTGTCGATTTTTGCGTTCGTAATACAAAAATTCCATATCCAGCTGCAACAAATTACTATTACAAAATCAATGATGAAATAACTGCTGTTCAGCTTGAAACAAATGGTTATTTGGAAAAGGCCTCGGTAAAGGTCACCGGACGAATTGCATGTGACAAAAGAGACGGTAGCTGGAGCAGCACGAAGATCAAGGATTCCTTTAGTACTGGGATGCTTGGCCTTACAGGAGAGACTGGACTATCGTTGAATTCAACCAACACACCGACAGGTATTATCAACGGGACGACGTATGGTGTGTTTTCGAACAGAAACGCTTCATCCAATACAGGTTATTCATTCAATTCTGGTAGTCCACTTCGTTATTGCGTCATTCGATATGTTTTTGAAGAGACTGCTACTTCGCAAAGGCTTTGGGATTTGCAGCAGGCTATTTTTGCAATCGATTTGGCATTCAATAATACCGGTTGGGGTAGTTGATTTTTGAAAGCAGAATTATTCAGGAGGTCCAACGAGTATGAAGCGCATGTTCCCAGGACGGTGTTTGGTTCTTCTTCCTCAGCTTGCGCCGCTCCTGGCATGGGCGGATTACACACGTTCTATTCCTGCATCGATTCGGCTGCACGTTTCGCCGCAAGGAGGCTGGTCGGGGAATACCTCGGCCGTGCCTCCCGCGGTCTTCTTTGGGGGTTTTACCGGCACCGCCGGAGGTTCATATCGTTCGCGTGCTACAGGT
>JBMSQQ010000089.1:0-13830 GCA_049423385.1 Silvanigrellaceae bacterium | reverse complement strand
TTGGCATCTTCGCCAATCTTCTTGACCTGCTTCGCAATCTCCTTGCGGCGCTCTTCCGACAATGCAGGAATTGGCACGCGGATGATCTTGCCATCATTTTGCGGCGTATAGCCCAGACCGGAGGTCAGAATTGCTTTTTCGATGGCTGTCAGCTGAGACTTGTCGTGTGGATTAACAGTGATCAATCGAGCTTCGGGAGTTGCCATGGAAGCAACTTGCTTCAAGGGAACCCGTGCACCATAGGATTCAACCCGAACATCGTCGAGCAAGCTTGTGGATGCACGACCGGTACGGATTTTGGTCAGGTCATCCTGCAACGACTTGATTGACTTTTCCATGCCTTCCTTAACTTTTCCAACCAATGTGGCTTTATCCATTTTAGGTATCCTCGATAAAAGATTGGCAGGACCCGATCGTCCCGCCAGACCAGAAAATGCTCATACTGCTCTGGCAGTGAGCTGTCCAGCTCAGAGCCCGAACCGGCTGCGGCGGAACTGCTTCTTGAGCTTCTTGATTTCCGTCCACGCAATTTCAGAAGTCTCGATGTTCGTCAGTCGCATTTCCACTTGGTAAGTGACTGTCTTGTAGCCATCTGCCTCGGCAACCTGGCTCGAAATAGCGCCGACCATGAAGAAATCCGCGGAATGTTGTTTGCCGGGGCCTTTGGCAGCGCCTTGTTTTACGACTCCCGACTGCTGATACTTGTATTCATCCAGAATCTTTTGCCGCTGAGCGCCGTCGAGGAAACGAACCTTTTGGCTATTCATCAATTCATTGCGAACGGACTCAAAGAGAGCCTTGGTGTCGATTTGCTCCGAGGTGCGGTTCTCGAAGTCGTCAACCAGCACGAATGGCCTTTTGCCTTGAGTTTCACGGGTGAACTCCTTCAACCAGGGCTTGGCCAAGGCAGAACGAATCATCTGCTCACCCGTCAGCCGGGCGTCGGTCTCGTTCCAGCGATCGTCAACAATCTCCACTTTGTCAGGGTCAGCATAATTGCCTTGGGTGGTCTGGCAGGCTGTCAGACCCGCTGTTGCCAAAGCCAACATGCACGGAACAATGCGTTTCATTGAAAATTGTGTCATAGAAGCGACCTCTCTTTGAAAATCCGACGGTGGCATGAGTATATCCGTTCGGAAAGCAGAGGGGCAAGGCCAGAAGTCGTTTTCGGGGTGATTCCATGCAAGGTGAAAAATTTCTGTCGGTGGGCGACGATTTTTCTTTTGACTTTTTGGTTATCGGGAGTGGAATTGCTGGCGCAAGTTTGGCTCTGAAACTCGCACAGCTCGGAAAAGTTGCAATTGTTTGCAAAGATGAGCTCCACGAGACAAACACCCGTTACGCGCAGGGTGGTATCGCAAGTGTTTTTCTTGAGCACGACAGCTACGAATCACATACGCAAGACACACTTGCAGCGGGAGCTGGCCTTTGTCACGAGGATGTGGTTCGCAAGGTGGTCGGCTCTGGTCCACAGGCCATCAAGGAGCTTATCGACCTTGGCGTGCAGTTCACACCGGCGGACTCAAAAAGTCCTGACTTTGAATATCACCTGACCCGCGAAGGCGGACACAGTGCACGCCGAATCATTCATGCCGATGACATGACGGGAATGGCAGTCCAAAAGGCACTGGTGCGCAGTCTCAGGGAAAATCCCAACGTATCCGTTTTTGAATTCCACACCTGCATCGACCTGATTGTCACGGACAAGGCCTGCCCCGATTTTTCAAGAAACCGGTCCTTGGGCGCCTATGTGTTGGACGAAAAACAGCGTGAGGTGCGCTCTTTTTTGGCAAAGTGCACTTTTCTCGCAACTGGCGGTCATGGAAAGCTTTACCTGTATACCTCCAATCCGGACATCGCTTCTGGAGATGGCGTGGCGATGGCCTGGCGCGCCGGTGCCCGGGTCGCCAATCTCGAATTCATGCAGTTTCACCCAACCTGCCTGTTCAGCCCCAAGGAAAAAAACTTTCTGATCACTGAAGCCATCCGCGGCGAGGGAGGCATACTGTTGTCCCGCAAGGGCGAGCGCTTCATGGAACACGTCGACCCACGCAAGGAACTGGCTCCCCGCGACATTGTTGCCAGGGCTATCGACGCCGAAATCAAGAAGACTGGTGAACCCTTTGTCTTGCTCGACATTTCACACAAACCTTCTGATTTCGTCCGACAACATTTTCCAAACATCTACTCAACATGTTTGGAACTTGGCATCGACATCACGAAGGAGCCCATTCCAGTTGTGCCTGCAGCCCACTACAGCTGCGGCGGCGTGGTGACAGACTCGCGGGGACGCACCGGTATCAAGTCGCTTTGGGCACTGGGCGAAGTGGCCTGCACGGGCTTGCATGGCGCCAACCGTCTCGCATCAAATTCCCTGCTGGAAGGGCTCGTGTTCGCCGGATTCATTTTTGAAGATGTGCGAACCCTTTGGGATTCCATCAAATCCAACCCGCTTCCAAAGGTCCCGAAATGGCAACTTGGCAAAGCCTGCGAGCCTGATGAAATGGTCGTGGTGAGTCAGCTGTGGGATGAAATCCGCCGAACCATGTGGAATTACGTGGGCATCGTCCGTTCGGACAAACGTTTGGCACGCGCCGATGCTCGCATCCGCCAGATTTCCGAGGAAATCGAAAACTATTATTGGGACGTTGTCCCGAGCCGATCACTCCTTGAGGTGCGTAATCTTGCAGCAGTTGCTGCGCTCACCGTGAAATGTGCACGCGCCCGGAAAGAGAGCCGGGGCATCCATTTTTCCTTGGATTACCCTCAACTGGACGATGCCAACTTCAGCAAGGACACCGTCCTCTGTTGATTGATCCCTTGACAGGTTTAAGAGTCCGCTTAGCCTTTCCCGCGAAGAGTTCTTGGGGTATGACGCCCCGCAGATGTGCATCGTAGTTGAATTACCAGGGAGGCCTCACATGGCAAAATCAATCCGTCCGTTGAATGATCGAATCCTCGTCCAGCGCGTAGAAGCTGAGCAAAAGACTGCCGGTGGAATTCTTCTTCCAGACAACGCCAAAGAAAAGCCTGCTGAAGGTCGAGTGATTGCAGTTGGCAATGGCAAGACTCTCGAAAACGGCACTCGTCGCCCCCTGGAAGTCAAGGTTGGCGACCGCATTTTGTTCGGCAAGTGGAGCGGAACCGAAGTCAAGATCGACGGCACCGAACATCTTCTCGTCAAGGAAGAAGAAGTTCTGGCAGTTGTTGAAGGCTAAGGAAAAAAGTTTCAGATTCACTTCGGTTTTTTAAGGCAAAGGAATACCAGCCATGGCAGCAAAGATGATCAGTTTCAATGAAAGCGCACAAAAGAAAATGCTTGTCGGCGTGAACACGCTCGCAAACGCGGTCAAGGTGACACTCGGACCAAAAGGTCGCAACGTTTTGATTGAAAAATCCTTCGGCGCACCGCTCATCACCAAAGACGGCGTGACTGTTGCAAAGGAAATCGAGCTTGAAGACAAGTTCGAGAATATGGGTGCACAAATGGTCAAGGAAGTCGCTTCCAAGACCAACGACGACAGCGGCGACGGCACCACAACCGCCACTGTTCTCGCTCAAGCCATCTACCGCGAAGGCTTCAAGATGCTCGCGGCTGGCCACAATCCGATGGAACTCAAGCGCGGAATCGACAAGGCAGTTGCACTCGTCATCGAAAGCTTGCGCAAAGTTGCTCGCCCTGTGAAGAACAACAACGAGATCGCGCAAGTTGCAACCATCTCTGCAAACAACGACGCCACCATCGGCAAGATGATTGCAGAAGCAATGGACCGCGTTGGCAAAGACGGCGTCATCACGGTTGAAGAAGCCAAGGGAATCGACACCTATGTTGACGTCGTTGAAGGCATGCAGTTCGACCGCGGCTACCTGTCGCCATACTTCGTCAACGATCAAGAACGACTTGAAGCCGTTCTCGATAATCCATTCGTATTGATCTTCGAAAAGAAGATCACCAGCATGAAAGACATGATTCCCCTGCTTGAGCAAATTGCACGCAGCTCGCGTCCTTTGCTGATCATTGCTGAAGACGTTGAAGGCGAAGCATTGGCAACGCTCGTGCTCAACCGCCTTTCCGGCAACCTCAAGGTCTGTGCAGTCAAGGCGCCAGGATTCGGCGACCGCCGCAAGGCCATGCTCGAAGACATCGCCATCCTCACAGGCGGTACTGTCGTCTCTGAAGACTTGGGCATGAAGCTCGAAACCACGGGTCTTGCTGAACTCGGCCAGGCTGCGAAGATTGTTGTCGACAAGGAAAACACGATCATCACAGGCGGCAAGGGAACAGAGGCAACCATCAAGGGTCGAGTTGCTGAAATCCGTTCACAGATTGAAAAAACCACATCCGATTACGACCGCGAAAAACTCCAGGAGCGTCTGGCAAAACTCGCTGGCGGCGTGGCAGTCATTCGCTTGGGTGCAGCAACCGAAATCGAACTGAAGGAAAAGAAGGCTCGCGTTGAAGACGCTCTGAACGCCACCCGCGCGGCTGTTGCTGAAGGCATCGTCGCAGGCGGTGGCGTTGCACTTCTCAGAACCTCTCTTGAGCTGAGAAACCTGAAGGGTGAAAACCCCGAGCAGAACGCTGGAATCGAGTTGGTCCGCCGCGCTCTTGAAGAGCCTGTGCGCATCATTTCGACCAACGGTGGCTTCGAGCCAAGCGTTGTGGTCGACAAGATCCTCAGCAACACAAGCGCTTCGTGGGGCTTCAACGCTCTGACAGAAAAATACGAAGACTTGCTGACCGCTGGTGTCATTGATCCTGTCAAAGTGACCCGTTGCGCACTCCAGAACGCAAGCTCTGTGTCCAGCTTGTTGCTGACGACAGACGCAATGATTTCTGAAAAGCCCAAGAAGGAAACAGCCGGAGCAGGAATGCCAGGCATGGGCGGCATGGGCGGTATGGGTGGAATGGGCGGCATGGGCGACTTTGACATGTGATCAACCTGCCCTCACCAATACTCTGGAAAAGGGGAGTCCCTGTTTTGGGACTCCCCTTTTTGTCGCCTTTGACGAAAAAGCCAACATCAAAAATTTATAGTTATTTTGAACACTTGAACCTTAAAAACCAACACGGGCGAAGACCTGAATCCGAGCCAAAAAATACAAGTTAAACTTGTACAAACGAAGTTCCGATTCACTCAACAATAGACGAGGGGAGGAAGTTTTATGTCGGGCAAATCATTGTCGGCGGTCATTGCTGCAACTGCCGTCGTGTTGACTGCAGCGTGCACCTCCTCCACGGCGAGTCTCGAACCGTTGTTGCAATCCTCAAGTTTGCCACCTCGCGGGTATTCTTTCATGGCGAGTTGTCACTGGCAGTTTGTTGGAGCTGACTCCGGCAAAGAGCAAAATTGCGATGAGTTGTACATGTCAAACAGAGCGAGCGCTGCGGACCAGTTTCAGTTGAACGCGAACCTGGCAGCGACTTGCTTGAGCTATGGCGACCGTGCATATTTGGCTCGCGAAAAGTGCGCTCAACCGAAGATTAGAGGTTGTGTCTGCGAGGGGGCTCTCAGTCGAAAAACCGGATTGGCAGTGGACGCACGGGTTTATCAACGCAGTGTAAAATACTGGCCTGAAGCCAACGAAAAGGCATTGAAGGATTGGCGGGAAAGCTCGAACAAGTCGGCATACAACTGTGCCTGCACATCGGATGTCTTTTAATCTGGAATCCAGGAATAAAACGGCTGCGAAAATCCAGAATCTGACGCCATACTCAAAAACAACATTCAGGCGGCCAAATATTTGTTCAACAAAGCCCGCAAGTTTTTTCGCTCCAAAGGCTTGAGCAAAACGTCATCCATTCCGGCTTCGCGGCAACGTTGATGGTCTGAATCAAGAATTGATGCTGTGAGTCCAACGATCGGCAAATGTTTGAATTCTCCAAACTCCCTCTCCGATGCGCGAAATCTTCGGGTCACTTCGCATCCATCCATTTTTGGCATGAAGTAGTCCATCAGCACCAGCGCAAACTTTCCCGGCTGGTCCTGCAGCAATTCTAAAGCCCGAGAGCCATTGTCGACGGCAATCACCTCATACCCTTCCGCCTCAAGAAATCGCGTTGCAACAATCTGGTTGATGGGATCATCCTCCACAACAAGGACTGAAATACCTTTGTCCTGGGCAGTAGCAAACTTCGGAGCATCTTCGGTCTTCAGAAAGGACTCCCTCTGATGTTCAATCACTTCGTCGGAAGGCGCATACGGAATCTCGACCACAAATCGCGTTCCCACACCGCGTGTGCTGCTGACCGAAATTTTCCCGCCGAGCAGATCACACAACTCACGACAAATCGCAAGTCCCAGGCCTGTACCGCCATAGGCTCTTGTTGTTTCATTGCCAGCCTGCTCAAATGGCTGGAAAAGACTCTGCAACGATGTCTCGGAAATTCCGATTCCAGAATCCTCAACCTCAATTCGCAACATTTGAGGCACGGAATCCCAAGAAGACTTGTCCTCAACATTCATCCGCACCCATCCCTGACGTGTGAACTTAATTGCATTGGCGAGCAAATTATTCACGATCTGCCTCAGCCGCAATGGATCAATCTCGATGATGTCGGGAAACTGATCAGAAATTTTTAGTTCAAGTGAAAGTCCCTTTTTGTCGGCATCACCTGAATGCAATGAGACCAGTTCGTGAAAGAGTTCGCGAACATTGCACCTCACAACCTCCACGCGCATTTTACCGGCTGACAACTTGGAAAAGTCCAAGACGTCATCAATGACGCGTTTGAGCTGTTCCGCCGAATTGAGAACCATCTGCAAATCTTGAGAGTGCTTTGATGAATTTTGCTTCATTGCCCATGCTTCCACCATTCCCAGCATTCCGCCCAATGGAGTTCTAATCTCGTGACTCATCCTTGCGAGCAAACGTGCGCGCGAGTCCGATGCATCCTGCAGTTCACTTTGTTTGCGATTCAAATCTGCAAACAAGGCTGCAGCGAGATTGACCAGTACCCCTCGCTCAATGAGATAAGTCTGAACAGACGCAATAATGACCAGTTCTGAATCCAACCGAGTGAGGCTTGAAAAAGGTAAAACGGCACTCATGAATGGCACCATATGAATCCAGCTTTCCCATGCGTGGGTAAGTCTCAAAATGCAGACCATCGCCAGTGCAAAGTTGGAATGCATGATGCCAAATCGATATGCCATGACGAAAAGGAGAAAGTTGTTCACGAACAACCCCACAGGAGCAGTGAAATTGCTTTGCACTTTCACAAACGAGAACAAAAGCATCAGCCAGATTGCTGCAAACTCACCTGGTCGACCGTCAAACATCACCCGTTTCGCAAGCAGCTCTTTCTCTTTCCTGACCCCTGAGGTCAACACCATGGATAGCCATTTGAGAAGCGAAAAAGAAAGGATTCCAAAACAAGAAATTCCGAGCGCGTTGGAAGACCACCAAGTGAACCATCTCAAAATGGTAAATTCCTGATCAAAAAATATGGACTGCAGCCAAAGTCCAATGGTTGCCGCGATTGGAGACTGAATCAAAAACCCGCAGGAGAGGAAAATGAGCATCTCATTCAATCGATTGAGAGTTTGTGTTTTTGAAATAAATCGTCTGGCAATAAGCGCAGCAGGGAATGCACTCGCCGAATTTGTTGCTATAAAACACAGAGTGATTCCAAGGTTCGAGCCGTGAAAGATTGTATCCGTGACCAAATTGGCGATTGCAGAAGCCAAGAAGACATCTCGCCAATCCGAAGTTTTGTTGTTTGAAAACACGAGAGCTGAAATAAACAGCCCGCTGGGGGGCCAGAGTGTGCTGAATCCCAAATTGACCCGGCTCAACGCCGCGCCAATTTCTGCAAGCGCAACCATGAGGCAAACATAAGCGATAAAAAAGGTGAAACGATCTTTAATTTGACTTGGAATCAGATGCCGATAATCCACGCGCTCCTCCATTGACGGAGCGGTAATGCCAGGACCCCCTTCACTCAAGTTTTGAAAGCTTTCCAATTGGGCAGATTTAAAACAATCCGAATCAATTGAAAAAATTCAGTATTTTGAAAAAAAGGTGGGCTATTCCGGGCACAGATGATGATCAGCAGACGCAACAAAACAACTACTTCAAGAAACTCGACAACGCACTGGCCAGATCGGTTGCCTTGTTGACGCGTCGAACACGATCGGGTGAATCGGTCACCTGATTCATGAAGGCTTCTGGGCTTGCCGTTACACTTCCAGTTCCTGTGGTAGGCCCTGTGACAACCGTTATACCTCCAACGGTAATTACTCCGCCTGATGTTGGTGATCCTGACACGTTGACCTCGCCCAAAAGGACTCCAAACACCCGGTCTGGAAAGACACTCCGCAATTGAGCCGCCGCATCGATGGGTAATGGCATGTCTGTTGGCATTCCATCAGAGAAAACCAATACACTTGAAACCTTTTTAGGTGACGTTTTCATCAGCCCGACAGCCGCATCCTTTGTCAGGGCAAACGCCCTTGAAATATTTGTGCTGCCACTGGAAACGCAAATCGATGGCCGATACTTCGCGTCTATCTCGGCGTCCGAAAACTTCAGAAATCCTTCATCCGTTCCTACGAAACGAGCTTGGCTGCTGAATACCGTCAAAGTGAGACGCGCATCGGTATTTTCTCCCAAGGTCGTCTTCAATTCCTTGAAAAAAGTCTTCAACGCTTCAAATCTTGTGCAATTGGGGTCAGTCTTGCCCAGTGAGCCCGAGATGTCCACGATTGCGTAGAGATCCAGGCTCTGACCCGGAGCCGCAATCTTATTTCCGATTGCTTCGGGCGCTGCAGATGCTTTGCCGTTTTTTCCAGCTCCCTCCGCATCTGCTGAAACATTTTTGCCACCGGAATTGTCTGGACCACCGGAGATATAGGAGGATTCTCCACAGGATGTCGCAAAGTTCATCAGTAAAATCAGTGAAATATACTTCGTCACCATTGCGTCTTCCTCCATTGGCTATATCGGACTTCCCGGAACCAATCTGGAGAAAATTGATTTTCAGTTAAAATTTCAGAAAGTTATGACGAACACCGAAAATCGGAAGTTTGCAACCACTCGCTCAACGCTTTCCCTTGCGGGTGGAACTCTTGGATTTTTTGCCCGAAGTTGATGAATTCCTGGAATCTGATCTCACCTTATCTTCGGACTTTGAAAATGGCCGCTTGCTGCTTTGCCGCGGATTACGGTCTGTTTCCGAATGACGAACATTTTTAGGTTTATCGACACTGTCTCGCCGCACTGGTCTTGGCCCATCGCCGCCATCGCGACGTACCGGGCGAGGGCCTTCTTCATTTGCACGGCTCACGGGACGTGGTCCCCCAGCACCCGTGCGCCGAACAGGCCGCGGCCCGGCGACAGCCTCAGCGGATTTTCCTGAGCGTTCCCGGCTGCGTTCTGATTTTTTTACAGGAATTGGCTTACTGTCCTGCTGAATCTGCTCTTCATGATTATCCCGCAAACGCTGGGCCCGCTGTTTGCGCTGAACGGAAGCCTCCGCTGAACGCCGAGATGACTCAATTGCATATTCCTCATCATTCAATTTAATCTGCCTGCGCAATTTGCGCTTGGCCAGAATTGCTTCATCAAGACGAGCGGCGTTGTTCGATGGTCTTCCAATCGATTCAGTTGCACTCAACATTTCGATTTTAATCTGCTCAAGTTGTTGCCGTGAACCGGAATCAACAACGATCGCCTGTCCAGGCTTGAGTGTGGCAGGCAAAATAACGTCACCCATCCCGACACGCACGAGTCTGACAACTTTCAAACCGATGGTTTCTGCCATGCGGCGAATCAAGCGATTGCGCCCTTCGGTGACGACAAGTTCAAGCCATTGTCCGCGCGAGGCACCCATGCGTTCCTTGTTGCCCAACCTGACACTCACGGCTTTTGCCATTCCATCGTCGAGCATCACTCCGGCTCGCATTTTTTCCACATCTTCAATTGTGACGCCATCAGCCACAAGCAACGCATAAGTTTTCTCAACCGAAAATCGAGGATGCGTCAGCGCATAGGCAAGATCGCCGTCGTTGGTCAGCAGCAGCAATCCTTCACTTCTATAATCCAAACGACCCACCGCCTGGACGTTGGGAGGCAAGCTTTTTACCGCAGGAAGATCAAAAATTGTTCGACGGCCTTTGGCATCAAAACGGGTCGTCAGACACATGTCAGGCTTGTTGAGTAGATAAACGACCTTTGGAATATTCTTTCCTGCGAGAAGTTTGCCGTGCACGTGCACCTTGTCGGTCCGCAGGATGCGGGCACCCAATTGTGTCACGGCTTTTCCATTGACCTTGACCATGCCTGCCGAAATCAATTCATCAGCCTTGCGCCTTGATGCCACTCCGCTTTCCTGCAGGTAAACATTCAGTCGAACGGTCTCTGCGGAATCATCGGGTCGCTTTTTGGAATCGTCGGCCATGAAATTTTCTCCCACGGAATCTTTGTCTGCCTGGAGGATAAACCAAAATGCCCAGTGGAGCATCTCTCCCCACAGGGCATTTGACTCAGGTTGGAACTGCCAACAGCGTGACTTTTGGGATTACCCCATGAACAGGCACGCCATGGGATCTTCAAAATAGGTTTTCAACGTCTTGAGGAATTCCGCTCCCTGGGCACCGTCGATGACTCGATGGTCACAACTGAGCGTCACGCGCATCCGCTGCTCGACTTCAACGTCGCCATCTTCATTGACAACAGGAGTCGCAACGGTTGAACCGACCGCCAGAATTGCGGCCTGGGGAGGGTTGATGATCGCTGTGAATTCCTCGATTCCGCTCATGCCAAGGTTCGAAATCGTGAATGTTCCGCCGGCATAGTCGTCGGGCTGCAACTTTCCGTCACGCGCAAGCTTGATGAGCTCGCGGTTCTTTTGAGCGATTTGAACAAGGCTGAGTTTGTCGGCGTGCCGAACCACAGGAGTCACGAGTCCTGCCGGCAATGCAACTGCAACGCCCATATGGACGGAGTTGTACTGGGCAATGAAATCGTTTTGCCAAGACGAATTGATGTTCGGATGCTTCCGCAGAGCGCGCGAAACCAAAAACACGATCAGGTCATTGACAGAAAATTTCTCAGTTTCGCTGACCTTGGCGATCGTTGCTTTGCGCCATGCCAGCAAAGGACCCATGTTGATGCTGACGGTGAGGTAGAAATGGGGAGCCGTGCTTGTGCTCTCCACAAGGCGACGGGCGATTGTCTTGCGCATCATGCTGAGTGGAACCTTTTCCATCTCGGCGGCAGGTGCAGCTACAAAGCCTGGCAAAGACACTCCAGCGGATGCACCACCACTCAGATTTTCCACATCGCGAACAACAATCCGACCATTGGGACCCGAGCCTTGAACACTGCGCAAATCAATTCCTTTGTCCGCAGCAACACGCTTGGCCAATGGACTTGCACGCAAACGATCGAGTGTTGAGGTTGGCACGGCCGAAGCCGTTGCTGAAGACGCTACCGCCGCCGTCGAAGCCGTTTGTGCTGCTGCGGCTGGTGCAGATGACTTGGCTGGAGCTGCGGCTCCGCCTTTTTTCTTGGCGGAGTATTTGTCGAGTGCCTCTTGCCAATTTTCATCGGCCTTGCCGATGACAGCGATGGGAGCGTTCAAGTCGCATGTTTGCTTGTCGCCCACGATGATTTTGATGAGAGTTCCAGACGCGGGTGATTCAAACTCCATCGTCGCCTTGTCGGTCTCAATTTCAACTACCGGATGTCCAGCCGTGACCTTTTCACCTTCCTTCTTCAACCAACGCGCGACTGCACCTTCTTTCATGGTATCGGAGAGTTTGGGCATTTCCATCACAGTTGCCATAGCATTCAGCCTCTTTCGTGGAACGAGTTGTTAGCGGTACATGACTTTTTTGATTGCAGCTGTCAGGCGCTCCTTGTTTGGCAGCACCTCATGCTCAAGATTTTCGTTGTAGGGCATGGGCACGAAGTGGTTGTGCACACGCGCCGGTGGCGCATCGAGTTCATCAAAGCACTCGGTGACCGTGCGGTCGACGATGTAATTTCCAATCGTCGAAATTCCCCAGCCTTCTTCCAACACCACCAATCTGTGGGTCTTGCGAACAGATTCGAAAATGAGGTTTTCGTCCAGAGGTTGAAGAGTGCGTGGGTCCAAAACTTCTACTTCAATGCCTTCCTGAGCCAACTCTTCAGCAACCTCAAGAGCCAGGTAAACCATTTTGTTCCAGGCAACCAACGTGACGTGCTCGCCTTTGCGCTTGATGTCTCCAACACCGATTGGAATCAGGTATTCGCCATCAGGGACTTCGCCCTCACGGCCGTACATCATTTCACTTTCCAGGAAGCAAACAGGGTTGTTGTTGCGGATTGCAGACTTCATCAAGCCTTTTGCATCCGCAGGAATGACGGTGCTGATGACAATCATTCCAGGAACATTGACGAGCATGTGGTCAACGCACTGAGAGTGCTGTGCCGACAGCATGTGGGCAGCGCCGTGGGGTCCGCGGATGACCATCGGAATCGGAAACTGGCCACCACTCATGTAATACATTTTTGCTGCATGGTTGATGATTTGGTCGAAGGCCTGAATCGCAAAGTTCCAGGTCATCATTTCGATGATGGGACGCATTCCAACCATCGCCGCTCCAACACCCAGGCCACAAAATCCGGCCTCGGAAATCGGAGAGTCCACAACCCGCATCGGACCAAACTGGGCCAGCATTCCTTTTGAGACTTTGTAAGCACCGTTATACTCGCCCACTTCTTCGCCCATCAGGAAAACGGTTGGGTCGCGTTCCATTTCCTCGGTCATGGCCTGGCGCAATGCTTCTCGATAACTAATGACTGCCATTTTCAAGAAACCTCTTTGAACTCAAATCCGGTTTGTTAAGGGGCCAACACATGGTCGTAGATCGTGTGGAGTTCCGGTTCGGGAGACTCCTCGGCGAACACAACAGAGTCCTCGACAACTTCAGAGATTTCCTCTTCCCATTTGTCGAAGTCGTCATCCGTTGCAACGCCCTTGGCCACCATGTGATCACGCAAAGTCTGCAAGCAGTCTTGTGAACGCTCGCGCTCGACTTCTTCCTTGGAACGGTAAGTTTGCGGGTCGGACATTGAGTGTCCACGGAAGCGGTAGGTTTGCATTTCCACAAGAATTGGTTTGTTGGTCTTGCGGGTTTCCTCGATGATTTCGTACATCTGGGAGTAGGTGTTGAGCACGTTGCGTCCGTCAACAACTGCCTGGCGCATGGCATAGCCCTTGGCGCGATCAGCCAGAACATTCAGGCTACAGGTCCGCGAGATTGCGGTTCCCATTCCGTAAAGGTTGTTTTCGATGATGAACACCACTGGGAGATCCCAAATGGCAGCCATGTTGAGTGCCTCATGGAACTGGCCTTGGTTGATGGCGGCATCACCCATGAAACAAAGACAAACAAGGTCTTCCTTCATCGAGCGAATCTTCCAACCCACTCCTGCAGCCAAGGGAACCTGGCCACCGACGATGCCGTGACCGCCAAGATAGCGCAGCTTTTGCGAGAACATGTGCATCGACCCGCCACGCCCACTGGCACAACCCGTCGATTTGCCGAGCATTTCAGCCATCACTTCACGCGCCGTCATGCCCAACGTTATTGGCTGGACGTGATCGCGATATCCGCTGATCACATAATCCTGTCCCTTTCGAATGGCGTTGAGGGTCCCCGTTGAGACTGCCTCCTGGCCAATGTAGAGGTGACAAAAGCCACTAAATTTTTGCTGTACGTACAATTGGCCGCATCGCTCCTCGAAGCGACGGGCCAGCAGCATGTCTTTGTAGAACTCGACGAGCTGTGCGTTTGTTGGCGCTGGCATCGGCGTTTTTCCTATGTTTGTGGTCAA
>JBMSQQ010000088.1:0-13871 GCA_049423385.1 Silvanigrellaceae bacterium | reverse complement strand
CGCCGCCCCGCAAAGCTCACCCATCGTGACCTCATCGACGAAGCCCGCAGCAGTCTCGATGTCATGCGCAAGGCTTTCGACCACGCAACAGATTCAATCAACGCCCGACGAACTGAATTGCTGGATGACATCGGAGACGCAAGCTCAAAAGCAGACGAAGTACTCGCCGAAGCGCGCGAGCGAAAAGCGGTGCAGCCAGCGCGCGAATGGAAGCCGGGCCAGAGGGTCAAATGCACACAGTTCGAAAAACCGGGAGAAGTTTTGCGGGCCGCCGACGGCAAGGGATTCGTTGAATGCCAGTTTGGCCTCATCAAAACCAAAATTCATCACAGTGCGCTGATGACCATTGAAGAATCCGCACGCCAGAGCAACATGCCAGCGAGCAAAACTCCACGCAGTGGAGTCTCAATAGGACAGAAGGAAAAGAACAAACTCGACATGACGATTGATCCGGTTTTGCCCACCCGCGACAACACGGTCGACGTGCGCGGTCATCTGGTCGACACCGCCATTGAACATGTCGAACGCTTTATCGACAAGGCCTGGCGCGACGACGTTCACACCATCGTTGTTGTTCATGGGCACGGAACTGGACGTGTGAAAGCCGCATTGCGCGAATTTCTTCAGACCTGCAGTTACAAGCTCCGCTTCCGACCTGGCACTTCCGGCGAAGGTGGAGACGGAGCGACGGTTGTGGTTTTGGAATAGCGAACTGTTCGAAAAAAAATACTATCCAACGAAGCTCCCGTCAGCCCAAGAATCCCTCAAACTCTGCCGCTGTTCTTGAAAACAGCATCAGGAACCTGATTGCTGCCCACGAGCCGAAACAGGCCGTCGGGCTAGACCTCTTGCCTTGCTGAACAAAACTCCAAAGCACGCACGCCAGTTTCCTCCCCGGAAACCTGAGAACATCTGGCGCAATTCCGTCATATAATTTGTATCCCGTTGAATGAGCTCAAAGCTCTTCACTGGTATATTACGGCAAATACTGGAAACAGAACCTGGAGTTGATTTTGAAAATCATGACGAAAAGCCAAACTTCCAAAACCAGTGATGAAGCACTCCTGAAACAAATCGACATTGAGCGCATTGCAAACACTCGTATCCTGGCCAAGATTAGATTTTTCATCATCTCACTTTTCTTTCTGGTGCATTTGATGCTGGCTTGGATTTTGGATGTGGATTCCCTTCGGGGAAATGAAAAAATTTTCGTCATATACCTTTTCGTTGCGCTAGTTTTGGGAGTCGCTGCCAAGCAGGAAAGAACATTCGGGAGAATTGTGACCTATGCCCTCCCTCTCATCGATGTTCCTTTTGTCTATTTGCTTCTGAAACAGTGGTTCTCCGCTTGGGACTCACCCGAATGGCCCACAGTCCAGGTCGCTATCGGTCTTTTGTCACTATCCTTCATGATGATGCTCATCCATCTGGCAGGGTTCTATTTCAGTACAAGACATATCGTGCTCACAGGACTCACGGGACTATTGGCAATGCTGGTGATCACCCTGGAGGCAAACGTACCTCGCGACTCAATCGTATTTGGTAGCTTTTTGATTTTGACAACCTGCTTGATTGGCCATTTTCTGACACTTCGCTTCAAGGACCTTGTGATTCGTTTCTACGAGGAACAAATCGGCCGTGAAAAAATGTTGCGCTATTTTTCGCCTGGCGTCGTTGATTTTCTTGCATCCAGCAAGGACATCAATCGTGAAGGAAAGGAAATGGATGTCACGGTTCTGTTTGTGGACATTCGAGATTACACCCGCATCAGTGAAAACATGTCTGGTCACGAGATTGTCCGTTTGTTGAATTCGGTTCACGAGCGGCTTGTGAAATGCATTTTCGAATGCGGAGGAACCCTCGACAAGTACATTGGTGATGGTCTCATGGCCTACTTTGGCGCACCGCTTGCCGATGCCGGTCATGCCGACAAAGCCCTCGATTGTGTCGCCCGGATGCGAACAACCGTTGCCGAATTGAACAAGGTTCGCCTCGCCAATTCGGAAGAGCCCCTGAGTATTGGAATTGGCCTTCATTCCGGCGTTGCGGTTGTTGGCGATGTTGGCGCAGAATTCAGGCGAGAATACACCATTATTGGTGATACGGTGAACACGGCCTCGAGGGTGGAAGCACTAACGAAAAAGCACCTGGTTGATGTGTTGGCCACGGAAGAGGTTTTGAATCGACTCCGTCATCCCGAGAAACTTGTTTTTGTTGCCGAGGACGTCGTTCGAGGCAAAAGCAACAGCGTACGGACGTTCACACTTGCAAACCTTTCCTCCACTTAAGAATCGGATCGTTACCTTTCAGGAACAAACCGAATAGGATTCATGACAACGGCAGTTCCCCGGTGTTTGGTGAAACAAGCCCAACCCTGGAGGTCAATTCATGACACATGATGAATCAAGTGAAACACTTTCACAAAAGCCAGCGAAAAAACGAAAAGTACTGAGAACGGTCAACCCTCATCGTCATGTTCTACCCATGGATGAAGTACCAATCGACCTCGGCATTGAACTCGAGCGCCGGATCGACACACGAACGAACGCACTTCTCCTCGGTCTCGACGGCGGAGTTGGGCCTGGAATCGAATCGGGCAGCGATCTGAATTCCATCCAGCCTGGCGAAGATGATGAGACAGAGTATGAGTCCATCACAGACAACAACCTGCTCACCCAAACCAGCTACATCAATGGTATTTTTCAGGAAACATCGGTACTGCATGAGGATGAAGTGGCTGCAGCTCAACATTGTCACCAGAGACGAACAACTTCAAACAAACTCGAAACGGATTCAATCGAGAAAATCCCGGCAAAACCACGAGAGGGCGAGCCACTGCTTTTTCCGCCCGAAAAGAAAGGCCGATAGTTTCAACGCAGCCTCTCTGCTAGACTCACTTCAGTCCTTTGAGAGGAGTCTCGGCGTGAGAATAAATTTGCATTTCTGTTGGTTTGTAAAAAATCCATTTGCATTGGCATCAACCTCTTTTTTTCTGCTCTTTCCCCAGCAGGGATTTGCAAAGTCATCTCCTCCACAGCCCGTCAGCCAAAGCCGCAATGCAAGTTTTCACTCTTTATCCGCCGACGACATCTCGGGCAAACCTGTGCTGTTCAGCCAATACAAAAACAAAGTCCTGCTGGTCGTGAACACAGCATCGCAATGCGGTTACACCCCACAATACAGAGGGCTCGAAGAGACCTACCGCAAATACAAAGACAAGGGATTTATAGTTTTGGGCTTCCCCTCGAATGACTTTGGCGGGCAAGAGCCTGGCAGCAATTCGGAAGTGAAAAAATTCTGCGAATTCAAGTTCAAGGTCTCGTTCCCCATGTTTTCAAAGGTCAACGTCACCTCGCTTCCCCGCTCAACCGTTTATGAATTCCTGACCATCCAAAATCCGAACAGTTCAACCCGCAAAACACCTGAATGGAATTTCTGGAAGTACCTGATCGACAAGCAGGGCAAAGTTGCCAACGTCTTTCCAAGCTCAACTGAGCCTGATTCCAGGGAGCTGACGCTGGCAATTGAAAAATTGCTGGACACAAAGCAAAAATTTTGAGTCTGCAGACGTTACGTCGCTTTCCGTTCTCAACAATTCAGCGACGACTCGAACAGATCAAATAGCCTTGCCTGAGCTTGGCACAACAGCAGGTGGCTCGGAGTTCGGGTGATTGAGCGACGGTGCAAGAACCATCTTGCCCTGATCATCAGCCTCAAGGGTGTAGACTTTTTCCGGACCAATGTGCTTGTAGCGGTAGCTCTTCATCTCGCAGTAAGCGAGTTTGTGAATGAGCGGAATAGCATCGTAAAACGACGTTTCCGGAACGCTCGGCGAAACCTGCTCCTGACGGCCAATCGCCATCACCAGGTGGGGTGAACTGACAATTCTGGAAACACTGACCAACTGCTTGTTGGCCTTGAGCATGTCTATGGCTCTTTTCTTGTCCGCAGATTCCGCCACCCGTTTTTGTTCGCTGACAGACGACAGCAATGAATGTCTGCGTGTGAGTTCCGCTCGCCAGTCGGCCGTGTGCTGGGCATTGCAATGAATGCCGCTGACCAGAAATTGCCGTACGTATTTTTCTATTTTTCCACGAACATCTTCAGGGTGGATGATGAAAGCGCCAGTAAAATAATCGACACCATTGAAGGTCACTGCACGGCCTTCAAAAACGAGGCCAGCCTCGAAACCGGCAAACATGAATTCCGAAAGTGAATAAACTTCAAATCTCTGTTGGGCGATTAGGTCGGTGACCACCAGGCTTTGTGGCAAAACCTTTTCAACGAGAAACAATGAGTGACGGAAACTCCGAAGCTGTTCGAAATTGTTGAGCTCATCCGGGCTCAACCTCGATTGCGCCTGCAACAGATACAATTCGAAAACGGTGGAACCCGAGAAGACATCCGAAAGGCGATAATCAAACAGGAAATATTCCTGAAACGAACACATACGGTTGTCATAGAAAGGGTCGTCATCGTTGACCTTGCCGGTTGCGATGGCAAACAATTCGCGCGCGATGCTCATTTGATCGGAGAATTCAGGAGAACACGAATAATCCAAAAGCGTGTTCAACAACTCCTGACATTTTTCTGCGCTCATGATGACTCCCTGTCACTTCGCAAAAACCTGGCATTCGGCACGGAGCTCAATCGGCTTTTCTGGACGTCACGACAAACGACCTTTGGGCCACCAGCGGTATCGCGCGAAAGCCATGAAAGTCGACTTTGGCAAAGAGAGTGTATCCGATACGGCCTGGAACACCAAAGGCCTCAGGTGTGTCCAAATAGTCAATCTCGACATCACCCTCAGCGAGTTGCAATTTGTAGTGGCTTGCCAGTTTGACCAGATAGCCGCGAACATCATCGTCGGCCGTCATCAGAATTCCCGATGTTTCAGAATATTTTCGCACCGCTTCCGCGAGAGTTCTTTCCCTGTAGAGAAAGCTCACAGCGGGCCAGACCACCCAGGCAGAGGCCATAACCATAATCATTGCCAATGCCGCCACAATCCGGATCACCGGCCCACGCAATTTCACCCCCGCTCCATTCATCATCATATTTGACAAATCCTTGAATCGGTTATTCAACGTCCGACAAATCCAGGATGGCCATGAAAGCTTCCTGCGGAATTTCCACAGAACCAACCTGCTTCATGCGCTTTTTGCCTTCTTTTTGCTTTTCCAGAAGCTTTCTCTTTCGGGAAATGTCGCCCCCATAGCACTTCGCGGTCACATCCTTACGCAATGCGCTGAGTGTTTCACGGGCAATAATTTTTGAACCAACTGCGGCCTGAAGTGGAACCTCGAATTGTTGTCTGGGGATCACCTGGCGGAGCTTTTTGACCAAAAGCTTGCCCCGCTCGAACGAGGTTGACCTGTGGACAATACAGGACAAAGCATCCACCGGCTCGGCATTCACGAGAATATCGAGCTTGACGAGATCGGAATCACGGTACTCCAAGAATTCATAATCCATGCTCGCATAACCACGCGAGACACTCTTGAGTCTGTCGAAAAAGTCGAAGACCATTTCGTTGAGCGGCAATTCATACTGAAGCATGACGCGACTCTGGGAAAGATAGTCCATTTTCAACTGCACACCACGACGCTCAGAGAGCAGACCCATGACGGCGCCCAAATATTCCTGAGGCAAGTGGAATGTTGCCACCACCAAAGGTTCAAGAAACTTGTCGATACTCGTCGCAACCGGCAACATCGCAGGGTTGTCGACCCGCATGTGTTCGCCCTTGGTCGTGATGATTTCATAGACACATGTGGGCGCCGTGAAGATGAGATTCATTCCGTATTCCCGTTCAAGCCGCTCCTGGATGATTTCCATGTGCAAAAGTCCAAGGAAGCCACAACGGAAACCAAAACCAAGTGCCACCGACGTTTCTGGTTCATAGCTCAGCGAACTGTCATTGAGGGTGAGCTTCGCAAGTGCATCCTTCAAGGCTTCATATTGGTTTGATTCGACCGGAAACACACCGGCAAAAACCATCTGCTTTGCCTTCTTGAAACCAGGAAGTGGTTCAACCTGTGAGCCTTCAGAACAGATCGTGTCACCCACGCGGGTGTCGCGTACGTCCTTGACGTTGGCAATGATATAACCCACCTCTCCCGCGCTCAATACTTCTCGGGGAAAGGCGCGGACGCACATCACGCCAACTTTTTGCACTTCAAAACTCTTGCCGCAACTCATCATGGTGATGCGATCACCAATCCGCACCGCCCCGTCCATGACCCGAACAAGAACAATGACTCCTTGGTAACTATCGAACCAGCTGTCGAAGATGAGCGCGCGCAGCGGTTTGCTTCGGTTGTCTGGGGGAGCCGGAATGTTGTGCACCACATTTTCGAGAATATTCTCAACACCCATGCCTGTTTTGGCGCTGCAAGGAGCTGCATGCGATGTATCAATTGCAAGCTCCTCTTCGATCTGCATGCAAACGCGTTCATAGTCTGCGCTTGGCAAATCCACTTTGTTGATGACCGGAAAAATTTCGACTTTGTTGTCCATCGCCAGATACACGTTCGCAACAGTCTGGGCTTCAACTCCCTGTGTGGCGTCGACAACCAACAGCGCTCCTTCACAAGCACTCAGACTTCGGCTGACCTCATAGGTGAAGTCGACGTGTCCGGGAGTGTCGATCAGGTTGAGTGTGTAGGTTTTTCCATCCTTCGCATTATAAGACAGAGTGGCCGTCTGGGCTTTGATGGTGATGCCACGCTCACGTTCGAGCTCCATGCTGTCGAGAATCTGATTCTGCTTCTCGCGATCGGCAACCGCTCCCGTCTTTTCCAGGATGCGATCGGCAAGTGTTGATTTGCCGTGGTCGATATGGGCAATAATGCAAAAATTACGAATGAGTTCCGGATCTACGCCATATTGAGACATGCTTTACGCGACTCCGCCAAATCTGCGACAACTCTGCCCACTGCAGCTATTGCAGCGGATGCCGATAGTAGCATCTGACACGCCTTGGTGACGTTGGTCAAACCCAAGGGGTGAATGCCGGGGGGCAATGTGAAAAGAGTTTTGACTCACTTCAGGCGTAATCGGGGGGTGACCCGGCTGCTGCCAGCGTTGTTTGCCATGATTGGCGGGGTTGCCCAGGCCGAGGACTCCACTACAGCCTCAAATCCGAGCGTTGATCAGGTAGTGAAAGTCCGTTCACAGACTTTCGAAAATCGTCGTTTTGGCCAAGAAACGATGACCTGGGTGGTTCAAAAAACAGAATATGAAGACGGAACGACTGTCTTGACCCTGGCAGGTGCCCAGTTCGAAGAATCGTTCGGATTGACCGTCGCCTTGCTGGATGAAGCCGTGCCGACAAAAACCGAGGCACTGCTGCCAACGGGTGCAAGCGAACAAGCCTCTGGCCAAAAGCCAACCGTGATTGAAGACGGTTTCAAGAATCCGGACAATGAAACTTCAGGAAGTTCACCTCGATTACACGTGAATTTGAGAAGTCTGCTTGTCGACATCGTCGAGCTCAAGCAAAAACCAGCCCTCAAGCAAACCATTCCGCTTTGTGAGAATGGGCAACGCCGGGCCATCGTCTACCTCAGGGCCGTCCAATTGGGACGCCAATTGGAACTGAACACTGACGACGCCCAGACACTGAGCAGGTTGGCACGTGCAGCGTGTGTCCGATGGGAAGGAGTCCCGTCCACGATTTCAGAGTCCGAAGTCGTGGCTCTTAAAAATTCAAGCCAAACTGCCGTTCCGTCTCAGCCAGATGCTGTTGGCCCGAAGAACTGAGTTGGCGACCGCGTGGCGTTCGATTCACAAATCCAATCGACACCAGATAGGGCTCGTAAACATCTTCAAGCGTGGTGCGTTCCTCATTCAGTGCCGCGGCAATTGCTTCCAGTCCGACGGGTCCACCATCGTGCCGATCACGCATGATACGAAGAAACTCGCGATCCATGCGGGCCAATCCACGAGCGTCCACTCCCAACCTGACCAATGCAGATTCCGCGGATGCAGAATCTATTGAATTCCTGCCGTTGACGAGGGTGAAATCCATCACCCTCCGCAGGAGCATGTTTGCAATTCTCGGTGTGCCGCGACATCGAGCCGCGATGATGGAAGCGCCATCAACGTCGATTTCAATATTCAACAAGCGCGAGCTTCGCGAAATAATCCTGGCAAGACTTTCAGGCGAATAATAGTCAAGATGTTCAACAATACCAAAACGATCCCGCAACGGGGCACTCAATGCGCCTGCACGGGTTGTGGCACCGATGAGGGTAAAGGGCTTGAGTTCAAAGCTGATGGAGCGGGCGGAAGAACCTTGTCCAATCATGACATCCAGCCGCCCATCTTCCATGGCTGAATACAAAACTTCCTCGACATGCGACGGCAGACGATGAATTTCATCGATGAACAAAACAGTGTTGGACTCAAGATTTGCCAACACTCCCATCAAGTCCGCAGGCCTTTCTATCACAGGACCGGCAGTCATTTTCAAAGTGCAGTTCATGGTCTGGGCAATAATCCCCGCCAATGTCGTTTTTCCAAGCCCGGGTGGCCCATGGAGCAAGACATGGTCGAGCATTTTTCCACGAAGCTTTGCCGCCTGCGTGTAGATCTTCAGGTTCTCGACGACACGATCTTGCCCTGGATATTCATCAAACGTATGGGGGCGAAGATCGGTGCGCTCGCCCTCGATGGCATCAGGAACACGGGCGACTTCGCTGAAAACAATGTGATCCTGGATTTCCATGATCACCGCCCCAACAAATGTCCGGAAAGCTGTTTGAGTGCATCTTTCAGAACAACCTCGAGCACCAGCTCTTCGCCGGATGATTCGCGTTTCTGATAGGGCACAACGACTTCGGAAATTTGTTTGTCCTTGTATCCAAGATTCTGAAGTGCGCTGCGCAAATCATCGATGACGTCGGCTTTGGGCCATTGTTCCTGCGCAAGCATGGAGAGTGTCGGATGGGACATGCTTTTGCCGCGTGAGGATTTCGAGGAATCATTGCCATCGAGCATGGCCAGCAATTTCTGCGCTTTTGTTCTGAGCTCAAGCATCAGCCGTTCTGCCGTCTTTGCACCAACTCCTGGAACGGAAGTGAGAGCCGCGAGGTTCTCTTCGACGATGACCCTGCAGAGTTCCTTGCCTTCAAAAGGCCCCAACAAAGCCATTGCGAGCTTGGGACCCACATTGCTCACACTCAGAAGCATCTCAAAGACACTGCGGTCTGCCCGGGTGGAAAACCCAAAAAGTCGAATGTTGTCTTCCCGGACGTGGGTATGAATCGACAGACTCAAAAGCTGTCCGACACCAGGCAACTGGCACAGGCTCGAAGCCGGCACAGAAACCTCATAACCAACTCCGCTTACATCCAAGATCAGGCAATCACTCGCTTTTTCAACGAGTGTCCCGGTGAGTCTTCCAATCATGGGCAGGGCCTCCTGCATCAATGGGTACTGGATGCCGTCCGGGGCGTCAAATCTTGCTCGGCCTGCAGGCCTTACCTTCGGCCAAATTCAGCCGATACAAGGGGAGAGAGCCAAAAGGGGGATTTCGACCATGGCATTCTGGGCAAAAAAGAAAGCAGACGTCGAAACTGAAAAGAAAGACAGCGTTGCCAACAGCCTTCTCAAAAAGAAGGACGAAAAGAAAAGTGCGCCTCCCAAACGCATCGACAACTTGCGCATAGCCCAGAAACTCCAAATCAGCCTCAAAAGCCTCGGCACCGGCAGCGAGTACCACTTTCTGACCAAGGACCTCTCCGCAACGGGCATGTTCGTTTTGTGCTCGGACCACAAAAGGTATCCATTCCAGGTGCAAAGCACGTTGCTTGAAACGATCATCCAGCTCAAGGCTGGCGACGATGAAGCCACGGAATTGCGATGTCTTTGCAAAATTGCCCGCATCGTCGAGGGCCAGGTTTCCGGTTTCGGTGTGCGCATCGTGCAGATTTCACCCGAACAGAGAACCGTTCTCGAGCAGTTCATTGCCAAGCACGGTTCGCCCGACAACTTTGTCCCATATTCAGGTGGTCAAAAACCCCCGGATGAAAAGAACCAGGACATTCCACCTCCATCAGCGGCAGGCGATTCAGAGAGCACCGAAATTGGGCAAGACGCAGTGCCCGGCCAACTTGCCACGAGCGCATAATCGGGAACGACCGGCAAGAACACCTCAATTCAAGTGAATCAAATTGCCCCACCGGCCAATTTCGTGTACGAGACCGACCACGGTCTTTTGCACTCCGTCTGAGGCCAAGGGGAGACAAATTATGTTCAATTTTTTGAAATCAAGTGCACTTGCACTCACGATTCTTTCTGTTGGAGCATCCAGCCTTTCGGCAAATGCGCAACAAAACTCGCAAGCCGACCGGCGCAACAACCAGGAAGTGTTTCTCAACATGGGAGATGAACCACCCAGCATGGACCCCAACAAGGGCGTGGACTCCGTTTCTTACTTTTGGTTGGGCCACATGTTTGAAGGTCTGATGACCACAGACAAGAACGGCAATATCGTACCTGGAACCGCAAGCCATGTGGCTGTCACCGACGGTGGCAAGACCTACACCTTCACCATTCGCCCAAATGCAAAATGGCACGATGGCAAAAAAGTCACCGCGAAGGATTTCGAATACGCATTCCAGCGTCTCGTCGACCCGAATTTCGCAAGTGAATACTCGTTTATTGCGGTGACGGCACAAATCCTCAACGCGAACCAAGTCATCAAAAAGACGAAGCCCGTGAGCGAGCTTGGCGTCAAGGCGACCAACGATTCGACGCTCGTCATCAAACTCGAAAATCCCGTCGCGTACTTCAAGTCGCTGATGTCGTTCCAGGCTTTTTTCCCGGTTCGCAAGGATATCGTTGAAAAGTTCGGCGACAAGTTCTCAACCAACGTCGACAGCGTCGTCGGCAATGGACCATTCAAGCTTGTGGCCTGGAAAAAAGAAAGTTCGATGCGCATGGAAAAAGCGTCCACCTACTGGAACGCAAGTGCAGTCAAGCTTCGCGCAATTGAAGCTCCCGTGATGCTCAAAGACAACGGAGCTGCCTTCAACAACTTCCGCACCGGCGGTCTCGACCTCACGGGGCTCGACAAGGAGCGTCTCGAAACAGCTCAGCGCGAGCGCCTGCAGGTCAAGACTTTTGCAGACGGCGCAGTGTTCTTTCTTGAAATGAACCAGCGTCAGGGCAAAGTGTTCTCAAATCCGAAATTGCGCCAGGCTTTGCGCATCGCCATCAGCCGCCGCGAGTACATCAACAAGGTCACAGGTGTTCCCGGAGACAAGCCAGCTTTCGGACTTGTTCCAGACTACATGCCAGGCTCTGGCAAAACCTACCGCCAGGAAGCAAAGGTCGACTATCGCGATGGCGATATTGCCGGTGCCAAGAAGCTCATCAAGGAATACCTGTCTGAAACGAAGCAAAGCAAAGTTCCTGCATTTTCAATCCTTGCGGGCGACTCGACAGTGGCAAAGAAGGAATCAGAATACTTCCAGGACCTGCTGAAAAAAGTCTTCGACACCGATGTAAAAATCGACAGCGTTCCCTTCAAGACCCGTCTGCAGAAGCAGCGTGATGGTCAGTTCGACGTTGCTTCCGGCGGATGGGGCCCAGACTATCTCGACCCGATGACATTTATGGACCTGTTCACCACCACGAACGACAACAATCACGGTGGATACGTGAACAAAAATTTCGATGAGCTGATTGTCAAGGCACAACGCTCGGGCAACCTGTCTGAACGGGTGAAGCTTTTCCACGAAGCAGAGAAGATGCTGATCCTCAATGATTCAGGTATCGTTCCGGTTATTCAGCGTGGAAGGGCATACCTGTTGGCCGATGGCCTTCAAAATGTGCGCCGGAACCAGATAGGCCAAGACCCTGACCTTCGCTTTGCGTCTTGGTCGGGAGCCTCCGCGAAGAAATAATCTCACAAAAAGCCCTGAAATTTCAGGGCTTTTCTCTTATCCTTCCGACTTGACCTGTGTCTGAAGACGTGGCAAGACTCGTGATCTTTCCGAAAGCCTTGAAGGTTTTCTGGATTTTTTATGACGTTGAACCTCGTGCACCCCGGTGCATGTCACAATGAGGAAGGAAGCGATGCGCCTTCTGCGATTTATTTTCCAACGACTCGTCCTTGCCGTTGTTACGTTGCTCGCGCTTTTTACGCTGACTTTTTTCCTGATGCGCGCGGTACCTGGCGACCCTCTGATGCGTACGAAAGAAATTCCAGAGGAAACCCGCAAGAACCTCGAAGCACGTTACGGTCTCGATAAGCCTCTCTACATGCAATACGTTATTCAATTGAAACAGGTTTTTATTCACGGAGATTTTGGAACCAGCTTCAGGACCATCGGTCGCGAAGTCAACGACATCATCCGTGAACAGTTTCCTGTCAGCGCATCGATTGGAATCGTTTCAGTGCTGATTGGCGTTACAATTGGCATCGGACTGGGAATCGTTGCAGCGCTCTACCGCAACGGCCTCATCGACCGGATGGCGATGTTTCTTTGCGTTGCAGGAATTTCGTTGCCTTCGTTCCTTTTTGCATATCTTTTCCAGTATGGACTTGCAGTTTATCCGCTGACGGTGCTCAAAATCAGCCCCGAGAGCTGGTTGCGGCCCGCAGGCTGGGGAGAACCCAGGGATTTTGTCATGCCATCGATTTCCATGGCACTCGGCATCATTGCTTCAATCACCCGTATGCTCAAAAGCCAGATGATTGAAGTTGGCTTTTCCGAATACGTGAAAACTGCGAAAGCGAAAGGTGTTTCGGTTGCAAGGCTGATTGTCATGCACCAAATCCGCAATGCCATCTTGCCTATCATTTCGATTATTTTTCCGATTCTCGTGTTCACGATGTCGGGTTCCCTCATCATGGAAAACGTGTTCGGTATCCCAGGATTGGGCCGCTCCTACATGAGTTCCATCCAAAACTCAGACTACAACGTCATCATGGGACTGACCGTGTTTTTTGGTGGATTTCTCATCATCATGAATCTCATCACGGACATCCTTTACGGACTTATCGACCCACGCATCCGGGTTGGCTGAAACACAAGGACTTCTGAAAAATGACAACCAAGACCCAATCCCCGCAAGAAATGACTGCCAATGAAGTCCTGTCTGCAGATCTTTTCAAACCGCAGACAGCCAAGTCTTCCGAGGCAGAGCTGCTGAGCCGTCCCGTTGTCGGCTACTGGAAAGATGCATTCATCCGGCTGATGAAAAATAAAATTGCAACGATCTCGCTCGCGCTGATCGTCTTCGTTGCAGTCGTGGGAATCTTCGGGCCTTTCTTCTTTCCCAAGGTGGAAGATGGCACGGATTTTCAAAACGCACAGAACATGAACTTCATCAACCAGTCGCCCACCTTGGGCGAAAAACTTCTCGTCACGGAAGACTCACCACAAGCGCCGGAAGATCTGCTGATGAGTCCGTTCAACGCGAACGCACCACTCCTCAAACCCAGCGATCTGAAGGCACCGACGAATTTTGAAGTCTCGGGCCTTGCGACAGTCAACGGCGTTACGCTGAAATGGGCCGCCCAGGAAGGCGTCACCGGTTATCAAATCTACAGAACAGTGGTTGGCACAGACTCGCTTGACCTCAAAACAGTCGAGACAGAACCTGGCTTGCGTGGCGTTCAGGTTGGAACAATCACCAACCCGGCTCAACACTCTTACACCGATGGTTCAGGTCTCAACCCTGCTGAGAAGTATATCTTCTCGATCGTTTCGTTCGTGACGGATCCAACAACCCAGGAAGAATTCATTTCTGATCAGGCTGCTGTTCTCCAGACGGGTCTTGTGCAGACGATCGCGCTGACGGACGCATTGGCAATTTCGAAGGACGCTGCCGTGGGCAGCACGATCCGCGGTCAC
>JBMSQQ010000087.1:0-14088 GCA_049423385.1 Silvanigrellaceae bacterium | reverse complement strand
GGAATATGGGATAAGTTTGAAAAGCCTTATCAAAATAGGTCTTCTGCTTTATCCTTGCACGTAATTGATTGCTTTCAGAGACCGCACGGATGCGCAGTCAATTGAACGCAAACCAGACCGATTTGCGTTCAATTGCGTTCAACGGGGCCACGTGTCGATGGATGTCGATGAGTTTCTGTCGGTGTCGTGAAAAACAGATGTTGTTGTGAGAGTTGGAAAAGTTAAATTTAATTGAAACTATGGAGCGACGGCTTGCGAATCCCTCTCTCTCCGCCAGTCTTACGAGAAACCCGCTCATTGAGCTGGTTTTTTTATGCCTTGGGTCAGTGAGCTCAAATTTCCCCGCAGAAAACATTGGGAGCCCGAATGCCAAAAAAATATCAACATCTTTATCTGCTCTTGCTTTATTTTGTCCTTCCTCAATTCTCTCTGCCGAGTTCAACCGCGCTTGCCACGGGCAACTTTGAGGGATGGTATGCGAATATTGGTCCCAACATCGGCGCAGCTGCAAGCAGCAAGGGCAGCGAAAAAGTCATCAACTGGGGAATAGAGACTTCCGTTGCAAGGCTTGGTGGGCTTGGTGGTTCGGACTGGCAGGGCGGTTTTCTCGATTGGTCGGAAGCCAATGGCTTTGGCGGTGGGATTGAATTGGGTTACTTCATTTTTGGCCTTGACGTTGCACTCACACAGCGCGCAGGGTTTCGCCCTCGGTTCATACTGACGACAGGATTCGCGTCGTTGTATGCCGGATGGGATCAGAACGGTATGCAATTCGGCGTTCTTTTCAAGTTACCTTTCTACGCCCGGAAATTGTGAAAGACTGTGACCGACTGAATGTCGAGATTAAGGTGTTTGATTCCATGGAAGGCTACGAAGTCAATCCGTCAGTAGCCGCAAGCACTCATGCGACACCTCAATGCGAACCAAGCAAAATGAACGAAGCCCGTTGAAATTTCCAAAACCCGGAGTTTTGGCTACGTAGAATTTCAGACGGCCCGCGGATTCTTCTTCATAAGCAACATCGATATAATCCAAGCTTATTTCTGCAGCGAAGGTTCTGATGTCGCATTGCTTTTGATTGTTGTGGGCAACTGGGAGCAATCTCTTTCGCAGGGAAACCCTTGCTGCATCAAAATAGCCTGCCACCTTCCAAGATTCCAATAATAATAACTTTTTTAATTCACCTCACGAAGATTAAAGTTGGTTCCGAAACGGACATTAATTCGGGGGTGATCGATGTTGTTCAGGGTTGTGCTTCTCTGGCATCTGCTTTTGCTTGGTTGCAGCTCAAAGAAGCCCGAATCCGCTTATGTTCAAAATCTTTCTGAGTTTCAGGTCAACAGTTCAAACAGCACAGCCGGCAGCAGCAAGCCAACGACGGCGGGCCCGGGCGAACCCGGAATGCCCGTGTTGCCGCCACAACCTATATTGGGAAGCTACCTTGCTGCATCATTTGAAACACCGGCCACAGTCAATCGGGGCGACTGCTCGGTGGCTGTGAGCGAAGTCAATGAAACGTTCTTTTCATCGCTCACAGATAAACCATACCAACTGGTACCAATCACTCATGTCGACAGGCTAAGGACAGTCGTCGTTGAATGCCTGGGCACCGCTTCCCCCGAGAAGTTCTCGGCTTCGATGAATTTAAACAACAGCGACAGAGAGCTCGTTTCCTCAATGCTCTTGAGCCAGCCAAATGAACCCGTAAAATTTGTTGCGCGCTTTAGCCCGGACGGTAATGCACACGGAAACGGTGCAAATGCAACGCGTTTGGTCCTTTCGAAGGTGGATATTGCTCAAATAATGATTGAAGCACAGAGCAATGTTGCAAGTGCCGATTCAGCTTCGACCGTGCCTGAAACTGTGTCGGGCCCGACATCCCCGGCGCAACCTGATTCCAATGTCGATGTCACTCCGCCCCAGGTTTTTGGAATTAAAATTGCGGACCACCCTACAGATTCACACCTGCGTCTCCTGCAAGTCTCCGGTGCTTCCGACAACGTTCGTTTAGCTGACCAACCTTACTCATTCGATGGTGGCAAGGTTTGGACTGACAAGAACAATTTCGAAATTGAAAGACGCATTTGGTTCGACAAAAGCTTAATCATAGTGCGCGATGCAGCGTGAAATCAGACAAAACTGCAGGGGTCGATTTATACGGAAAATTGAGCACTGGGCGAATATTTGAGTTCAGCCACCACCCAAGGGTAGAAAACAGTAATCCACATGGCCCTCGCAAGAAAACGTTGAAGCAACGTCTGATGCATGCGTCAAAGCCGGCGGATACTCCCATTACTCTGCAACTGCGATGAAGACCCATGAACTCTGCCGAATTCATCGAAAAACTCATCGCCATTCAGCGGACTTTTTGAAGAGAACATTTGGCATCGACTTTATTCGTTGCCGCCGCTGTGAAAACCGCACAAGCCTTAGTGGTGGCGTGCGCAATCCACAAACAATCCAAGTCACGCTCACAACCAGGTGCCTTTCTCCAAGACCGCCACAGGTTGCCCCTGCCAAAAGAACACCATGCACCGGGAAATGTACCGGGCTGGCCGAGTTTCAACTCCACGGGTTCGAAATTTTGATTCAATTTCACTTGCTGCTCAGGATAACTTTATTTCCTGGAAATACCGTTGCTCTCCTCAACTCCACCACCTTATTGTCCAGCGTGATGTTCACGGTCCGGTACTCTCCTGCTGCCAAAGCCCCAATCGTTGCTGTGCCACGCGAGGATATGATTTGAGATTTGAATCCCTTTTCAGTGCAGGCGTCGGCAGAAGCAGTTGGCAGCGTTTCGCCAGCAAAGACGCATACCAGGGAGCCCGGCGCAAAATCTGAAAATGCAATAGATCCAGATTCAGTAAAGTTCATGAAGGAGTGTTTCTGCTGAATGATAAAACGAACATCTTCTGGGAGATTCAACCTGACTTTTTCTTCGGGTGTTGCAACCTTGAGTGACTTACGGAGTTCCAAATCAATGACAACATCGAGTGCCGCATCGGAATTCATGATCCCATTGAACACAAGCGAACGCACAACTTCTCCATTTTCAGTTACAACTGCCGCTTTGACAGGCTGTGCTGCGGCTGCAAGGGTGACTTGCAGATAGGGATTGTCTTTTGAAAGCGTCAACTCAAGTTTTTGCAATTCATTCTTGGCGTCGCTCATTTCAACAGTCAAAGCCAGGGAAGAGTCTTCACCGGCTTGTGTATTCGTGGTTAGCAAGTCCAGCTTTTGTGATTGGTAGGTCTTTGAAACCACCGAATCACCCTGGAGAAGGCTCAACCCATCAATTGATGCAGATACAGCGCCGACGTCTTGATAGGAGGTCGGTGAAACATAAAGTCGAACCCTTTTTCCACCCTTTGAGTCTGGATTTCCAGCCTCGACACCGCAGCCTCCCGACATGAGAACAACGACGGGAACAGACAGTTTGCGAATGGCTCGTCGCAGTGCGTTTTCTTTCTTCATTTTGGCACTCACTTGCTTAACGGAAAGAGTTGAACATTGACCTGCATGACTCTGGAATTGCTCTCGGCTTGCGATGACAGGAGAAGCAGATATTTGCGGAACCGATTGATTTCGTCCTTGATCAAATCAATTTGCTCGGGACTGACAGCAATCGTGACGGAGGAGACATCTCTTTCCGTTGGAGGGCTTGTGATCAGAGAGTCTTTGGCAAGATTGAGCATTTCCTGATGATAACGAACAATCGCAAGGCCTGGAACAGCACCCCCCAGACTGAAGTCCTTTTTGATTTTGATGTATTTCCTGGTTCCTGTGTCTTCAGACGTCTTGCTCTCAAGCAAGCCAATGCTTTCAAGAAAAGACAAACTCTTTTCAGCAGTCTGTGCCTTTAGATCGGGCATTATTTTGTCGCAAACGTCATCAACCGACATCGGCTCAGACATCGACAAGACCTCAAACACCACGGCATGAACCCAGGAATTGAAAAACTCCAGCGCTTTGTCGTTGTTTGTGGCTTCACTGTTGCGCGCACGCAGCTCGAGAGTGAGAGCAAGAAGTCGATCCCGCTCTTGAGCAGAATCTGCGTGCTTCACTTTGACCAACGAGAGAAAATAGGTCTTTTCGATTCGGGACATTTTCAAAAGATCAGAAATTCGCTCGGCAGCTTTGACTGACAACTTGCGGTGCCCCGAATGAATTTGAGCCATTGTGTTGTTGCTGCCAAACCCAAAAAATTCAGAGAACGCATCGATCGAGAATGACTTTTGGACCCGTCGGATCTCGTCGTAGACTGCTTTGAAATATCTTCCGACTTCTGAATAATCGAAGATTCTGACCCTTTTTCGGACTTTTGGAATATCGACTTCCATTTCCAACCTCGCATCAGACTTATCGATTATTTCATGTAATTCTTTAGAAATAAAAATACAGTATTCACTGTAGTTTACAGATTATCGTAAAAAAAGTGAGTTTTCGAATGTAATTTTTGCCTTGTTATTTCGATAATTACATTATTTCCAAACAATAAAATTCTATCGAACTGATAGAACAGAAGAAATTTCTAAAGTTTTTTACGAAAATGACGAAGAGACTTGTGGGTTCGTCAGACACCAACAGGAGGAAAACCCGAGATGAAGATTCGCTTGATGGCCATTTTGCCCCTGACCCTTGTTCTTCTTCAAACCGTAACAACCGGCTGCGGCGCGCAAATTGAAGTCACGGCTCTCGCACCTAAAACGGCAGACTCAACCGAGAGCAAAATCAGCAAGAGCCTGGTGCAGCTGCTGCAGGACGACAGTCGATTTTCGACTCTCGTTGCTGCCGTGAAGGCTGCCGGACTTGTTGAAGTCCTTTCAGGCGACTCCAAATTCACGGTTTTCGCACCCTCAAACAAAGCCTTTGAAGCTTTGCCTGCAGGCACATTGGATACCCTTCTCAAGCCCGAAAACAAGGAGCAACTGAAAGCAATCCTGCTCTACCACGTTGCTGCAGGCGAGCTCAGGGCAAAAGACGTGCTGAGCAAATCAAGCATTGCAACTGCTCAGGGAAAATCAGTTTCTATTGACTCGAAGTCACTGAAAATCAACAATTCCAATATTGTCAAGACCGACAACATTGCCAGCAATGGTGTCGTCCATGAAATCGATGCCGTGCTTTTGCCACCCACTGAATCATCGAACGACGCAATGGCAAGTGCTCCTGTTGCCAATGGAGCAATGAGCAAGGACATGTCGAGCAAAGAAACGGTTGTCATGAACAAGTCGCTGGCTGCGACCCTTGCTGCTGAACCGCGCTTCTCGATTTTGGTTTCGGCGGTTCATGCAGCGGGACTTACAGAGACCCTTTCCCACACGAGCCAGTTCACCGTGTTTGCACCCTCAAACAAGGCCTTTGAGGCTTTGCCAGCTGGCACACTCGCATCACTCCTCAAGCCTGAAAACAAGGAAAAATTGAAGGCAATCTTGCTGTACCATGTCGCCGCTGGAAGTTTGAAGGCTGTAGATGTTCTTCAAAAGAGCAGCATTGCAACTGCTCAGGGCAAGTCAGTGAACATCGACGCTGCTATGGTGAAGATCAACGGCGCATCGATCGTCAAAACTGACATTATTGCCAGCAACGGTGTTATTCATGAGATTGATGCAGTTCTGCTGCCACCCAGCGATCCATGCCAGGTCTCTCTGAAGTAATGAGTCAAGTTCACAAATAAATTCTCGTGACTCACTCATTGAGAATTCGTGAACGCCAGACACTCGGGACCTCAAGGCAAACTTGAGGTCCTTGTCACGTTGGTGACCGGCTCGAGCCAAGGCAGGGACACGAAAGAGACCACCTGTTGTGAATCAGCATCCGTGTAAGGCCTGACTCTGTTGAATAAAGCTTGCTTCTTGATTTACCATCACACGACTCACCAAGCATCGCCCATTCTGGTCCTAGGAGACTTCGTGTCAATTGCTGTTCCAAAACTTATCCTTCACAGCGACCAATCTGTGTCTCAGACAGGATATCGAGACTCAGAACTCCTGCGTTCACTCTCGGGAAAAAAGAATCCGAAAATTTTGTATTTGCCCTCTACCCTCAATTCGCGAATCAAGGTTTTTGAAGAAAAGAAATCATATTATTCAAAATTGGGCTTCGCAAATGTGAACCTCTTTGAACCCGAAGAGCACTCCTTGAAGGAAAGCGCTTTGGCTTTTGATGATTCGGACGTCATTCATCTTTCCGGCGGCGAGGTTATTCCTTTCGCAAATCGTCTTCGCATGACGGGCTGCGATGAACTTCTGAAGTCATTTCTGAATCGCGGAGGCGTGGTTCTTGGCGTGAGTGCCGGCGCGATGATTTTGAGTAAAACGTTCAGGACAGCATCTTTGTACCGCGAGCGGGGTGAATTTTTTGGACTAGGAATTTTCGATTTCGAGATCATTCCACACGCCAACGAGCATTTTCCTCGACAGGATTTGATCGGGAAATTCGCGAAAGAAAAAAGCATACAAATTTACGCAATGAACGATGGCGACATAGTTGTCGTGCATGGAAAGAAGGTCCGGACGCACGGCTCCCCTACATTGCATGGAAAAGAGTCTCTTGTTGCGCGGACGGAGAATTGATGAGTGGAATGAGAACGGGCCTTTTTGAAATCAAAGCTTGCTGAAAAATTTCCAGACAACTTCTGCGCATTCGATATCTCGATTCTGCTCCCCAACAATCGACTTGTACAGCGCTCCATAAACCTGTGACTTGCTGGGTTCCACGTGCCCACCGCCGTTCACAACCCAACCCTCAACCTTGGTTCCCGAAATTCCGTCAGGAAACTGGTAAGCGGCCACGGTCGACTTGTCATTCGAATCGATGTCTGGAATTGCGATCGTCGATTTATCGCCAACAATCTTGTTCAAATCCAGGAAAACTTTGAGTGTGTCATCCATGGAGAGCACCATGCCTCTGCTTCCAGCCATGGCACCACCCAAAAATGGCGAGATCGGATCAGCGGTACCTCTCATCAACAAAAGCGAAATGGGCTTGTTCTTTGCGACACATTGACTGTTCTTCGCAACTGCTGCTGATACAACACCCGCACCAGCAAAAACTTCAGGCGCCTCGAGAGCCAGTCGAATTGACATGTGACCGCCATTGGACATCCCGGTCACAAAGCGCTTCGTGACTCCGAATTTATTTTTCAGATCATTAGCCAAAGCAGACAAAAATCCAACGTCATCTGCGACGGGATTTTCAACAGCATCCGCCCGGCAGTCGTTCCAACCGAGCTTTCCATTGGTTCCAGGCATTCCTTCGGGAACCACGAGAAGAAAATTGTCGCGTCTGGCGAGTTCAAGCCAAACCCTCAATGGAGAGGGAACAAATCCACCTCCAGTGATCTGATCTGCGCTGCCACCATTGCCGTGAAGGACCATCACGAGTTTTGAAGGCGCTGACTTTGGAATATAAAGGTTAAAAGTTCGACTGGAATTGGAGAATCGGTACGCAAGTTTCGACGTCAAGCAATCTGTGCATTGCAGAAACGGGTACAAGGATCCTGCTTGCTCCTTTGAATTTTCTCGAAGATTGCCGACGCCAGATTGCCCAGGCGCTGCAGAACCATAACTCTCTTTGTTGTCTCCATCTGCAACTGAGACACCCTTTTGACTTCTGCTTTGACAGGCCAGAACAAACATCACCAGCGACAAGTAATGGCACGCAAGCTTCATATTCGGATTCCTGTATTTTCAAAAGCTGCCAAGCCGGCTGCAGTCTTCAGCGGACTGCGGCCTCAATCAACCTCATTGCAAGCTCATTGACCTGATTGAATTTCCCTCGATTGCAGATCAGTATGATACCAATCCTGGGATCTGTTCGCCAGACAATGATTGCCGAGTTGCCAGCTGTTGCTCCCGTCTTTGAGTAATAAACGCCGCCCTTGGATGACTTTGTGATTTTGCTGCCGTAGGCCATTTCGTCCTTTCCCGTACTTGCCAGCGAGCGATTCGCCTCAACAAAGGCAGACTTCAAGGGACTGTTGGAAATGCCGGTCAGACCTTCAAGAAAGACAAGCATGTCATTCGTTGTGCTGACCAATTCGCCTGAACTTTCCAGAACACCCATGTCCGAAAAGGGCACAGGAACAAAAGACCCATTTTCAGGAAAATACCCCTGCGCATAATTTTTTTGCGCAGCGTTCCGCATTTCGCTTGTATTCGTTCGTGTCGAATTCATTTGCATTATTTTCGCAATTCGTTCGCGATTCAATGCTTCAAAATCTGGTTGATTCATTTTCGCTTGTAAAGCCCAGCCAAGCAAACCAAATCCAAGATTCGAGTAGAGGTTCCCGTTCCCAGGATCAAATTTCAGGCCTGGTTTGGTTGCCAACCAGTCGGCAAGATTTTGTCTCGAATAGTTTCGTCCTGGACTGTATTGGTTTGAATCATTCAGCCCATCATGATCCAGATCCCGATAGTCGCGAAGATTTTCCGGGAAGTCTGGAAGACCCGATGTGTGGGTCACAAGGTGGCGCAATGTGATTGCTTCACTCGAGAGTTTGAGGTCAGCGGGGAGGTATTTGTTTGCGCTGTCATCCAGCCCAAGTAAACCTCGCTGCACAGCATCGGCAAGAATCACGCCTGTGAAAACTTTGGTGACAGAGCCTATTCCAAAGTGAGTGTCGCCATTGGGAGGATTAACGTTCGTGATATTTGTGCTGCCAAAACCAACAACCTCTTTTCCCTCATCAGTCACAATTCCAACAATCAAACCGGGCGTGCGATCTTGCGTGCTTCCTGTTGCATCCACCAGATTTGGGGCAACATTTCTGACCTTCGATAGAATTTCAGCAAGCCGTGCCACCCTGACATTCCCCTGCCCCACACCTGAAGGGTTCTCTCGTGATGCATTTCCTTTGAGCGTGCTGCAGTGTACGTTGGACGTAAAAAGGACTATCAAACCAAGTGTCTGAAGAGTTTTTTTCATGAGAGACCTCCCACCCTGACTTGGTTCTTTATCGGCTATTTTTTTTGCATATTAAGATAAATATCTAAATCACTGTAATCATATGATTTATTTACTGATCATATTTATTATTGTTTAAAAAAACTGCACACTTCTTTGAAGACATCCGAAATCACCAAGCAAGGGGCGGACATTATTGTTTATTTTGTAATCCAAGGCAGAGCAAAGTCATTGCAGGTTGCCTTTTTGTTCGTTGGCGTGCTTAGAAACGAGTATCTGAGTTGACGAGATTTTCCAGGGTCGGCGATGTATTGGCAAAAGACCAACGGAGTAAACATGACGAACTTTTCTCAACCACAAAACGGGGAACGGGCAGCGGGCATTCTTGAAGTCCTTTCCGCTGCCGTAGAGCAGGCTGCCATCGCAGCCTACGCTTGGGCTGGAAAGGGTGACAGTCATGCAGCAGACGAGGCTGCGACTGCCGCGATGCGCAGCGTGTTTTCGAGAGCTCCGTTTGGCGTACACGTCGTCATTGGAGAAGGCGAGCGTGATTCTGCGCCCATGCTGGCACGGGGAGAGCGCCTTGGAGCTTCCGGCACTTTCACAGGCATTGGTGAAGAACTCGAGGCCGATCTGATTCTTGATTGTGCCGTTGATCCTCTTGATGGAACTTCATTGCTCAAAAATGGCCTGCCGGGAGCCATCACAGTTGCGGTGCTTGCCGATGCCGGTGGAATTGTTGGTGCGCCCGACTTTTACATGGAAAAGTTGTCCTGTCCTGCGGCTGCGCGCGGTGCTGTTTCTTTGTCTCAGACTCCGCGGGCGAGGGTCCTTGCGCTGTCCACAGCATTGGACAAGCCAGTGAGTCAATTGCGCATTGCCGTCCAGGATCGTCCTCGCCATCAAGGCTTGGTTTCGGAGCTGCGAGACGCAGGGGCCAATGTTCATTTGTTTGGCGAGGGAGATGTGACCATAGGCCTTGAGGCTGCTCAAGGGGGCGGCGCGTACGACGCGTTGATGGGAATTGGCGCAGCTCCCGAAGGAGTGATTACGGCGGCTGCAATCCGCTGCCTCGGTGGACATTTTCAGGGAAGGTTTGTTTATGAACCTGCTGAAGTTCAATCTGGCCTCATCGGTTCATGTGCTCAAAGCAATCGTGAGCGCATGATGGCAGCTGGAATTTTGAATCCGGATGCTGTTTTTGATCGGGACGAGCTCGTTTCGGCGAAAAACGTCTTTGTCGCGTTGTGCGGTATTACAGGTGGTCCGTACATCGCGGGAGTAGATGTTTCGAACGGAACAGGGATGGTCACAACCTCTTACATCATGCGTTCAGATCAAGTTGGTCAGACGGTTCGAACGACCCACCATAGTTTTTGATCGTGGTCTTCTAATTATATATGTGCTGGGAAGAATTCATGAACGCGCTGAAACTCACAGTTTTTGTTTTATTGTTTTCTTTTGGGTCAGCATTTTCGCCTGCGCCAAATCCCAAGCCACTGGATGAATCTGAAAGCATCAGATTTTCACGCACGGGTCGAAAGGGGATGATCGTCGCCGACGATGAGCAGTCGGCAGAATTGGGAGCGCAGGTCTTGAGAAAAGGCGGAAACGCAATCGACGCCGCCGTTGCCACTGCGTTTGGAATGGCAGTGACAAGGCCACACTTTGCATCTTTGGGGGGTGGTGGATTTCTCGTATTTTGCCCCTCGCCCAAGTCAAATCGCAATGGTTCGTGCCGCGTTGTGGATTTTCGAGAGATGGCGCCATCTGCCGCGACCAGAGATATGTATCTCAAAGAGGGCAAAGCTATCTCCAACCTTTCACGAAACGGTGCATTGGCCTCGGGCGTACCAGGTGTCACGGCCGGTTTGCTTTACGCGCTTGAAAAATTCGGAACCAGAAATCGCAAAGAATTGCTGGCGAACCCAATCCGCTGGGCCAAAAATGGAATCACAGTCAGCACGCATACTGAAACGGCCGCAAATCGCCGCTGGAACGATATGAATGAAGCAGCAAAAAAAATTTTCGGTTGCGGACATGCGGTCGAGGGCCCTTGCCGCAGCGGCGAATTGTTGAAGCAAGCCGATCTTGCAAGAGTGATGCAGGCGATCTCGGACCATGGTGCTTCAGGTTTCTACAAAGGCGCATGGGCTCAAAAAATGGTTTCGGAAATACGCAAAGAAAAAGGCATTCTGACACAACAAGACTTCGAAACGTACACACCCAAAGAGCGTATTCCCGTTCGTGGTTTCTACAAAGGTTATGAAGTGGTGACCATGCCACCGCCATCGTCGGGAGGCACAGTACTTTTGCAGATGCTGGCCTTTATGGAACGCGCCGATAGCTCTGGGCAGATGAAAGCCGGATTCGGCTCCGTGGCATCCATTCATGCCCAAATTCATGCCATGACACTCGCATTCGCTGACCGCGCACAGCACATGGGAGATCCGGACTTCCATCCTGTTCCGGTGAATCAACTGTTGGCAACGAACTATCTGAATGATCGCTGGAAAAGCTTCGATTCAACCAAAGCGAATTTGAACGTCTCATCAGGCTCGGCTGCACCAGAGCCCACACATACAACTCACTTTTCGGCAATGGATGCGAGCGGCAACGCAGTCGCAGTCACGCTGACTGTCAATGACTATTTTGGTTCGGGATTCGTGCCTTCTGGCACGGGTGTGGTGATGAACAATCAAATGGATGACTTCAGCGCTCAGCCCGGAGTCCCAAATCTGTTTGGCCTTGTGGGTGCAGAAGCGAACGCCATCACTCCCGGAAAGCGCCCGCTCAGCTCCATGAGCCCGACGATCGTTCGAGACATGGACGGAAACAACCGGATTGTCTTGGGAGCCGCTGGGGGACCAAAAATAATTACTTCCGTGTTTCAAACACTCGTCAATCGGCTGCAATTCGACATGCCGTTGGTCGATGCGGTTGCCGCGCCACGAATTCACCATCAGTGGAAACCGCTTATCGTTCGAGTTGAAAACAACGGACTATCAAATGAAGCCAAAGAAAAACTGACAACGATGGGCTACGCAATTGAATCGGGCGGTGGATTGGGAGTCGTTCATTCACTCGAACGATTTGCTTCGGGACGCATTGTGGGCGTCCCCGATCCGCGCGGAGAAGGCGGCGCTGTAGCTGAGTAAGCTTCTAGCCTTTAAGTCAATTCATTTGGTACGACGAATATTGTTTATACGATCAGAGAGCCTCGAATCATTGTTTGACCTTTCCGCCATCCAATGAAACCTCAAGCCAGATTTCGTTGCGTCGAAGAAACCACAACTGCCATGGCGAATTGAATCGAGCGAAGAGAGGCTCGCCTCTCGGTTGGACTCGTTCGCGCTCCAACGCCTGCTTAAACTCCGAAACTTTCTGGTCAAATCTGTTCTGTGACCAAGACCCTGTGTAACTGTACACCGCGACTTTGCGCGCGGGAACCTCAATGAGACTCACCCTTTCATCTCTTGGTTCTGGAACTGTTTGTCGTGTGTATTTGGACGGCATCGTGAATTGAACGAAATATCCCCGTCGGCTCTTCTCTTGAATCACCGGCGCGGTCATGGAAATCTTTTCGGAATTGTTTTGCTGTTGCACAACCGGCGCGGTCATGTCGATCTTGGTTCGCGAGTTGTTGTTGCCAAAAATGTAGTCAGCCAAAATTCTGAATGCTTTGCTTCCTGCCTCATCAAAAGACTCATCAACCTCGGTTTGCGCGACAAGCAACGGACCATAGCTGCGAATGACGAAGTCCTTGAAAACAAGTTCATCTTGAATTTTTGGTTCTTCGGTTGCCATTGCAACACTCCAAAACAACACAGAAGACATGACAAGTCCGACTCGGGCCACATATTCGATCAACTTTGCATTGTTAAATTTCATGTCAAGGCGCGCCTTTCGCATATTTTGCCAAAGTTTGATTTATCGCCTCTACGGAACCCAAGCGATAAATGTGTTCTCCTGCGCTCAAATCGCTTCCAGATGCAGATGCGCTTTTGGGTCCAAACGGATTGATTCGAGATGCTCTGACTGCATGGTTTGCCATACTTCCCGAGGCCATGTTTGCAATTGTCTTTTGATAAGATGCAACCATCAATGCAAAACGGTCATTCACAATTCGTCCGTTCACAGCTTTCAACGTATCTTCACTCAGACCCTTTGCGAGAGAAGGTGTATCGAACTCAATATCGCCAGCAAGAAAGTGGCGTTCCTGGGAAGCTCCCTGTCGCCATCCGCCATCACTTCCCAGACGCGCATCAAAGTAAACCTTTTGACTCACGAGTGACCTGGAAAACGTCACATTCCCGTTGAGAGCAGCAAAGTGTTTCTGAACAAGAGACTCCGACTCGGGTGCAGGCCTGCCCAGAGCACCAGAAATCTTGTCCCACACTTTGACAAAAAAGTTCCAGCCTCGCAAAGCTGCACGAATCGCATCTTCCTGAAAACTGTTCCCAAGCCCCGGCTTTCCACTGCTCACAAAGAACGTTGCCTGACTGCAGCTCGGCAGCATGGCCAGTGTTGACAGTGGAACGTTTTCACTCCACCCACCAAACGAAATCAGACCTTTCGCTTTTCCTTTCTCGGCCAAATCTGTTGCACCAGGAAGAAGATCCACGCTGGAGTTTACGCCAACCTTAAGTCGATTGTCGTTAAGGTCTTCGGAACCAATAAATACTGGTAATCTTCGGAAAGGACCTGGCTCGCCGGCACTGTATGCAACGGCATGCGCAAGCCCACGCCTTCCTTCGCGGAAAAGCACATCTGCTTGCCCATCATCTTTGAAGCCAGGAGCCTTGTCTCCGCGATTGCTTGCCACATTTCTGAGAACGAGAACCTGTTGAGCAGGATATGCAAATGACAGCTTCTTCGGATCCTGGGTTCCATTCTGATAATAAGGCTCAAAGCCTTCGCCTCTGCTCGCGGCCGACTCTCTGACTTTCACGAGTTCAGACAAGAGGGGACGCCCTACTGAATCATGTGCCACATAACCCAGAAACAAATCCGATATTCCAACACCCTCACTTGAATTTATCGAACCATCTGCATCACGGGTAAAAAAGCCCCGGCGAAACGTGGAATGGACAATCATTCCCTTGGGAAGTTCGAAGAAATTCTGATTGCGGCCGAAACCAAGATAGGCTCTCCATAGGATATTCGGATCAGGCAGAAAGA
>JBMSQQ010000086.1:0-14173 GCA_049423385.1 Silvanigrellaceae bacterium | reverse complement strand
TGGTGACGCTGCGGGCGGCCAGGGACGTCAAGACGACCCGTTATTTGAGAGCTGTCTGTGGCGCTTCGCCGGGACAGTATTCCTTGATAATTGAAAGCCGCGAAGGTGCTCTGCTGTGGGCCGACGTTGTTCGCATCCGTCCGGGTGATGTTCAAACTGTGACAGTTCTCGATCCCAAATTCTAAATCGCCAATTACAATTGCAGCAGACATGACTCTCGATGGGGTGCCGCGTGAAACTCCGGAATCTTCGCGTTCTGCTTTCTTTTTGTTTGATGTTGGCTTTGGCAGGGCCCTGGTGGCATGCCCGTGCCCAACGTTTGGTGGATCGGCAGGCGGCTCAAGATGGAATCTATTCTCTTGTTGAGATCAATCCAGCCGATTTGATGTGGGGTCGATACCGTTTGGCTCAGGAAAGTTTCCTGTTCGAAGGTGTTTCCTTTGCCTGGAATGGAGAATTTCAGGAAACTCGCCAGAAAGGGCGTTATCGCGAGCAGAATTTCGCGGCGGGAATCAGCCTTCAATATTATCCGCAATCAGTAACTCTCCAGGGACCATTTCTCCGCGCTGAATCCAATTTGGCAGTCTCAGGCGTCAGTGAGGAGGCTCAAGCAAAATCAGCCAGCGGAAGAACCAACCTCGCGGTCGTGAAGATGGCAGGGGATCTGGGCTGGCGAGTGCGATTGAGTGAACGGCTGACGGGTAGCGCGGCTTACGGTTTGCGCACCACTATTCCACAGGTGCTTTGGACAGACGACACAACCCTCAGCAAGCGCTGGCTTCAGAGCGGTGACTCGCTTGATGTGCGTGTGCAGATCAACCTGGGATTGCTACTTTGAAAGGTCTTCCGTGGCCTTGCGCTGGTCACATCCGGTTTTGGCCATGATGGCCTCGCGTGCGAGTTTGTCGCACAGTTCGTTCATGGGATGGCCCGCGTGTCCCTTGACCCACTCCCATGTCAGCGAGTGCATGCGCTGCAAATGGCACAGTCGGAGCCAAAGGTCCTGATTTTTGACCGGCTCCTTGGAGGCAGTGCGCCAACCATTGCGCTGCCAGCCTTCCAGCCAGCCTTCTGTAAAGGCATTTTTGACGTAGGTGCTGTCGGTGACCACATGGACTTGGGTGGGACGCTTGAGTGCCTCAAGTCCACTGATGACACCCATCAATTCCATACGATTGTTTGTTGTCGCGGGGTCGAACCCGGACATGAGTCTTGCCTGGTTTCCTGCAACAAGCACACAGGCCCACCCACCGGGACCAGGATTTCCGGAACAAGCGCCATCCGTGTAAAGATGAACTACACTCATCATGTGACCTCTAATGTGGTCCCGAAGCTATACCGTGGGAGACTTGAATGCAAAAGAGAATGAAGGTGAATTTCACTTTTGTCTTCTTGGTGCCGTTCATTGTCCTGATGGTTTTTGTTTCCAGGACCGCCACAGCGAATTTGAAAGAAGGTCAGTCTTTTCGGCCCATCACTTGGGAACAGGATTTTGTCAGATCGAATTCACTGGCGTTTACAGCCATTCGGCTGTTGCCTGGTGCGCAGATTGTTACAACGCCCGAGCGCACTGTTGACTCTGCCTATGGGTTGCAGCTTGGACAAAATTTGCGTGACGACTGGATGGGTCGAATTTCTTTGTTCTTTGGTCAGACCGGGGCGAGAGAGGGAGAATACATGTGGTCATTTCTTGGCAGTGACCTTGTTCATCCGCTTGTCTCCACTGACCTTTTGAATCACGCAATCTTTCAAATGATCAGGCCCATGGGATTTTTTGGTTTGGGCATGACGTCCCGATGGCAGAGAATGAGTTTGAACCTGAATTTGATTCCAACTCTCAGATTCGAAGCCTCAGAACCCATCGCGTATGCAGGGGCGTACCTTGTGGCTCCGATGACCGACGAACTGATGGCAAGTTTTGAATATCGCTTCATGCAGAGTGCACGCAATTCAAGAACCCGTGGTAATGTTTTTGGTGTTTCCTTGGTGTGGGGACGATTGGCAAAATGATGGCGGTGCGCGTGAATCATCGACCCGGTTATACAAACCCCGGCGTAAATCTTTTGGGTCGCGCGACTCGTGCGATACTTTTTCTGCATCTCGCCTTTATAACAGCGGGTGCAGCTGCACAGCCGCCTCAAACCGGATTCGTTGTCAATCGCGCGGTGCTCACCGCCGGGAGAGAGATTTATACCGCCGCAGACGCTGTCGGAATTCTGGTTGCGTGGAACGTGACGAGAACATCGGATGAGAAACCAGCGGCACTGACCACGGATTGGTTGAATGAGCTGCCGGTGGGCGGAGCAGGAAGTGGGGATCTGCTGACCTCAATGCAGGCCTGGCCAGATGATCTGCGGCTCTTTTTTCAATGTGCTTTGATATGGATGGACGTGCAAAAGTTGAACCTTTTTGTTGCGCGCGAACAGGATGTTGCTCTAAATGTGAAGAAGTTGAATGAGGTCGGCAAGGAAGCGTTCGGCACCATTCCCGAAGTCTTGGTTGGCCAGGTGCAAAAAGCCAGTCCGCAGACGAAGAAAAGGTGGATAGAGAGCGTGATGAGAATCAGATCTTTCATCCGGGTTCGCGGAGCACTGGACAAGAACAGAAACCTGTTTGCCGCGGGTTGGTATTGGCACAAGTCCAGTATTATGGGGCCGACGAACAGATGACTTCGCAAAACGACTCGGAGTCCATGTGGTCATTTGTCACTCTCAGAACAAAGTCAGCCTGCAATTCAACTGAATTCAGCAAGCATTTTTTGATTGGGGCTCTGCTGCGACTCGCACAACAGAGTGAATACGGACCCGGCGAAATTTCGCTCAAGGAATTTATTGAGGAATTCTTTGTCACCTCTGGTCTTGATCAAAACGAAGAAAAGATGCTTTTTGTGGTTCTGGATGATCAAAGACATGTGACTGGATTTTTGCAGGCGAGATCTCTTTTCGAGACGGCAGATCTTGATTTCGTGGTTGTCGAGCATCGGCAACGCGGAAAGGGATTGGGCGGGCAATTGTTGAGACGGTTCGAAAGCGAACTGCGTGGACGCGGAGTGTTGAGAGTGATGCTTGAGGTTGCGTCCGGAAACAAGGATGCATTGCATTTATATCTGAAGACCGGATACAAAAAAATTTCAGTCCGCAAGTCGTATTACCGCACCGGGGAAGATGCGCTGGTGATGGAGAAAGTCCTTTGAAAGTTGGCGTTTTCAATACCGCCTTTGTTGGTGATTTGGTGTTGATGGGGCGCCTGATTGATGCCCTGCATCGGGATGGACATGAAATTGTCTTGTTCTCCAATTCTGCCGGATGTGCGTTGTACAAATTCGATTCGCGCATCCAGAGCCGGATTGTTGTGAGCAAAGGCAGGGGTGTTGATAAAATAAGCGCCATTGGAAGAATTGCCGGACAAATACGCGAGCAGAAAACGGATGTTCTCGTGTTGGCTCATCGTTCTTTCACAAGCGGACTGCTTGCACTTTTGAGCGGGCACAAAAAGGTTCTGACCTTTGCGGACGGTTCCATTGCAGCACGCTTCTTTCAGCGTTTCTCGACAGAGGATTGTCGGCATGAGTCTGAGCGTTACCTTGAGCTCGCAAGGACTGTTGTCAGCGAACGGTCATTCCTGGATTCAGAGTTGAGAATCATGGGAGACACTTCACTTTCAAAATTTTCTTCCGCTTTTCCGGATTTTTTCGATTCTTCTAGCGTTGATTTTTTTGTTTGCGCACCTGGAAGTGTCTGGGAAACAAAAAGATATCCGGCAGATCTTCTGGCGCAGGCCATCGTTCGAATTTTGGAACAACGGCCAGGCTTGCGTTGCGTGATTTCCGGAGGACCTGGCGATGCGCATGCTATCGACAAGGTTTTCTCATGCATGCGTGTTGATAAAAAATTTCCGGAAGTTGCTTCCCGGATTATTGATGCTCGCCACTGTTTGCCATTGCCAGAGTTGATCGAGTTGATCCGCAGGGCCTCCTTTGTGCTCACGCCCGATTCCGCCCCACTTCACATTGGCAGTGCGACAAACACACGAACATTTGCATTTTTTGGGCCAACGCCCCACTCCACCGGCTTGGGTCCGTTGTCGGCCAACAGCGAAATTCTGGATTATCCTTCGATTGTTGGCCGCTCGCTCGAGTGCCAGCCATGTTCAAAGCATGGCCATCGCACTTGTCCACTGGGGCATCACAGTTGTTTGGCGGATTTGCCACCTGACGCGGTGGCGACTCGCGTGGTAGAGTCCTTCCGGACCAACGGTTGAAGGATCGTCCCAGATTTGGAGTCTCAAGGATGCGTACCCCAATTTATGTGAATGAATTTAGAGTTGTGCGTCCGCGCTTTGAGAAGTCGCAGGAAGAAGCAATCCGTTGGTTGGCCGAGGCACATGCACACGCCGAGCGGATGGCTGGAAATCCCAGTGGACGCAGCGACATGAGCGTCGAGTTTTTTGAAAAATTGATTGGCAGATTTGGCTGTTCGCCAGAAAAGATTGCGCAACGAGGACATGAGCTCGACGATTTTTCCCATCTGGATTGGGATAAAATGTCTGTTTTCAATTTGAACAAGAGTCCTGGTGGGCAGGACATGGAGTCCCGGCAGCGAGCCTACGACAAGCTGGTGCGGGAAAAATGCGAGGAGCTTTACACACCAGGCGAGAAGCTCAAGAAAGATTTGATTCACGTGAGTTGTACCGGATACCTGAGCCCAAGCCCCCTGCAGCGTTTTGCGGTCGAGCGCGATGCGGCGGCATCGACACGGGTTTTCCACGCTTATCACATGGGCTGCTATGCTGCCCTGCCCTCAACGCGCATGGCTGCGGCCCTGGCATTGCAGCAAGGCGACGCAATTCGTTCGAGTGAAAATGCCGGTGTGGATGTCGTGCATTCAGAGTTGTGTACGCTGCATTTCAATCCGTTGATGCATTCACCGGAACAGTTGGTTGTGCAGAGCCTGTTTGCCGATGGATTCATTCGTTATCGGGTTGGAACCACGCCTGCTCCAAAGGCAAGGTCGCTCAGAATCCTCGCAATGAACGAAGAGCAGATTCCACAAACAGCGCATGCGATGACCTGGCTGCCGCTGCCTTGGGGAATGGCTATGACCTTGTCACGTGACGTACCTGCTTTGATTTCGTCCTCCGTTCGCGGTTTCATCGAGCGTTTGGCAAACGAGGCAGGAATGTCTGTTCAGGACGTCTTGCCGGGGCTTGTTTACGCCATTCATCCGGGTGGTCCAAAAATCATCGATCATCTGCAGGAATTGCTTGAAGCTCCGGATGACAAAATCGAAGCGAGTCGATTGATTCTGCGCAAATATGGAAACATGTCATCTGCGACTCTGCCTCACGTGTGGAGCGAAGTGCTTTCCAACCAGGAAAAATATCCAGTTGGAACACGAATCCTGAGTATGGCTTTTGGGCCGGGCCTGACGATCGCGGGCAGCCTGTTTGAAGTCGCGGATGCGGGCTGATGTTGTCGTCGGTGTTGGTGCTTTTCTTGATTGCTGTGCCGATGATCGTGCAGGCCTTTGCACTTGCGGTCGATGAATTTCATTATCATCACAAGCGCGGATTGCCCCGTTGGGAATGCGTTGGGCATCCGCTCGATACCTTGACAGTGCTTGGGGTTGCTTCCATCAGCTGTTTTTATCCCTTGGGCAGCCTCAGTTTTGTTGTTTTTGTCGTGACGGGCTTTTTGTCATGCCTGTTCGTGACCAAAGACGAATGGGTTCACGCAAAACTGTGCGACGCAGGCGAGCAGTGGCTTCACTCTGTCCTGTTTATCGCACATCCATTGGTTTTCGTTTCCACTGCTGTTTTGTGGAGTTGGCGGGACAAGCCACATGTTCTCGGGCTCGACGCCACACTTGTTCCCCAGGCGCATCTCCTGCTGCTGGGGCAAGTGGTGCTGTTGGCTGGATTTCTGACCTATCAAATCATCTATTGGAATTTCGTTCGGCAGCCAGTTTCTGACTCAGACGGGAGATTGAAGCCTCAAGTGATGAAATCAGGGTCTGCTGATCCTCGATCGTTCGTTTCAGGGACTGGATGACCTCGTCCTGACCCGAATTCTGTTCGGTGCGGCTTGTCCTGCGACTGCCGCTGCCTAAAGTCGGCGTCGGTTGAGCCACGTTGAGCGGAGCAACGGTGGAGTCGATGCCGGCCGTGAACATGCCCAATTCAGCATCTTCCTCAAGAAAAACCATATAGCGACCGTTGCGGAGAATGGCCTTGAGCTGGCCCGATCGGGCCTTGCGGCGAACCGTGATTTCGGAAACTCCGAGCAACTGGGAAGCCTCGGCCAGCTTGCACCAACGGCCTTTGTTTTTCGTCTGTTCCAGCATGTGCATACTCCTTGGGCAGTATTTTCAGCGTAGTGGCTCGCGGCGGAGGCGGCTAGGAAAGGAGTTGCACGGACAATTCTTTGACCTCTTGTGCATCAATTTCTAGAATAGATGTTGAGTGCGCCATTGTATTCCACCGGCTGCAAGGCTAGATTCGGGCCTGTTTTCCCGGTCAACGGCAAGGAGAGACCATGGGTATCCGCGACGAAGCATTGGAATATCACCGCAAGGGCCGCAAAGGTAAAATCGAGATTGCGGTCACCAAGGAATGCAAAACCCAGCAAGACATCACACTGGCTTATTCGCCTGGCGTGGCAGAACCCTGCAAAGAAATCGCAAAGAATCAAGACAGCGTTTTTGAATACACGGCCCGGGGAAACTTGGTGGCAGTTGTTTCGAACGGAACGGCAGTGCTTGGTCTTGGAAACATCGGCCCCTATGCAGCAAAGCCTGTGATGGAAGGAAAGGCCGTCCTTTTCAAAAAGTTCGCCGACATTGATTGTTTCGATATCGAACTGAACGCACCGTCGGTCGACGAAGTCATTTCGGCGTGCCGCATGCTGGAGCCGACGTTTGGTGGCATCAACCTTGAAGACATCAAGGCGCCCGAGTGTTTTGAAATTGAAGAGCGACTCAGAGAACAGCTGAACATCCCCGTGTTCCATGACGACCAGCACGGTACTGCAATCGTGAGTGGTGCGGCGTTGTTGAATGCACTCGAGATCACCGGCAAGAAGATCCAGGACATCAAAGTGGTGGTCAACGGCGCGGGTGCTGCTGCCATCGCTTGTGCCCAGATGTATCTGAATTTGGGTGTTCGTCGTGAAAATCTGTTCATGTGCGACAGCAAGGGCGTTGTGTTCCGTGGTCGTACCGACGGTATGAACAAGTACAAGGAACGTTTTGCCAACGACACAACCAAACGCACGCTGGCTGAGTGTCTTGATGGTGCGGATGTGTTTTGCGGATGCTCGGTGGCCGGTGCGGTCAACCAAGACATGGTTCGCAGCATGGCAAAGGAACCCATCATTTTCGCCATGGCCAACCCCGATCCCGAAATCCGCCCGGAAGACATCATTGCCGTGCGCGATGACGCGATCATTGCCACCGGTCGATCGGATTATCCCAACCAGGTGAACAACGTATTGGGTTACCCATACATTTTCCGTGGTGCGCTTGATGTGCAGGCACGGCAAATCACCGAAGACATGAAGATGGCGGCCGTTTATGCCCTGGCAGAACTGGCAAAAGAGGATGTGCCCGAGAGTGTGAGCCGCTCCTATGCACGCCATGATTATACCTTTGGCCGCGATTATTTGATTCCGAAACCCTTTGATCCGCGCCTGCTGACGTGGGTTGCTCCTGCGGTGGCCAAAGCAGCTATTGAAGGTGGCATCGCCCGCAAGATGATCGATTTGGAAGAATACAAAGATCACCTTGAAGGACGCTTGGGCGTTGCGGCATCCGTGACGCGCAAGATCAAGCGCATGGTGATTGAAACCAATCGCGCCAAGGGAAGCCGCACCCGGGTTGTTTTGCCCGAAGGCGCGAGCTTGCCTGTTCTCAGAGCTGCCGAGCAGTTGGTTGAAGAAGGAATTTGTGACCCGGTTCTTCTTGGAAATTCAGATCGGATTCGTGGAATTATTCGCGAGCAGAAATTGGATGGTCTGGCCGATGTTGCGATTATCGATCCGACCACTTCACCCAAGACACCAGATTACGCACACATTCTTCTTGAGAAGCGTTCACGCAAGGGCGTAACACGCATGTCGGCTCAGGAGCTCATGCAGGAAAATCAGTATTACGCCGCGATGATGGTGGAACGCGGAGACGCCGATGCCTACCTTTCCGGCGTGCACCACAACTACCCGGATGCAATTCGTCCTGCATTGCAGGTGATTGGCACGCAGCCCGACAAAGTTCTTGCAGGGGTTTACATGCTGGTATGGCGCGACAAGAGCATTTTCTTGTCGGATGCCACGGTGAACATCGAGCCAACCGAAGAGCAACTTGCGCAAATCGCCATTCAGGCGCACGACACCGCGCGTTTGTATTTGAACGAAATGCCGCGCGTCGCAATGCTCAGCTTCAGCAACTTCGGCAGCAACAAACACCCAATGGCAGATCGCGTGCGCAATGCGACGTTGCTCGTCAAGAAAATGCGTCCTGACATCGAGGTGGACGGAGAAATGCAAGCCGACACGGCTGTGAGCGGAGAGATTCTCCAACGCAGTTTCAGCTTTTCGTCGCTCAAGGGACCGGCCAACGTGCTGGTGTTCCCGGGTCTGACGTCGGGCAACATCGCATACAAACTTTTGAACAAACTGGGTGGAGCAACGCTCATTGGTCCGCTGCTGATTGGCATGCGCAAACCTGTGAATGTGCTTCAGCGCAACAGCGATGTAGAAGAAATTGTGAACCTCGTTACATTCACCGTGCACCGGGCCCAGAACGGTCTTTAAAGTTCAAAGCGTGAACCCTGCCCGCCCCTTTTTTTTGAGGGCGAGCAGGGTGTCAAAAATCAACTCACCAAAACCTCAGGCTTTTTGTTCCGGGACCTCGGATTTGGCCAAGATTTTCCGACCTTAAATACAAATGGGTAGGACAATCCGGGGTGATCAACTGAATCGATTCAACTGGTTTTTCATCGTGTTGTTGATTGCAGTTTCCTGTGCTCCGGAGCGGGCGCAAAGGGGCCACGTTGTTCCGATGAAGGTTGAAGTTGAATTTGCGGATAGCGAGCGTGATCAGCTTTCGTGGTCGAGCGCTTTGAGGTTGGTCGCCGAAACGCCTGCGCCGACCGTGACTCCCGACCCAGCAGCAACACCGACCGCAACACCGACCGCAACACCGACCGCAACACCGACCGCAACACCGACCCCAACACCTTCTGCCACTCTCAACAAGCTCAGCCGTCCCGAGACTCTGCTGAATGCCGGTGTGGACGCTTTCCGAACCAAACGCATTTTCAGATGGCTCACCTTCAGCGTCAGCAACGGGGGGCAAAGAATTAAATCCGGCTCACTTGAGATCCGTGATCCCAATTTGATTGAGGTCGCTCCCATCGAGTTTGATGCGGTCATCGGCGACACTATTTCGATTTCCGTTTCGCTTTTGCAGGTCGATTTTATGTCGGCCGCTGATGCTGATGGATTTTGTCAGTCGGGAGCGCCAGGATTCGTGCGCACATGGACGGGCACAACGTCCCAGACGGTGGATGATCAGGGTTTCATGAGTGTTCGATTAAATTCCGCAGGGACGAGCACTTTGCATCTGGCTGCAATAGGTGGCTCAGACTCCGCGTTTCTGGCACTCAGATCGGAGGAGCTCAGACACGTCATATTCGATCGAGCCACTGGGCAGAGATTTGATGGTGAACTCTGCAGGGTTTTCGACCTTCCTGCAACTGGAACTCCGTCGGGCGTTCGCTTCATGAAATTGATGGCTCTTTCGCAGCCCCTCGGTACGCATACACTTGGATTGCTTTCATCCACATCCAGTTTGCCAATCGTACCCGTAGGCAGCACAGATGCGTGGCGAGACCCTCCGGATGTGCGTGCGGCAATGGATCTGGGTGTGACCCTTGCAGCACAACTTGGCGCCAAAAGCGATGGTGGCTGGGAAGTGGTGCGTGTTCTTCCGAACTATTTGCTTGGAACGAATTGGCAGCCCACAAGACCTCAGATCACTATCGGTGCGCCAGGTTCGACTCTCGTCAATTCAACCCGACGCATCGAATTTCCGATTTCAACATCTTTGGGATCGAGATTGGATATCGACGCTTCGAAAATCACAATTCAGGGTTCCGGGCCTTCTTGCAACGTGAGCGTAGTCCGCACTGATGTGCAGAATACTGCGGTGGTTGTGATTGATTCTTGCATTGGCGATGGCAATGTCTCATTTAGGTTGGCTGAGGGCGCGGCTCTTTCTGATGCCGGAACACGATCGGCTCCTATGGATTCGCCCATCATCTCCGTCGACAACACCGCGCCAAGTCTGTTTGTTATTTCTCCACCAACGAATTCGTATGTTGGTCAATATTTCGCTTTGGATGGCTTTTGTGAAATCGGAGGTTCCAAGGTTTATCTTTCAGATGCCAATGGAACCTCACTGCAGAGTGATTGCGTTATAAATTCGGATAACATTTCTCAATACCAATTTGCGATTTATTCGAACGGTCAAAGTGGTGAGCGTCAACTCTTCCTGAAGCAATCGGATGCGTTGGGCAACACCAGAACTCTGCCTTTCACAGTGATTCATGACTTGATGCCACCGACTGTAAGCGTCAGTCCCTCGGTGACATCAATTGGCGCAACAGGCGAGATTGTTTACACGATTTCGGCAACTGATCCGCCGCCTGCATCATCCGGTGTGAGTTCAATCAGTTTGAATGGTATCACCTTGAACATGGGCGGCTCCGTCAACTCGTGCAGCATCGTTCCGCCGGCGAGTGGTACAACTTCCACCCAAATCAGTGTGACCGGATGTCAAGGTTTCGGTTCAGTGAGTCTGAAGCTTCCTGCGGGCGTGGCAGTCGATGTGGTGGGCAATGCGTCAGCAGCAATCGAGTCGATTGCACCCGTTGTCGTTGACACCGTGGGCCCCGCACTCTCTGTGACTTTTCCCACCAGTGCAAACTGGGTCAACGGAACGTTCGATCTCACGGGTACTTGTGAACAGGGTGGATCCAGCGTTTCAATCACTGAAGCAACCGCAGGTTCATTTACGATTTCCCCCTCCAACGTCGCCTGCAGCGCAGCTGGAATGTTCATGACATCTGTGACCCCTTCGTACATCGGATCCGCTGGCACAGGCTACACTCTTGTCATCACACAGAGCGATGCGCTCAACAATTCATCGACCTTGACTCACAATATCCAGTTCGACAATGTGCTTCCAACTTTGTCTGTGAGCCCCGTTGGAACGATTTTCACAAACGCCACGAATTCAAAAGAATTTACCTTCAGTGCTTCGGACAGCGGAGGCTCTGGAGTCGACACAGTGAACCTTGCGGATGTCGACTTTGCCCTGACTAGCGGCACTGTCGGTGGTTGCACAGTGGTGCGCACCGCATCAACAATCAGCATCAGTGGCTGCACAGGAGACGGGGTGAAGTCGATGGTTGTGCCCGCGGGAGTCGTGCGCGACAAGGCGGGCAATACCTCTGTGAATTATTCGAATTTTGTTGTTTTGAACGTCGACAATACTCCTCCCGTCGTGACGCTCGGCTCATTGGGGACGACGAACGTGAATTCGGCAAATGTTTCAATCACTCTTTCCGGCACTTGTTCAGTTGGCGATGGAAACGTATTTTTGGATGGAGATGTTGTTTCTCAGCAGATATCTTGCAGTTCGGGAGGCACCGGATCAACTGGAATGTTTTATCTTTCCAGCTTTCAATTGACTGATGGATATGGCCCGAAAAATATTCGTATAAAACAAATCGATGCTTCGGGTAATGTTGGAACATCTGCGACCCAGACAATCACACGGCTTCCCGCGCCACCCACAATTGCCATGACTCTTCCTTTGCAGGGCCTGCGGCCTGAATTCAGTGGAACTTGCGACAGTTCAACTGGCAATTCAACAACCGTGTCGACGACAACAGGGAGAGTCATTGCCGTCAACTGCGTTTCGGGACAACTCAAAGGCATGCTTTCGTTTTCCTTTGGCAGTGGTACGAGTGGGACGATCACCGTCACCACGACGGCTCCGGGCGGATATGCCAGCAGCACTCCGTTTCCTTTTTACCGGAATACGACTTCTTGCCCGATGGGATTTGTTCCAGTATCGGGGCTTACGACAGCGGAAGATGGTCTTGGCAATGCACACTCAACTTCGGGCAATATGCGGGCTTGGCTCGATACAGGACAGGATTTCTGTGTCATGAAATTCCAAGCCAAGCAGAGTATATCCACCACCGGTGCCATCAACTTGAGTGGGTACTCTGCGCTACCCTGGACAAACATCAGCCGAAATGATGCGATGAACAAGTGCACAACTTTGTGTTCGTCAGGCGCAGGTTGCACCGTGCAATCAAATACAATTCCAGGCTCGACAGAGATTATCTACTCCAATGAAATGCGCGGTTATCGTTTGATTTCGAATATGCAATGGCAGATTGTAGCGAGACGAATTTTGTCCAACAGCAATAACTGGGTTGATGGTACGATGGGAAGCACCGGGCAACTCTACCAGGGACATACGGATGGCGATCCTGCAAATTCCATTGCCAATGCGGGTCCAAGTTCCGGCGAGCCTACAGCGACCAGTACAGATGGCTTCTTTGGCACGAACGATTCTTCCGGTTCACAGAGACGGTTTCATTACGTCGAGGGCTCCAACTACATCTTCGACTTCTCCGGCAACGTGTGGCAGTGGGTCTCTGATGACCTTTCGGGAGCCAACAGCACGGGCCTTGGGGTGGGTCTCTCGACGTCATTCAACAGTGGTTGGTCTGAATTTTCATCACTTTCAAATGGAAATCTCCCCCAGATTTTTGGTCCGGGAATGTCTTTGAATTCTTCCAATCTGATTGGCCAGTTTGGTGCGCCGACCACCCTTTCGACCAGCCCAGGTATTGTCCGTGGTGGATTTTTTGGTTCTTCCAGTTATTCAGGAATTTTCGCCACCGACGTCACTCGGGACGCGACGAGCGCACACTCAGACGTCGGCTTCCGGTGTGTCTTTGTTCCGTGATTACTTTTGATTGAAGAGCACGGAGACCCCAGACATCTGTTTTCGGGCAAATTTTGAGCGTCAATTCTTATACTTTCCTTATAGAACAATTGTGCCGATAAGAAGTGTGTTCTCCTAATTTTTGGAGTTGGCGAGCTTTGCAAAGTTCGATTTTGGCATTTTCTGGACATTTTCGCATCACAAGCATCTTTGCGATGTTTGTTCTTGTCGTGGCGTGCTTTCGCCCCGCGCCACCCCTCGAAGAGGGCGATGATCGAGGATCGGAATTATCTGGCGAGGTGGATCCCAATGACCAAACCTCGACTTCAGGTCATCCGTTAATCCGGAAGCGACTGGTGTCCAAAGCAAGCGTTCAATCGGCGCCCATTACAGCACCAACTTCCACATCGGGCACCAGCCAGCCGGATACCTCAACCGCTTCTGTAGGCACATCATCAGGAACTGGAACCTCGGGAGGAACAACGAGTGGAACCCAAAGTGTGCTTTCTCTTTTTTCTGCGACCGTTTCAGGATTGAAGCCGACCGTGTTTGGAAAATGTGATCCCAACGCCGCTCATGGAGCTTCTGTTTCATCGGGAAAGGTGCAGAGCGTTGACTGCAATGGAAATGGTGATCTTTCGGTGGTCATTCATCTCCCGGCGGGCTCAGCGGCGTTCAATTTGTCTGTTGCCTCGTCTCGTGCAGATGGAAAGAATGAATTGGTGACCCAAACGATTCAGCGAAACCCATTCGTGTGCCCATCCGGATACATCGGCGTTCCTGGCAGCGGAATTGCGGGACTCGGAAACATCAATGCTTCGAGTGGCAATGCGAATTGGTGGCTGGATGTTGAACGCGATTTTTGTGTAATGAAGTATCCGGCAAAGGACAACAATGGTTCGACATATGCGACGAGTACCGCTGCAGGAGTGCCATGGGTGAACATCAAGCGTGGAACCGACGAAAGTTCCCTGGGCAGTGCCTTGATGGCGTGTAAGAATGCTGGTCCGGGACATCGGCTCATCTCAAACACCCAATGGCAGACAGTGGCTCGCAATGCCGAGAGTGTTGCCTCGAATTGGAGTGGTGGTGCTGTGGGCAATGGCTCAATGGCGCGTGGGCATTCGGACAACTCACCGGCGACCATTCTGGCG
>JBMSQQ010000085.1:0-14509 GCA_049423385.1 Silvanigrellaceae bacterium | reverse complement strand
ATATCCGGGTGCCGAACTGACTTTGCTTTCCCCGCCGATGGAAACCTTCCCAGTCAAAGGAGACTCATAACGAACAGCCCCCTTCAACTGCTGCCAATTGATCATTGCCGCCCCTGCAACTCCCATCCGTTGTCCCGAATAGAGAGTCCGTTCGTCTGGAGCCACGCTGAAATTTCCAAGAATATCGCCTTTCACGCTTTGCCCTCGCAAGGCAATTCCAACCGAGCAGGCGGCATTCAAATCGAGCCCAACCCGGGCCAGAACCTCCCGGACCGTGAACTCTTCAAGTGCGCCGCTCACCCGATAAGTTCCAGTTTCAGGCACGCTCCGCAAGGAGGTCACATCCTCGTTGAACAATGCCGAGAACCAGAGTCCCGATGAGGGTGAAAACGCCAAGCCTGTGTTGCGCTTGATCGTCTTCGCATAAGACGTTTGTGAGGTTGACGTTCCGTTCTGGGTGGCACTTGAACTCGAATTCGTATCCAGTGTTCGCCAGGACAACGGCAGCAACATTCCCTTGGTGAATGGTGTGTTGCTCTGCTGGGTTTGAGTCCGCAAGACAAAATGCTCACTCGGCATGGGAAGATCGACAGGAAACCACATGACATTGTCCTCTTTCAAGACTTCAGGCGTGTGAGCGCAGGAATCGATTCAAGATAAGGTCGCTTGGACAAATAACCCGATCCCAAGGTCAATTCGAGAACGCTGCCACCCAGATGAACCGGGCTCAGCTGCACACCAGAATTGGAGATCAGACCCGTTGAAGGATCGACGTTCAATGCCAGGAGATTTTCATCGGTCGCACCCACGGCTCGACCGCCATCCAGGCCGCCTCCAGCCATCAAGGCACCACCAATTGGCCAGTGATCACGGCCCGCGGAACGGTTGACCTTGGGCGTGCGACCAAAATCGGAATAGAGCACCACCAGGGTTTTGGACAACAGATCATTCGCCTTCAATTGCGAAAGAAACGTTGCAAACAGTGCATCGAAGCCGGTGAGAATTGGCATCAGGCTGCGATCCTGCGTGGTGTGTGTGTCGAATCCACCAACACCCATGTTGATGCAAGTCACCAGATCATTTTTTAAAAGTTTCACTGCAAGCGCAAAACTGTCCACCGAACCGCGCGCCGGTGAAGTTGCTGCGTCGGTGCCCAGGGCCGAGACAAAAGGCTGGCGATCTGACGCATTCAGTTGAAGCTTGCTGCCGACTCCGGCGTCGATCTGTCCCTGGATTTTGCTGCGGGCAGCCTCAACCAGTGCAGCCCTGTCGTTGGAACCCACCGAAGATTGAAATCGAAGCAGGGAACGACGTGAATATTCCAGGATGCGCGAACTCGCATCGATGGCTTGTTGATTCTGGGGAAACAAATTTTGATACACACCCAGGTCGTTCGCCCGCACCACGGAAACGGGTTTCAACAGGCCTCGGTCCAGCCGCGGGTTGTCGCCACCCGAAAGTTGGATCAGCGGAATCGTGGCACCGCTTTGCGAAGCAACAATTGTCGGAATCGATGCCGCGTTAACATTGCCGCTGTTGGATAGAACTCCAGTGTCTGCGTACACGCTGCCAGCATCGTGTGAAGTGGTGCCCATGGCCAATCCACGCACCAGAATCAAATCCTTCCCATGACGGGCCGTGTTTGGCCACCATCTTCCCAACCGGACATCCTGACTCGCCCCGCTCAGTGCGTTGGCCAATCCGTAATCATAGACCATGTCCAGCTTGGAAGTTGAGGCCTGCTTTGGATCGACTGTTTCCAGGATGTCCCAACCGCCTCCCATATGAATCCAAACAAGCCTGCGCAATACCGGAAACTCTTCACTTCCGGTCTGGGCAAACGCAGGAGTTCCCGAAAAGAGCCGCGACAGTGCAAATGTTGCGCTCAAGCTGATTCCAGACTCCAAAAAAGATCGGCGATCCATTGGAAGGTTCTCCACTTCAAGGATTTTGGGTCAACCAACAACGCACGGCTTCCTTCAAATTGTACATTGCACTTCCGGTTGCTGGCGCTCCTTGCATCCCAGGTGGCATTTGTCCAATCGAAATCATCGAGACTGCCTGGCTGCCCCAGGTTTTCCACTGTGCAGATGTTTCCAAAGCCTGACGAGGAGCACCACTGCGGTGACACGAAGTGCATGCAGATATCAGCGGTGCAATATCGGTGTTGAAGTCAATCGTCTTGGAACAAGCCGGCAGGCTTGGCTCTGGAACCTTGCCCAATGCAGGTTGTTCAAGGGGGTCGGTGATGTTGGCATCCGCACGGGTGTTGACCGTGAAGCCTGGATGGGTTGCCACCGCGTACATCAATTCGCGGAAACTGAAATTGCTGGCAATGAAGTAATCCGTCAGGGACTGCCGTAAATCAGATTCTGCAATACGAAATTTCCGGCCCATGAGGTATTCAAAAACATTGTTGACCGTGCAGGTCGCAAAGGCCTCGTCGGCCGTGATGATGTTGGCCAGGTCAGCCAAACTCGTTCCGGTTTTTCCGATGAAACTTGCATCCCGACTGGCAGACAATCCTGCATACAATCCTCCACCCTCGCCCCATACACCAAAAAAGTCTGCAAGAGGATCCAGTGTTGCATGACATCCGCTGCAGCCAGGTGTGGTTCGCAGATTACCCGGATCCTGTGGAAATACGCGCGGCAATTCAGAAGTGAATTTTCTGCACAACAACCGTTCGTAAAGTTGATTGGCGCGCGTCCGGTTTTTCTCGTAGCGACGGAGCCATCCAAAAGTCGACAACACCCCTGCCGTTTCATAGGCATTGCCCGTGTAGATCAACTGAAAGCGACTTTGTGATGCAGGAATCGCCTTTATCTGGTTCAGCAAGGATTCATTTGCATGAACCTTGGTGACATCGAATTGAAAATTCTGCTGCAGAAAGACAGAAAGAATACCATCAACGGCTGTAAGCCCGGGCGCGAGAATTTTTGTGTAGGGGTAATTCGCCACCGCCACTGCCGTGGCAATACCGGCTGCTTGTCGACTAAGACTCTTGAGCATGCTGCGGCGAGAATCGAAGACATCGGTGGTGCCAATCTCCGAGTGACGTGCCTCCGCGGCATTCTCGGGAAACTCAATGCTGCACTTGCTGAGGTCTGCGCCACAGGCATGCGAAACGCTCGGGCACACCCAGAGAACGAGACCCGATTTCCAGAAGGGTGCGACGGGGTGTTGCTCTGCGGCAAGACAAGTAGATGTTGTGCGTTTATCGGAGTTTTTCCATGCACAGTAGAGTCTGTTGTTCGTCGATCTCTTGCAGGTGAGCTTGGCCACTTTTTGCGACTTGCCGTCGATGTCATCGCGTTCGAGTTCCTTGAGGTATTCCTCGGGAAGGCCAACTCCCAACACACGCTCATGGTAGCGGAGTGCAGCGTCGTAAAATTGATCACTTGTGACAAGACTACGGACAAGTGTTCGATAGCCGGTATCCGACGCTGTGGCCGATGAGATTTCTGCATCGGTTGGCATCCGGCCCGACAACAACTGGGTTGCACGACGCACAGACCGCGAACTTGCTGCCTGGGCATCAACAGACCACAACACAGAGAACAGGAAAATAAATAATGTTTGATAAAAGAATGACAACTTCACAACAACAGTGCCTCCGCATCCATGGCAATTGCGGTGCAGGCCGTGATGTAGCTTTCATTCGCAATCTTGCCATCCACAGGCTCGGCGTTGACCATGGCAACCAAATCGGCAACCGCAGTGGCATCGAGTGAATTTTCGGAAATCCCCAGCATTCTTTTCATCAATGATCGAACATTGGCTTCAACCTGCGCAGGCGGCTCCGTGAGAACGGTCGACCATCCGGGCTGTCTCCATGACGTTGGCGCGACAAGTGAAATACAGATTTCCTGGGCGACTTTCTGCAGAGTCAGAAGCGAGGTTGCGTCGTAGGTATCCTGGGGAACAGTGCGGAAATCGTCGGAGGCACCACCCAGCATCAAGCGGTACTGCTCAACAAGCCCAAGCTGCCTTGCCATGGTGTTGCCGTCGCTGCGGAATTGCCGGATCAACCTTCGGGCATACAAATCGGGATCAGGACGGATCGCTGCTGGCGCAGATGCAAACGACTCGGCATGCACACGGGCCAGCCCAACAGCATCTTCGCCTCCAGCCTTGGCAAATGGAATTGCGTCAACAGCAGCTGACTCGCTTGATTCCGTCAGAGTGGACTTCAAGCGGCAGGCCGCCAATCCAGCAACCAACAGCACCAACGGGATTGCTGTCTTCAGCAACACGCTCTTCATGGACCCTCCCCTTAAAAGCGAACCCCGGTCTGCATAGAGAAAATCGTTCTTTTGTATTTTGCGTTCAAATCCGGAAGACTTTGCAGGTCTGTTCCCAATCCGAACAAGCCATCCACGAACATGTTGACATCAGCCTGCTTGAATTCGTCGCGAAGCAACACTCCCCACAATGGAATATTCTGCGGAGTCACGTTGCTTTGGTCGCTGTATCCAATCGACTGGTATGATCCGCCCAGACTCCAACTGTGACCGCCAAATTCAGCAAGGCTCAGGATGATTCCGACTTCGTAGCGTCGACGACTGTTGTCTTCCGAGGTTGAAGTTGAAGTTGAGCCATCGCTCGACGAAGTCTCACGCGTTTGCGACGAATTGCTTCCATGAAGGTTCACGTCAAGGCGGAGGGTTCGACTCCCCCCCAGTTGTGAGACAATACCAATTGACCACAGTTCATCCAACGAAACATCTTCGCTGACCTCAACCGTCTCATCGGCACCCTCACGAACGAAGGTTCGGCTTTGGGTGACTCGTGGACGCCATCCCAGACCAGCGCTCCATCCGCTGCCTTCCTTTCCAGCCGAAAAATCCGGCGTCCAAAAGGAGTAACCCGACAATCGTTTCATCGCCGACTGACCGGCAAATTCAAATGTCTCCTGGGCCGCAGGACGCATGACCCAAACTGCGCCTGCACCGATACGAAGGCCATCATTCAATTGATAATGAGCATGTCCCCGTGTCATGACTTCCGACTGCGTGTCGGCTTTTTTCCAACCGGAATTTTCTTCAACAAGGGTGCTTCCACTCGCACGCACCGCACTTGCAGCGACATCGAGCCTTATTTTGTCGGTGAAGGGAATAAAAGCCTGCGCCGCCAGACCCAAAGCAGCAAAAAGCCTTTTTTCGGTCTGCTCATTGATTGTGGTTTCGACCACATCCTGACCAATGCTGGTCAAAAGCCGGGCAGAGAATCCCGCTCCTCCACGACCCGGCAGCCGTTCTGAAAACTGAGGCTTCGGATTCAGTTCATCTTCCATCAACATGATGGCTTGAGCAGGTTGCGCAGCCACACATGCAAACAAAACAAAAATGGCTTTTTTGTTCCACACGGGAAACTCCTGAAGCTTTCAGGAATAGATGGTTTCAACAATTTGAACATTTAACAAGCAGACGCGACCAATTCTGTGACTCTTGCGTGAAATTCAGGGTCACGAAGGTATGGACGGTTGCATTTTTTCGAAAAGGACTGTCTTTGTTAGTTAAAGCAGTTTTTGCAAAAACCGTCTTAAGGAGGCGATGTGAAATCTTTGATTGGTTTGTCCGCATTTTCTTTGGTTTCTTCTCTGGCCCTCGCAGATTCAACACCCGCTGCCACTCCGGCAGCCAAAGCCGACACCAGCACCAAGATTGGCATGCGTGCACACCTGGACCCCTTCTACAAAAATATAAACGATGCCGCAAAAAACTACAAAATTCCGAAACTCGAATCGTTCCGTTTGATGTTCGAACGTGAATTCGGAAAATACAGCAAGGCCGACGTCGAAGTTCGCCTGCATGAGTTCGAAAGCCGCGAAAACTCGCAAAAGAAACCTTGGTATGTAACCAACAATGACGACAACAAGTCGATCGTCAATACAGGCACACTCAAGTACTTCCACTTGCTGTTCAAGGTTCCTCAGGTCGATGGACTTGAGTTGGGCTATGTTCGTGAGATGGAGCCTGGCCTGTATGGCTATACAGACAAGCCCAAGAGCACGAACGTGGTTGAATCTCCATCGTTCACAGGTCACATGGGCCGAGTGGAAGGTTACCGTGCACAATACGCTATTGATGACAAATCCAAAGTTACCTATCACGTGGCCCGCAATCCAGACCAGAATGAATACACGCTCGGACAAAAGCCTTCCAACACCACCTGGTATCACAAATTGTCGAGCAACGTTGCAATCGATGACGCGACAAAAGTTGAACTTGGGGTTGGTGTACAGGGCAAATGGCTCAGCCTGAGCGATTCCAGCAAAATCAAATACGACAACTTCATTCATGTTGTCGCCGAAAGCAAAGTGGACGACCTGAAACTGAAATACGGCATTGCATACGACGCTTATGCAACAACAAAACTCAGCGATGGCAACCTCGTTGCTGCAAACAAGATTGCGACCACGGCTCTGGTGGGTGCAAAATACGATCTTCTTCCCAAAGAGCTGACGCTGATTGGAGAAGTCGGCTGGCGTTCGCTCAAACTTCCATCTGATGGATTCAAGGACTTCACGGCAGAAAACTCGCCACTGGTGTCCTCTGCGAGCGAAGCATCGCTGGTGTTGGCAGGCCAATATTTCCTGGATGAGAAGCTCAGCTTTATTCCATCCTACAACTTCTTCAATTCCAACCGCGCGCAAGCGAACACCGGCAACACCACGGGTGACGCACTGGCAGACAGAAAGATCCTGGTCTCCGGTGCCGACCGCAAGGCTGCGAAAAGCGAACACGCATTCGGGATGAGGATTCGCTACGACTATTGAGCACTCTCAATAGCCCGGACTCCTTGATGATTCCAAAAAAGTCGGCATCCCTGCCGGCTTTTTCTTTTTGTTTTCAGTGGGTGATGTTAGGGTCCGGATTCGCGCCTGCTGACTCGACATTTCATCGGTCCGCATTTCCTGCGCCGGAGGCACCGCCACCTATGCAAGCTTTCGAAAGCAAATTGTGTCCGTTGTTCAGCGCATTCGTTCTCTTGCTCACCACCCAAACGGGCTGCGGAGAAAAATCCGGAGAGACGGTCGGAAAAGATCCTCGAGTTCCGATCACCGTCAATCCCATCCAGGTTCCAGGACCAACCAACCCGCAGCAGACCCCGTCGGTTTCTGCCGACAATCAAAAGCCTTCAAATGATCTCTCAGGCGCTGGCGGCTCTTCCCAGCCGACTGGAGCAGGCAGCGGAAACACAAATGGCGACAATTCGGGAAACGGAAACAGTCCGTTGAATCCGCCTCGCGCGGTGTTGACCGTGAGCATCAGAGATCTCCACAGCGTGTCTGGTAACTTTTGCATGTCGATTTTCGCATCTTCCGAAGGATTCCCAGATTCAGCTGAAAAAGCGATTGTCGCCGAATGTTTTGCAGTGGCTGAAAAGTCGTTCGACGTTCAAATCCAAAATCTTCCGCCAGGAACATACGCAATCGCCGGATGGCACGACGAAAACAAAGACAAGAAACTCAACTATAACCTGTTTGGAATTCCCAAAGAGGGACTCGCATTCTCTGAAAACGGCAAGCCCCGGCTGACTCCGCCTCCGGGTCCGCCGTCATTCGAATCCATTTCGTTTGTGCTTGGCAACGAAGACAAATCAACTCAAATGAAGACAAGCTATCTGCTGGATCTTCTCTAAAAACGGTATCAATCAGTCGATATCGTAGAGAAACTCGAAGCGCAGCGCGTGGACGTTGAACAGGGACTTCTTTTCTCCCACCAACGTCATGAATGGCAAAGAGAATCCAACGTAATCTGCTCCAATGCTGAATTTGGAGAACGTCCAGAGTTGCCCTATCGAAGCATCGAGGGAAATGGAGTCGATACGCGTCGAAGACTTTTCGGTGGTGTCGTTCGCTTTCGTCAATGCAGGCAGGGGATCCTGCCCCGTCGGGCGCTCGAGACTCAAATAGCTCAATCCGCCCTTCAACCAAAATTGACCATTGAGCTCCCAGGCGCTCCACAATCCTGCGCCCTGACTTTTGAAGGAACTGAAGAAAGCCTTCGATTGCCCTTTCCAAATATCGATTCCCGCGCGGAAATCGTCATCCAAAAAGACCGACGCAGTGACGCCCAAGGACGGGATTGTGCCCTGAAGACCCGCCACATAGGCGCCAACGTACCCCTCGGTTGCGAATCGATCATCGATATCGCCCGCATCCATGTCATCGTCTTTGTCTTGAGATTGGCTGGCGGTCGAACCGGTCTTGGCGGCCTCGGGCTTGGCTGAAGTGTTGCTCTGGTTCCCATTGGCCGGCGTCTGGGAAGCGATTGCCACTCCACCATTGGACATCAGCAAACCCACAAAAAGACTCGAAAATACGAACTTTCCAGAGAACATCATCGCCCCGCCTCAACTCCCCTTGAAAACATCAAGGCTTATCAAAATCATTTGACCATTTGACCGTTCTAACTTAGCACACTTCCAAAGAATCGGAGGCAATCGACGATATGAAAATCCTGACACATGGCTTTGTGCAGATTCCGTTGATTATTTTGTTTGCACTTTTTGCACCACTCAATTCGGCCCGGGCATCGTTCAAGGTTCCGCAATACCGCTCACAATCCGTGGAAGTGATCGATATTCACCAACACGTGGGCGACGCGAGCACCATGGGTCCCCTGGGCAAGCAATTTGTGCTGAGCAACTTGCCAAATTGGCTTCCCATGGGTTTCAAAAACTGGAGCCTCGATACCTACGCCAATCTCGTGCTTCAGCCCTACACCCCGATTTTCGGGACGCGTGCCAGCTGCATCAGCGCGGGACTCAGCATGTGCGGTTTGATGGCGGTTTACGCCCCTCTCACGTGGGGCACCTACGACAACGATTCGATCATCAAAATCATCGACGACGTGCGCAATCGTGGACCAAATGGCGAACTGTCGTATTTCTTTGGCATGGCCAGCCTGAACGTTCACCGTTTTCCGGACAATGCGAGCGAGGAAATTGCGAACTTGCGCAAGGCATTGGCCCACCCATGGATGAAGGGCATCAAGCTCGCCTTTGTTCACAACGAGCTGCCGATGGATGATCAGCAATTCGACGAAATCTACAAGGTGGCTCAAGAGCTGAACGTTCCCGTCTATCATCACATCGGCACATCACCGATTCGCCGCATGAAGGACTTCCCATCGGACGACGCACGCAAGAACTACCTCAGAGCTGCAGATCCAACAGCGCTCGAATGGGCAATCGCCAAGTACCCCAATGTGCCTTTCATCCTTGGCCACATGGGTTTCGACTTCAACAAGGAAGGAGTTGATTTTTCGGAGGAGGTTTACAAACTCGCTGAGAAATATCCCAATGTGTATTTTGAGATCAGTGCATTTGGCCTTGCCATGTACGACAAGGATGGGAAATTCATGGACGGAGCCCTCCGCCGTTTAAAAGACATGAACGTTGTCGACCGCATCCTTTATGGGTCGGATGCTTCCGGGCAACCGGGCGCAACAGGACAATACGTTCAGCTGACACTGAAGAGCATGGACCGTGTTGGTTACAGCCTCGAACAGGCACGCGCTGTCATGAGCGAAAACGCCCGCAGGATTTATAGACTTCCGAAGTGAAACTTTGTGCGCCGTGAACCGGCGAAGAATGGTGGACGGTATCGGGATCGAACCGACGACCTCAGCAATGCCATTGCTGCGCTCTCCCAACTGAGCTAACCGCCCTCGTGAGACGTTCGTTTACAATAGCCGCCCAACCCTTTGCAAGAGGATGGGCGGCTTTTTCTTGCTCCTGATTTCGTGCTAGGAAAAAACTCAAAGAGGTACCGACACAATGGCTTCTGCGTTTCAAAACAGCATTTTTCATCAGCTTTTGAACGGACGCTCCGCGCGTCAGGTCGCTCCTTTGGCCATCATGGGCGGAGTCAGTGGCTCTTCTTTTGCACCAAGCGCTCAACTCAGCGAGCTGCCAATTGTGGTTTTCGACTTTGAAACCACCGGACTCGATGTAAAAACAGCAAGAATCATTGAAATTGGCGCGATCAAGTATCGCAACCGGAAAGAAATTGGCCGATTCACGACGCTTGTAAATCCAGGCCAAAAACTTCCACCCGAAACGTTTGGATTGACGGGAATCAACGATGAGATGCTGGCCGACGCACCCAGCCTCCAGAACGTTTTTTACGATTTTCATGAGTTCATGCGCGGAAGCCTTGGCGTTGCCCACAATGCAGAATTCGACTGCAACGTAATGCTTCATGAAAGTGCAAGATTAGGAATGAGTTGTCAGTATCACGTAATTTGCACGCTCAAGATGGCCCGTGCACTCGTGCAATCCGAACGCAAGAACCTCGATGCTCTGGCCGCACACTATAATCTGACGTTCGAGTCGCGCCACCGCTCCATCGGCGATATTCTGGTGACCGCTGAGGTGCTCTGGAACATGCTGAAAGAGCGCCCCGAGCTGCAGACATTGGCCGACCTGAATGCCTGGCAGGAGCAAATGGCGCAGCTCTGATCCAACACGGAGAGCAGAGCTCATGGACCGCGAAAAAATGATCTCGAAAATGGATTTGCGAAGTTTGGCGTGGACCCTTTTTTTTGTTGGGTTCACTTCGTCATCGGTTGCAACCTCGAGCCGTGGCGACTTCTTCTGGTTGGGCGCACTTCTGGGCTTGCTGGTTGCCGGAGCCTGGAATCTCCTGGTGCTTCATCCCCTGAAGATTGAACAAACAATCGGAGCTGAAAGACTCGACCTCAACCTGCAGACCCGAAAACTTGATCGCCGCAAACTCGGCCGCAGAAGATTCGTATTCGCATGCGGACTTTTGACGATGTGGAGCATCGCAACGCTTCCGCCCTTGGCCCCCAAGGGACGAGACCTGCTGACATGGCTCGAAAAAAAACTGCGCAGCGAACAAGTCTTCCTGAGGGTTGAGTATCCAAGTTATGTGGACACCCAGGCCAAGGAGACAAAACTCAAGGGTATTGTCAGCGACGAACTTGAAATAGACGCGGATGCTTACGTGTCGATCGAGATTAGGTTCCGAAAGCAGTCTTCCCAATGGTCCTTGGTTTTTCGTCCTCAAACATCTGCAGCAAATGCCAAGCCTGTCTCCTTGCCGGCATCAGCGCAGTTTGGTCACAGTGCGAGGGCAATACTGGAACAACTTTCTCTCGACCCCCGGGAAGCCCACAAGGTCGAACTTCTGGTGCAGAAGAACAACCAGGAATACGCAAAACAAACGCTGGTGTTCACACCGCAACCCAAACCACAGGTGGAATTGAGCAAATCAAACGGCGGACCGGAACGCGAGGGGAGTGTTCCTCTGGATGTGAAAGTGAGATCAAAAATCCCACTGGCCTCAGTTGAATTCCATGTGAGGACAGCATCCGGATACCGCATGGTCAAGCCTGTCGCCGAATTTGCCAACGCGAATGAACAAACGTTCGATGGCAACCGCATTGGATTCAACACCACCGGCATTCCGTTCTCGGCAAAAGACACGCTTTTCATCAAGGCTGTTGCAAAGACCGTGGCTGAATCCATTCAAGGTGAATCCGAAGAATTGAAATTTGAAATCATCACCCGCGAAAGCATTCGTCAGGATCTGATCCAGGCGCTCGAAAAATCTTTGCAGGCACTGCAAAGCCAATCCACCTCAAAATCACAGTTGAAAGAGACATTGTCTCGCGAGTTGGCTAAAGCCCGCGAATCGGCGCAGCAGATGGGATCACAAAGCGCCGCTGCAAAACAAACGGAACAAATCTCACGTTCGGCAGAAAAGATCGAAAATCCGAGGGATCAGGCAGCGCAACAGACAGAGAAAAAAATCAAGAACCTGCTCGAACGGCTCAAGCGCGAACAAACTTCCAGCCAAATCCAAAATCTTTTGGCCCGGCTGCAAAACCTCAAGCTTTCCATCCAACGCGCCTCGCCTGAACAACTGCCACAGTTGGGCAAGGATGCCGACGAACTTCGCGGTTCCGCGGCAAATCTCAAAAAACAACTTTCGGCAATGGTTGAAAAGCCAAACTCAGGCCTCACACTGCAAGAGAAACAGACTGCTCTGGGAGAATTGCAGATGGACAACACTCCCGGAAATCTCAAGGACCTCGAACAAACCCTGAAGCAATCCAAACAGACCGATTCGGTGAACAAGTCGCAAGCGACACTCGAGCATGCACAGAAGCATCTGGGTGGAGTGCTTTCCATGCTGCAACAGGCAAGACAGCGGGCCATGCGCGACGCGCGTGAAAGACTGACCCGTGCCGACAGCGAATTGCAGAATGCACGCCGCAACCAAGGACAATCCAAGGATGCACTCCGCAAATCACAACAGGATCTCGACTCGCTTCCAGACATTTCAAACGAATTCCAGGATGCCGCCCGCGACGCGCAAAAAGGAAACCAAAAAGCTCGCCAGGGAGCGCAAACAGGCAACAACCAGGAAATGGAGTCAGGGATGGACGAAGCACAGGATGGAATCGTGCGAGCCCTGGCCGCATTGCAGGATGAAGAAGAAGCTGAGCGTCAGAGTCAACAGGAGCAGGACGGACAAAACTTCAGAAGTGCACAGGAAGCCCTTGCAGCACAAGGTCAACTCGACATGGGTTGGCGCAGGCAAATCCTCGATGAAATTGCACGGCTGAGAGCTTCGGGCGAACCATCGGATTCACCTGCCATCCAATATCTCGAATCACGATTGAGATAGAACGGAGCGCAGCGTGGCCAGTCGGCTCTTTACCCGCAACAGAATCCGTGGTGTCAGCTTTCACCGAGGCAGGAGCAACCTGCCAGGGCGTCGCCGTGGAGGTGATGATTCTGGCCTTGGATTTTCATCGTTGAATGACATGAGCAACAGAATTTCCCCGTATTCCAGCTGGATGGGCCCTACGCCCGAGCAGATCCGCGAGAGTGCGCCCGATGGCTTCAAAAATTCCGATCTTCATCGATTGATTGCCGACCATGGACGCAATGAACTCCACACGCTCGTTTCAGAATCGGTGGATCAACTCGTTCAATTGAAACAGCTTGCGCGTTCGGTTGAACGCTTTTCAAGCGAAGAGGAACCCGACCGCAAATATCTTGGTTTCGAAAACGAGGATGATTTGTCTGCCAATCCCATGCAGGAAATGCGAATCGAGGCTTTGCGCGTCCAACGGCTGTGGAAGCTTCGTTTGGAACTTCTCGAGATGATCGCTATGGCGCAGGATTCGCTCCGGAGTTCCGGCAAAGAACTTTCAAAAAGGCGTCGGCAGCCGGCGGGAGAGTCCGGTCCTCGGCAGAAATAAGAACCAATTTGCGCTCCATCTGCAAGCCAGCCACGGGCAAAATTTGAACTTGCGCGTCGGCTGTCATCGACAACCGGCTCACAATGCTCAAGCCAATGTTTTTTTCGACCATGCGCAACATGCTCTGTGTCGAGCGCAGGGTCATGACGATGCGAGGATGAACATAATGTCGGCGAAATTCATCATCTATGATCGAGCGAACAGTTGAACCTTCGTCGAACAAAATCATGTGCTGCTTGTTGAGGTGCATTGGCAACAACCTCTTGCCACTGTCTTCAAGCATTCTTCCAACTTTGACGAGTGGATGTTGCGGACTGGCAATCACCTGCAATGTGTCCTGAATTTCCCCGTGGATGCGCAAGCCTTCTGTTTCTTGATCGGAACCTGAAACCGTGTCGGAAGAAAGAGTAATGATTCCAATATCAATGACACCACTCCTGACAGCCTCCAGCACGCCTTTCGAATCCTGCTCCGCCAAAGTGAATTGCACATCGGGAAAAGATTCACGAAAAGATGCAATGGCGTCTGGAAAAACTCCGGTCACGGCTGTTGCACCGCCACCCAGGTGAATCCACCCATCGCGCAATTCAAGATGGTTTTTGACCAACTGGGAAAGGTGCTGCATGCGCGAAAGGATATCAACTGCGTTTTTATAGACCATTTGTCCCATGGGAGTGGGCCGTACGCCGCGGCCCGTGCGTTCCAGAAGCTGACATCCGAGACCTTCTTCCAATAATTTGAGACGGGCCGAGAGTGCTGGCTGGGTGATGTGCAGACGGCGAACAGCGGCCGACAAACTTCCCTCATCAACTGCGGCAACAAACGCCTGTAACCTGTGAATATCCTGCAAATCCGACACGCCGAGAAGCCCTCTCATGGATGAGCGGCTTATAAGCTGCAGTTCGAGAAAAACTCAAGCAGACTTCGGTATTTGCTTCAAGACAACCCCATGATTCCACGAAAAATTCAGCAAAAGCGCTCGAGTTCCCAGAGGAAAATCCGAACCTTGACAAGAGACAAGGAGAGACTGTCGAATGCTCCGCCACATGAACTGGATTCCGATCATCACAGGTTTGTTGCACTGCATGGCGTGCTCGATGCAGGCGCGCCAAAATGGCAAAGTTGTGCCCGTCAAATTCACCATTGAATATGAAGGAAGCCAGTCGGCCGCCGATGCCGCCCAACGGATTTCAAGATCGTGGCAGCCGCTCTTCGCGGTCCTTGAAACAAATCCAATTCAAATTGGGACCGCCGGCGAA
>JBMSQQ010000084.1:0-14925 GCA_049423385.1 Silvanigrellaceae bacterium | reverse complement strand
GCCTCTCGGCGCTGGCTTCTAAGACCAGTGCGTCTACCAATTTCGCCACGTCCGCATTCTCGAGACTCGCCCGAGTCTGTTTCCTATATGCGAAGCCGCTGTGCCGCGCAATTCAGGGTTGAACGGCGTTCACGCTGAGGCGAAGATAGTAACGGCGGTCGCTCCGTTCACCATAACCAATGGGCCCGTCGATTCGGGCAGGGCTGCTCGCCAACTCCAGAACGAAAAACGGCAAATCAAGACTCAATCCATAGGCCCAACCGTCCTTGCTGCGACCCAACCTGCCAATAGCCAGCGCATTGCTGACCACATCACCTTGAACCTGTCCGACCAAATGAAACTCACAACCACCACCCCACTTGCCGGAGAGTTCCAATCGATTGTCGTTCAGATGATGTCCTGCGAGTCCGCACTGGGTACTGAATCCCGGGGTTTGCATCAGCCATCCTGAAAAGCCAGCCAAAATATTCGACTTTTGAATCATGGTTTGGTGAGAGTCGCTCACGCCGGTGAATCGGGTGTCGGTGACATCCTCGATTTTTAATCCGAACGTTGGTTTGGTGCGCAGCTGAGGAATGCGCACGGCCAGACCAATGTCCACGGGATAACCCTTCGTCTCATTGAATTTGGCCTTCAAGGAACTTGCCGCCGAGCTTGCGAGGGGCTCGGCCAGTTCAACGCTGCCCCAATAATCGCTTCTCCAGGTGGGACGAACAGTGACACCCAAGTAAACACCTGTGTTTTTATATGGCACCGACAAAGACAGACTGGTTCCACGCTCAACGGTCGCGCGCACGTCCATCTGCGGAGAAGGCGGGCTTGTCAGGGACAAAGGAATGCGACCCGAAAGTGGATCCACTGATCCATCAGCACCCAAGACTCCCGACTCGGTACTGATTGCACCTGAAAGCGCATCGGCAGGCTGAAAAACATATCCTTCAACCCGCACCCGGGCGAATGCCTGCCAAAGAACGGGACCAAAACCCACGCCAGGGTTGAGAGAAAAATATCCAAATGGGGTTTGTTCATTCTGCGACGCAATTAAAAAATTCTCGAGTTTCTCTTGGGTTGAGCCTTGACCAGAAAAATAGGCTTTGGCCAACGAACGGGTTGTTCCATTCGCACCCAGGGTTGCGCCCGGAAACCAAACCCCACGCAACCAGTCGCTTTTTTTGTCCTTCCCCTCCTGGCCGACCCATGCCGGGTTGACTTCGGCGGACTCACCCCAGGAAACACCGCTCATACCTACCGCGGGAATCCCCAATCCCAGCGACCGAACGCTGCGAAAGTCCCTCACATAAGGAAAAAGCTCCTGAGCAAACGAGGACGACAAAACGCAGACCGAGGCCACGATGCAACCTGTCCTCAATGCCCAAATCCATTTCAGTGCCACCCGCGCGCCCATTGCTGCCTCCCTGAAGTGGATATCGGTTGGGAAAACGAAGATATGGAGTGCTGAAAGCCGACATTGAATTGGACAGCCGTCACATTTTTACCTCTCCGGACATGATGGCATCGAAATAAGCTTGTTTTAGGAATTTATCGTCCACCCCTCGGAGAATTGACAAAGGTGTCATTGCAACCTCGAGCCGTTATATTCGCTGAGGAGCGCGCCACTGGTTTTGTCCAGATCCTGCGGGAATTCCTTTTCAAACTCGGATTTCGTCAGACCGTCTGCACCACAAATCCTCTTGAAATCTCAAATCTCATTCACACCAGCCACTGGCCTATCATCTTTATCGATCACACCGATGGTGTGAATGATGGCATGCAGCACTTCGAAGGTATTTACAAAGTGTTTGGCCACCAGCTTTTGCCCATCGTCTTCACCGCGCCATCGGACAATCAGTTGTTCGACTCGTTTTATCAAAGTCTTGGTGCGGTTGGATTGATCAAAAAGCCTCTGCAAACATCGAACGCCGAAAAAATCGTCCGCGCCGTGATGCCGCAACCCAATGATCCAGCCATCCGGCTTGCACACCAGGTCTCAAAGGCGATGTTGCAAGGTCATATGGGAACCATCGAACAGCAGCTCGCACGTCTTCGCGACATTCCACAATTCCGCAGACACGCCGAGATCGCATTACTCAGGGTTGAAATGGCCATGGGCAACATGACCAAGGCAAACGAACGTTTTCGGCTGCTCCTCCGGGATCGGCCACGTGATCTGCGCGTGTTGTCTGAATACGCCGAATTCCTCAAAAAAAACGCGCTCTATTTCAACACCCTGAAATGCTATCAGCGCATTCAAAGCCTTCACCCAGAACTTTCATTCAAATTCTGGGATCAAGTGACGCTTCACATTGAGCTTGAACAAATCGATGAAGCGGCACGCATGCTGGACTCGATGCAGCATGATGAGACCTACCGTGACCTTGCGGCAGAAGCATTGGCTCGCATGATGTATTTCATGGGACTGCAGCACAACATCCCAAATTTTGTCAAACTGTATCCAAATGCCACTCGAAACTACAATCTGTTCACCGGTGCCTCGACGACCAAAAAGGTCAGCTCATCATGAAAACGACTACATTGTTCGCTTGCATGTCGACGTTGTTTTCTGCGTTCGCAATCGTAGCCTGCGGTACAAGTCTTTATCGACCAATTGCCGCAAAGGAAACCACGGACGCCCTGCGGGAAGAAACACTGGTTCAACTCAATGATGGCAACTACGACCTTGCAGCAGAGACCGCAAAAAAACTCTGGGACAAACAACAATCGAACGAAAATGCGAGTCTCTACGCCATCGCGCTTTCAAGTCAGGCCGGTGTCGGATTGTTTGATTTGATTGTCAGCACCATTCAAAAGACAACATCCACCGGCAGCAGCTCGACAGCAACATCAAGCACGGGAAACTCCGTGTTCAACTCACTCGGCAGCGCGCTGCCCTCGTTCACATCTGCCCAGTTGGAATCTCTCAAATCAGCCATTGACATTCTTGACTCGGCTCCGGAAAAAACCTCGTCGAAGTTGTTGTTTCAGCGCTGTCTGACAGCAGCAATTTACGCAATTCCTCAAATCAAGAACCTGCAGACCCAAATCACGGCAGTCCAATCCACACTCAGTGGTTTGCCCGGCAAGTTGGGCACCAGTTCCGGAGGAACCGGTTGTTCGGCATCGACCGAAACAATCAACACCGTGGCAACAGAACTTTCCAAGGCCATCGAAGACCTGGGCACGGTCACGACAGATTTCGCATCTGCGATTTCAATCGTTGGAGAGTGCTTTCCAAGTTCCCAGGGCAAGGATTCGCTCAACACGGTCAGTCAGCAGGTTTCCAAGTTGACTGCAAACGCCGACAAAGGCTGCGCCATTCCAGCGACCCAGAAAATCGGAACCTACACGTTGCCATCCTGCCTCAACGACACCATCGCAGCGACCGGTGGTTCGACGGCTGCTGCTGGTGATGGAAAAATTGCGGGTTGCGAACTCTTCATCAACTGCACTTCGGGCAGCTGTTTTTGAAGCGATGGAATCACTTCAATATTTCGAGCAGTTCCTTCTTGCTCAATTGAACACCGCCTTGCACGATGTTTTGCGCGACAGTTCCAGCTCCCAAACCTTCATCAAGAATCTGGGCAGCGCTTTTGAGCTTGTCGAGAACTGTTGAGCGAATGTACTCATCCACAGTGCCCTCGGCGATCAAGTGCACCACCAGGCAACGCACTGCCTGTTGGCCAATACGGTGAAACCGTGCCTGGGATTGAACGTACGAGCCACTGTCAAAGCTCAAGTCGAGATATATCATTGTATCGGCGACCATCTTGCCATCACGTGGCAACAAGGTCAGTCCTTCCTTGGCAGACTGCGGAGTTGCAATAAAAAGACGACAACGAATGTCATCCTGAAAAGCCTTGACGCTCGCCTGACGATCATTGATGGACATTTCCCCAGCATGCCCAACGGCACCAAATTTTTCAGCATATTTTTCAACAAGCCGCCGAACATTGTCGACGTAGTGAGACCAAATGATGACCTTCTTGGTGTCGTCGGAAAAAATGTCCTCAAGCAAATCGTCCAATTCGCTTTCCTTGGCGCTCGAACCTTTATACTCGGGATCAAGCAGACCTGGATGCGAGGCTATCTGCGACAATCGCAACAGCTTGACCACGATGTTGGCCGCCTCGGCTGTGAGCTCCTTGTCGGACATTCCACCAATTTCGACCCGAAGGTGATCGCGCATCTGGGTGTACATTTGCTTCTGTTCCGACTTCAATTCAACGACAAAGTCTTTAAAAAGCATCGGTGGCAGATCGAGAACTTCGGATTTCAGGCGGCGCAAACTGGTACGCAAAATGCGGGCCTGGAGCTCATCTGGATTGCGCGTTCCAATGAATTTCTCAACCCGGATTGTTTTGCGACCGACATTGATTTTCTGAACTTCCATTTCACAGAAAGTGTTTTTGAAAGCAGAGAACCGGTTTCCAAATGTGTCGCCCTGATCCATGACGAGATACTGGGAAAACAAATCGATGGGTCGGTTGGCAATCGGTGTACCGGTGGCAATCACGCACCGACTTGTCAGAGGACGCAATCTGACAGCAGCCATGGTTGTCTGGGCCTGAAGGTTTTTAATTCTCTGGCTTTCATCGAACACCAATGCACATCGATGGGACTCCATCCATTCACGAAATTTCTCTTCTTCGAGACGAAGGCCCTCATAGTGCACGAGAAACACGGGATTCTTGCTCTTGAACGCCTTTGCACGTTGCGCAGGTGTTCCTCCCACGACCGTATGTGGAATTTTAAGGGAAATCCTGAGTTCTTCCTGCCATGTCTTCAACAGCGACATGGGAACAACGATCAAGACACGATCAATCTGGTCCTGGTCAAACAGGATTCCAATGGCTGACGCAATTTGAAAAGTTTTTCCGCAACCCATTTCGTCGAGCAGCGCAGCGTGCTTGTTGACCAGCAGAAATTCGATTCCGGATCTCTGGTGTTGATAAGGCTTGCGACCGTATTCGAATTTTTCCATGGCCCGACGCCACATCACAACCTCATCCTGAACCTGGCCTTCAAAACCATCCATTGGAAGCTTTTCAAGATGAAAAAACGAACTGCCAAATTTCACTTTATTGGGTGTCAGGTGGGACAGATCCTCAAACCAACTTTCGCGCACCACAATCTTGCCAAGCTTGCCGCGGCCGATGTGTGAATAGTAGGGCGTGAGGATGAACTCATTGATTGCGTTGTACGCGGATTCACTGAGTTTGAAACCACGACCAAGAATATCGAAAACATCATCAAACGTTCCAAGGAAGACCCGCCACAATTTCTGATCGGGATCCCAGGCGCGCTCATTCCGATCGAGCCCCTTCATCCGCTCGACGGCTGTTTGTTCGTATGGAAACGAAACCTTCAATTCTCCATCAGCGAAATCTATCAGTGCTCGCCCGGAGGTGGTCAATCCGGAAAGATAAATCTTCTTCAGGTTGGCTTGAATCCGATCAACGAACTCTGCAGGGAGCGGATCCGTGGTTTCGTAGGGAACACCCTTGAGCTTGAGAGTTCCAACAATGTCCTGCCGGGCAAAGACCGGTTCTTCGACTCTTCTGGGCAGAGGAACGGATGTGTTGGAATCCGGTTGCCCGGGTGTGGGAATCACCCCAAACGTCAGCTTGATCGGCCCGCGTGGGGGCTTGGGACGATAGGTTGATCCGCGATTGTTGCGATTCATGAACACATCCTGATGATTGTAATTCCGGTGACATCTTTGCTCGCATTTCTGGGGCAAAGTTTCAACGCCAAGAGCTTGGGACGTCAGAGTTTATGACTGGACAACAATACACCCCGCGCCTACATTATCGAGTCCTGGAGTCGCGACTGAGGCCCCAGCCGGGGGAAAACATGGATAAAATCATTTGCGTTGGAAAGAATTACCCTGATCATGCTGCCGAATTGGGCGACACCCATCCTGAAAAGCCTGTTCTTTTCTTGAAGCCACCCAGCGTTATGCAATCGGCCCATGCGGTTGACGAACGCCTGCAACTGACGCTCCCCACCCATTCTGCGCAGATTCATCACGAGCTCGAACTTGTTTTTCGCATTGATCGCGATGGATACAAAATGAGCGTTGAAGAAGCTCAGCGGGCGTTGGGTGCCGTCACAGTCGGCCTCGACATGACCTTGCGGGATCTCCAGGGCGAGGCAAAAAAGAAGGGAACTCCATGGACGACAGGGAAGGTGTTCATCGACGCCGCTGTGATTGGCCCCTGGCTCAGGCTGGTTGACCTGCCCGGTCATCTCGACGAACCATTCACGCTCGCCATCAATGATAACGTTGTTCAAAAGGCCACAGCACGACAGATGAGTCACTCACCCGCGGAATGTTTGGCTTACGCTTCACAATTTTTTCCGGTGTGTGCGGGAGACATCCTGTTCACCGGAACACCGGCGGGTGTCGGCCCGGTTCATGCAGGCGACAAGGGCGTTCTTCTTTTTGGGCCGGTGCGTTATTCCGTGCAATGGTCAGGCGAAATCAAGAAAGCTTGAGTTCCCGAAGTCCACCTTCCTTCTTCCAGGTCACTTCCGAAATATTATTTCCAAGCAATACCCAGCGCGACGCCACGAACAAAAAATCGGACAAGCGGTTGAGAAACGCGACTGCCTGCGGATTGATTTCTGCATGTTCCTGCAGTTGGACCGCAAAGCGCTCGGCTCTGCGACACACCGTCCGCGCCAAATGCAATTCGGCATTCAATCTTGTTCCGCCGGGAAGAACAAATTCGCGCAGTGGCTGCAAAGAGGTCTGCATCTTGTCAATCATCTGCTCAAGACGGGTGATTTCAGCTTCACCAACTACAATCATGTTTTCCCAACGCGATGCAATGGGGGTCGCCAGGTCACCTCCCAGGTTGAACAGATCGTTTTGCACTCGTTCGAGCCACTCATCGAATTGCTCACGGGCGTTGGCCTGCAGCTGCACAGTGGCGGGCAATGACGTCCTGCAAAGTCCAATAATCGCGTTCAACTCGTCAACGGTTCCGTAGGTTTCGAGGCGCAAATCAGACTTGGAAACACGCGAGCCATCGGCAAGACTGGTCGTGCCGTTGTCACCCGTTTTTGTATAAACCCTTGTAATTCTCACAACCCATCCTTGTTCAATCAACAGAATCCAAAAATGGACTCCACACCGGCATCACCACATCGTGCAACGTGGGCACATTGAGCTGACGTACGTTGGAACCATCGCGGCTCATGACGTAAAGTTTATACGTGTTGGCCTTTCCTCTTCCCTTTGGCAAGCGATTGGATTGAAAAACAATGAATCGACCATCGGGCGACCAGGTTGGCTTTTCATTGTCTCCCTGATCAAGCGTCAAACGCTCCATCTGTCGACCATCTGGATTGACGATGAAAATGTCATAGCGATCGATGTCCCTGTCGTAGCCGGCAAATGCCAATTTGCGACCATCCCGCCGCCAGGACGGTGATGAATTGTACCAGCCGGCAAAGGTGATGCGGGTGTCGCTGTCCGCCCGCAAATCCCTGATGAAAAGATGAGGATTGCCAAACCTTCCACTGACAAACGCAATTTTGGCGCCGTCAGGTGAATACGCAGGCTCAACCTCCAGGCCACTCCCACTGATGAAAGATTTGCGCTCGCTGCCATCCATGGAGTTGACGGTGAATATACTCGTCAGTCCCGAGTGGCTTCCGGAGAAGGCTATTTTGCGCCCGTCGGGATGCCAATTTGCGCCGGAGTTGTTTCCGAATCCCGCGGTGAGCTTTGATGTTTTTTGGGTGAGCATGTTGTACACAAAAATATCGGCTTTACCATCACGAAACGAAGTGTAGGTCAATTTGGTGCCATCAGGTGACCAGGATGGACTCATGTTGATGGAACCGTTGTTCGTCACCTGCCGCAATCCCGTTCCATCGAGATTGGCCAGGAATATTTGCCTTGGCTCACCCGCTTTTCTGGTGGCGGCAAATGCGATTTTGGTTGAGAAAATTCCTTTTTCCCCGGTGAGTTTTTCGACACATTTGTCGGCAAAGCGGCGCAACGCGCGATCCAGATCTCCAACCTCAAAATCGGAATATCGAACACCGTGCAATTGTCGTCTTCTCTTGACATCAAAAAAGCGCATCTCAAGGGTGAACTTTCCTATCGCCGTGCTTGGAACAAATTTGCCAAAAATCACGCCTTCGGTCTGAAGTGGTGTCCAGTCGTCATATTGAATGGAGCGTGACGCAATATTATTCCCTTTGGCCACATAACTTGAGGCCGGTACAAACTCGAATGATCCCATGAACGAAAAAATGTCTGAAAGCTTTTCGGAAGCAAATTCCCTGTCGGCATCCGTGACCCCGGTTCCAGGTTCAATTCCAAAAACAGGAATCGCCATTTTGTATTTGCGTGCACCCGCTCGTCCAACATCAATAAACAGCTCACTGTCATTCGCCTGAATCGAAGCTGCTGCGGGTGTTGCAGCCGTGGGTGCGGCCTGGGCGGACGAAGAGAGGGTGGAGGAAACACCCATCACCGCAAAGACTGCAAAAGCAAGGCCAATGCGCAGCAATGCAATGCGAACCTTTAACATCGATAATTCCATAGTGCTGACACCTTAAAAATTGATGCTGTTCGGAGAAAACTTCATTCTCATGGACAATTTCTGACCCATCTCTTTGGGCAGGTCAGGAAAAGGACCCGCCGCTTCAAGCGCTTTCATCGCTTCTTCGTCAAATCGGGCATTGCCGCTACCCTTGACAACCCGGACGCGGCCCAGAATCCGGCCAAATCCATTGATATCAAAACCAAGTACGACCTCGAGTTTTGATTCGAAGCTCATGACGTCGGGCAGGCTCCAATGTTTTCGCATGTGCATGGCCGCTGCGTGAGCGTATTCGCTCTTGATTTGCAAACCCACCTTGCCCTGCAAGCTTCCTGCCTGGCTCAGAACCGATGGGGCCTTTGGAATGTCACGCCCCAAGGGATTTACGGGAATGTCGCTGGGACGCTTGAATACATCGCTGGCGGTTTTCTTGTCTGTCCCCGCCCGCTCTTTTTGACCAACCGCGCGCTGTTCTTTTTCAAGTCTCTTTGCAAGTTCCTCGAGCTTCATTTTTTTTGCGGCAGCAGCATCAACGCGTTCCACAACCTGCGCTGGAGTGGGACTGCTGACAACCTTTGGAGTGGACACAGCTGTTGGCGCCGTCGTCGGCACTGGTGCCTGTGCTGAAGCGTTGGGTTGTGCCAGGGCATCTTCCGCGGGCGCAGGAGTTGCAGCATCAATCGCCAACGACTTGGGCAACTGCGGAAGCTGTTGAATTGTTTTGAGCGCCTCTGCCTCAACCTTTTGGTCGGCGGGTTTTCCGTCTGGAAGCGACTTGCCCAGACTCGTCGAAAGTCCAAAAGCAACTTCAATCGGCTCAGACATGTTTTTGTCGAATGGGTTGGACACATCTGTCAGCTGCATGAAACCAAAGACCATCCCAAGAACAACAGCATGCCAAAGAATTGAAAAGCCCAACGGCCATGGACCCAGACCGTCGTCGTCCAGATTCTCAATCCGCAATCGGGACTGAAAACACTGTTCATCAATGCGGGGCTCCGGTGAAATCATGAATCTTGCCGAAAAGGGAATCTCCAGATCGGGCTCAACCGGCGACTCCAAAAGCTCCGCGGCAGAAATCGAAAAATCAGGCTCACTCTTGGGAGTCGCAGTGCCCTGACTTGATGTCCACAGCATTTCATCGCCGTCCACCCGTGGAGTGGCTTTCAATCCATGCTGATTTTCTGCGACGATATTTTCCATGTTTCAACGAGCCTTCATTCCGCCACCGGAACCTTCACCCATCATCCCGATTTTCTTTGCACCTGCAGAGTGGGCTGCTGTCATCGCATCCATGACTTTTGCATATGCAACATCGCGATCGGCACGAATAAAAACCGTTGGCGAATCATGTCCGACGAGAGCGGTTTGAATCTTTCCCACCAGCTCTTCGCGCTCGACGGATTTTTTTCCGAGAAAAAACTCCCCCTGACTCGAAATCGAAACAACAATCGGATCCTGACCCAGGCTCAATGTCTTGGCCTTGGATTTAGGAAGCTGAATATCGACACCAGATACGGCAAAAGGCGCAGTGATCATAAAAATGATCATCAACACCAACATCACGTCAACAAAAGGTGTGATGTTGATTTCGGCCAACATTGAAGATCGGCCTGCTGCAGAAGAGTCGGATCCTTCAAATTCGCTCGATCGAAATGCCATGATTCCACCTCGTCATACCGGATGTGATGTCCGCTCAAGCTTCCGCAATCGTGTTCAGCGCAGATGCCGATGCGGGTGGATGGGTCACTTGGGATTCCGAACGACCAAGGTTGAAATGACGCTCCAGGATATTCAAAAAGTCTGTCGAAAATCCTTCGAGTATCAGCAACTGCTGCCGTGTCCGGCCGCTGAAAAAGTTGTAGGCAATGACGGCGGGAATTGCCGCAGCCAATCCCAAAGCAGTTGCAATCAGTGCTTCCGAGATGCCGGGAGCAACAGCGGCAAGACTCGACGAACCGGTTTGCCCGATGTCATGAAATGCTCGAATGATGCCCACAACCGTGCCGAACAATCCAATGAACGGACATGCGGAGGCAGATACCGCAAGAAAAGTCATGTTCCGGGTGAGCTGAACTTCTTCCAGTTGGCGTGCCTTTCCGAGGGCGCGTCGAACAGTATCGATGGACAAAGGAGCTGTTGACGACAAACCGCGCTTCTCGCGCACCTGCAGAACTCGGACCATTTCATTATAGCCGGAGCGGAAAACTTCCCGGGCCGGACTGTAATCAAGATCCTTCAATTTTGAATTCAAATCCGAAAGGCTTTTTGAATCCCAGAATTCCTGCATGAAATCGTCCGACATGATCTGCAAATGCCGAAGCGCGCGCCAGCGTTCAAAAATAACGGCCCATGTGGCAACCGACAAAAGCACCAGCAATGCCAGAATGGTGATTCCCACCGGGCCACCATTGGTGATGATGGAAAGCCAATTGACTGAATCAAGATTGGATGTGTCCGCCATTGTGACTCCTCGCGCACATGTGAGTGGGCAGAACTTCAGAAATCCTGCATGCCAGGAACCAATCCACGATCGACGCACAGTTTCAAGACTGCACGCACAACCGCAGCGGGTTCGAGTTCTGTCGAATCCAAAAGCACTGCATCTTCCGCCGCACGCATCGGCGCCACAAGACGATTGGCATCACGCGCATCACGCTCGTGAATTTCACGAATCAACTCATCCAGACTGGGTTCCAGGTTCTGGGAGCGCAATTCCTCCAACCGCCGCTGGGCTCTCTGCTCGGGCGATGCTGTCAGGAATATTTTCAGTGGTGCGTCGGGAAATACAACTGTCCCCATGTCACGTCCGTCCACAACCGCCCCGTTGCAATCCAAAACAACTTTCCTTTGCACAGGTAACAGGCGACGACGCACGAGCTCATCCTGGGCAACGACACTCGCCTGCTCGGAAACAAAAGGGGTTCTAATTTCGTGGGTTATCTCTCGATCTCCAAGGAAAACACGACCACTGCGTGGGTCCTGGCGGTAGCGCTCAGACAAAAAAGCAACAAACCGTTCAATCGAACCGCGATCCTGAACGCCCGTTCCTGCCTCAAAAAGCATCAAAGCAAGTGTCCGATAAATGGCGCCCGTCGTGACGTAAATCCAACCCAATCGATTGGCCAACATTCGCGAGACCGTGCTCTTTCCCGAGCCCGCAGGTCCATCGATGGTCACAACTTTGACGGGTTCATCGGCTGAAAGATTCGAATTCATCCGGGTGTGAAATCTCCGGCAAAGGTGGAAGAGCGAGACAACTGCTCCCAGCTTTGCATCCATTCTGTTTTAGGCGCTGCATCCGTGCGAAAGGGAGACACCGGCTCACGCGCCTCGACTCGTCCCATGGCTGCGAACTTTTGATTGCGTTGACGCTTGAGTTGGTCGGAACTGAGTTTTCCAAGCTCAAGCAGATGCTTTTCGAGGGTGTTTCCCAGAGTTGAAATGGCCTCGGCTGGCTTCCAGTGGGCACCACCCAGCGGCTCGGGGATAATTTCATCAATCACGCCCAACCTGAGAGCATTTTCCGCTGTCACACCCAAAGCAGCCGCAGCTCTGTCAGCTTGCGAACCGTCTTTCCAAAGAATCGAGGCGCAACCTTCGGGGGAAATCACACTGTAAGTGCTGTATTGCAGCATCAACACCCGATTGCCAACTCCGATGGCAAGTGCTCCACCGCTGCCGCCTTCTCCAACGACAACAGAAATGATTGGCACTCCCAGATTGAACATCACCATGATGTTCTTGGCGATGGCTTCGCTTTGTCCGCGCTCCTCGGCGTCGATACCAGGATATGCGCCCGGCGTGTCGATAAATGTGACGATGGGAAGGCTGAAGCGTTCCGCAAGACTCATCAGACGAAGCGCCTTTCGATAGCCCTCGGGGCGTGGCATACCGAAATTTCTTTTCATGTTTTCCTTGGTGCCACGGCCTTTCTGATGACCGACAAACACAACGCGATGGCCCCTGAAAGTGCCAAGACCACCCACAATGGATGCATCATCCATGAAGTTGCGGTCGCCCTGCAATTCGATGAAGTCGTCACAAAGCTGATTTACAATGTCGAGTGTGTATGGACGGTGTGGATGTCGGCTGAGCTGGGTGATCTCATAGGGCGTCAAATTCGAAAAAATTTGTTTTGCCAACGTCTCGAATTGTTCCTCGAGAACCTTGATTTCCGAGGTCAGCTCGCGCTCGTTCTTTCCGACCAGGTGGGCCTGACGGGCTTGTGCCCGCAGTTCGGCAATACGATTGCTCAGTTCCAACAATGGGCGCTCGAGGGGTAAAACCTCCATGGCACAGACCTCACTTTTTGATGTGCCGTTTCACAGATACGGCCACAACGTGGTAACAAATCAAGGCAGGGTGGTCAAAAAGGGGGTCGCGGTGGTACAGGAACCATTGTCACAAAATCAATCAGTTCGTCGCGGTATGGACGATCTGATTGTCGACACGACCTCGGTCAGCTGGGTGGATGGACAACGGGGGCGCCTCTATTACAGGGGCTTTCGCGTTGAAGACCTGGCTCAAAATGCCAGTTTCGAAGAAGTGGCCTATTTGCTGCTGTGCGGACAATTGCCGAGCCAACGCCAGTTGCTGGCATTCACCTGGAAATTGCGCCAGCTGTCGCACACACCCGAAAAAATCATCCGAATCCTGCAGGAACTCCCTCGTCACACCGCTCCGCTCTCTGCACTCCAGACAGCATTGGCTGCACTGGGTTGCACCGATCCCGGGCCCAAATATTCAGAAGACGAGACCCTGCTTGGACTTGCGATGAAAATCATTGCGCAAACTCCCATCATCCTCTCGGCTTTCTATCGTCTGCATCAGGGGGCACCCATTTTATCTGCACGGGATGACCTCGGTCACTCCGAGAACTTCCTTTACATGCTCAATGGAAGGGTCCCGGATAAAAAAGAAACTCGCGCGATGGAAACAGCCCTCATTCTGCAAATGGACCATGGTTTCAATTCCTCAACATTCACGGCGCGTGCCGTCGCTTCAACGCTGACAAACATGTACGCAGCGACCAGTGCCGCAGTCGGAGCGCTGAGCGGCCCACTGCACGGTGGAGCGAGTGAACAAGTTGTCGAGATGTTGGCTGAGATTGAAGACTCTGGAAATCTCTACACATACCTCGACCATCTCTTTTCCGCAGGTCGCAAGGTCATGGGCATGGGTCATCGGGTCTACAAACAAACAGACCCGCGAGCCCTGATATTTGAAGAGCTGCTTGGCGAATTGTCGTCCAACGAGAGAGACGCGAAAGACATCAAACTGCTTCGGCACATTGCTCAGCGCGCTCGAAATCATTTTGAAGAAAAGAAAATGCCGATTCACGTCAATGTGGACTTTTGGTCGGGAGCCGTTTACCGCCGGCTCGGAATCCAGCCCATCCTGTTTCCTGCCATCTTTGCGGCTGCAAGAATCGTCGGTTGGTGCTCCCACATTATTGAACTCAGACAAAACAACCGGCTGTACAGACCGCTTTCATCTTATACGGGCCCGATTGATCTTGTCTTTACACCCATTCAAGACCGCCAATCATGATTCTCAAGATGGCAATTGTCCTGAGTCGAAGTGCAGCCGTTTTGGCAGAATTGCTTTTTTTGATTCTTGAACGTTTTCCGACGTCGCAAAAAACTCGGATTTTTTTATCGGAACGCAAAGCTTCGACCTGGCGCGAGGCTGTTGCAAATGCCGCCCGACTTGTCACCCGGAACCAACACAAAAAAATCTATTGGGTGCACGTCGCCAGCGCGGGTGAACTGGAACAGGTGATTCCCACCCTGCGTATGCTTCACTCGAAATATGGGGTTGGTTTTTTTCTGACATATTTCTCACCAAGCGCAAAGGCATTTGTCGAAAACTGTCCTGGCCTCGTGGGCTCGACAAGTTTGCCCCTTGAAAACAAACTAGCGTTTCAGCATGCGATCTCATCCCTGAAAATCGCGCGACTTGTGCTTGTGCGTTATGATTTCTGGCCTGTCCTGATGGAAACCTTCAAGGAAAACCAACTTCCAGTTTGCATACTCGCCGCAACCCTCCGCAAGGCAAAATCCTCGCTTCCGACATCATTGAGAAACAGCCTCCGGAAAACCTGGTTTAACCAAGCCGACTCAATTTTTTTAATCGAGGCAAGCGAAAAAGAGCCTCTGTTTGATTTGGGTGTATCAAAGGAAAAAATCATTGTGTCAGGTGACGCAAAATGGATTCGCGCGCGCGAGCGGGCCACCAACTTTCACCAAAAGAATCTCTCGCCGGCAATCCAATCCATCCGCAAATCTCTTGTCAATCCGGTCGACGGAAGACCACGGCGGACCATTGTCTTCGGCTCGCCGCACGCCGAGGAGTTGAAAATTCT
>JBMSQQ010000083.1:0-15190 GCA_049423385.1 Silvanigrellaceae bacterium | reverse complement strand
AAACAGATCCAGCCCGCCTTGCAGCCGTCAATCCCCATGACAAGAGTTCTGCGAGTTCCGTTGTTCCCGGACTTTTTCAATTTGAGGATGGCTCCGTATTTTTGAGTTACAGATTGCAGGTTCCGCTCACAAACGAACGATGATCTGCGTATTCACCCGAAACGAGCTTGTGTGCAAGCTTTGCGCCAACAGCTGAGCCATTCGGCATTTCCGAAAGCCAGATAGCAATAGAACCATTTCCTGAGTCTGAAATGTATTTCGCACCACTTCCAGCGTCTGAACTCAATTGGAGTTTCATATCTTCCCCGGCGATCCGGGACATGGATTGGTTTGCACCGATTTTGTAAATCGACAAATGAAGCATTTTGCCATCAGCGTCGTTTTGTTCTGCGTGATACACCGTTGTTTCATTGCCGTTGTTCGCAGAGAAATGACATCCCTTCGATTGTCGGAGCTGGTTGAGGGCGGTCGAAGCCAAACTCGAGCGGTCTTTGTCCTTCAGTGACAAGTATTTGTTCTGGAGGTCCAGAGCGTACGGTTGAACGGCATCGGAAGTGAGGTTTCTGGGGCACATTGTCAACGATGCTGGTGGCAAGGACTGGGCGGAGTTGACGAACGCCATTGTGACTCCAAGGTTGGCCCTGCGGGGTGAGCCGCCTTTGTTGAAAACTGCATTGTCGACCCGAATTCCCTGATTCCGGTAGCTCAGGTCGCGCGTCGCCTGGTTCAGAATTCCGAATCCGCCCAAGGCTCCAGTCAGGTACGGGAGAATAAAAGGGTGGAGCAATGCAGCCGCCGAGCCGGTCCAGGCCACCGCAATAAACATGGGCAGGAGTCCGAGATAAGCTAAAGAAAGTCCAACCGGAACGGAAATAATTCCACGCAGTTTTCTTTCGGTATCTTTCATCGCCAGGTTGTATTCCAAATCAGCAATCGAAACAGGATAGAGAGTCACGGGCACGGATTCCCGTTCAACACGGCTCAAGAACGCGGACTGTTCAGGTGTGAGGGATTGTCTGTCTTCGAATTTGGGAACCAAGCCTGTCTCATATTCGGCAAAATAGACGCAAACATTCCCGCCGACGGGATCAGGCAGTGCATTGATGAATTGAACCCGCTTGTCGAAGTATGCACCTCCGCGACCAATCACGGTTTGCAATTCAGAATTCGAAGATTCGACATCTTTTCCACAGGATGCGGAGAGAATTGCAAGCGTGGCCAAAGAAACGACGAGAGAACGACGGGTGCGAAAGAGCATGATGCCTCCCCGGGAGAATCCCATGACTTGGACAAAAATTTATTTCCGATGTTCTGCCGTGGGAGCTACATTCGAAAGCCCGGTTGCGCAATTGAAATTTTTTCTACTGGAATTTCAGGATTCAATCGTTCAGCAACTCGGAAACATCCAGTGGGATGGGTGGAACATCATCGCAAAGAACAGGAATCCCCTCGGATTGCAGTGGTGCCGCTTCCAGGTCGAGTTGCGTCGCGGTTCCGAAAAACAGAATTTGTGAATTGATATAGGCGGACAGAATTAAGGAGGGGTTTGGGAGGCCTCTTTTTTTACTCGCTGCCCTGTACTTTGGAACCAGGCGAACGGTGCGCAGTGTTGATTCAACGAAGTGTCGGAGAAGGCAATTGTAGCTGTGATTTTCGTTCAACCTGGCGAGCGCGTTTTCGAGTTCTTTCTCGAGCAAAACCTCATTGCCGACGAGCTGTTGAGTCAGAAGCTTTTTTGAAAGCGCACCGCCATCGAAATACATGAAGGGTTTGGATGGAATCTTGAGGTTCTCGTTCATGTTCGGAGTTGAGTGCATGGCCACCACATCCAAACAGAGGAGCGGGACTCCTGCTCTTTGGTACTTCAGAGCTTGATTTTCAATCAGGGGCAATGTTGCAAGTGCAATGCGTTCGTAGGCAATCAATTTTTTTGAGATGGATAAACTTCGATTATCAGAAAGTTCCGCATACCTCTTCGAGCGTTCTTCATTGAGATTGATGAATTCCCGAACGTGATTGGAAACACAATAGGATTCGACGAATGTTGCAGGAGAAGTGTAAAGAATTTGCGCATCATTGACCGAAGGGCCACCAGACCGGCATGCAGCCGTCAACATCACAAGGAATGTCGTTGTCAGACGAGTGGCCCATTTCATACGTGATTTCAGGATAAAACCCGAGCTCAAGATGCGCTCCTGTCAAAGATTCTTTTGTCAGTCAGGGGCGGTTTTTGAAATTCGCCCCACCCAATGCAAACATCTGCAAGTCCATTCTGTGCCAAATGTTCTGGAACGCGGCGCAGACTTGCTTGGGTGCTTACTTGAGGATTGATCCGGACAGTTGTTCGCCGTCACATTTGGCCAGAATCGCTCCGGAGTTTCCCTCCACTTTCAGACTTGCTGAACCGGAAACATTCGCAAGTTTGGCGACGTTGGTTTTGTCGGAGAACTGAAAGCCAAAGGCAATCAGGTCCATTTGTGAACAATTTCCCGCCGGAGTCAAAACCAGCGTGGAATCTGCCTTCAATGAGAGTTCAATACGGCCGGCAGGCTTGCTGTCTGCGTGGCCTGGCGATGTTTGCAGATGGATTTCTTCGAGATTCAAGAAGCCATCCTGGTCGCTGTCGATGAATTCAATTCCAGGAAATCCCTTGCCATCGCCGAGAGCAGTGTCACGGAAATCCTCTCCGTATGGAGTTCTTTTTCCACCACCACCGGCGCGCACATGACAGATTCCGCAAGACTGCGAGTCGCTCAGATTTTGCGTGGAGATGTTGTTGGCATCGTAGTGTTCTGAAAACTGATTCAGAAACTTTCCGAAAGCCAGGGCGTTCAGTGAGACAAATCCGCTTGCAGCGACAACAAAAATGGAAATCGACAACTTCTTCATAAACCCTCCGGCAATTGCGCCTCGGGGTGGGTATCAGAACAAGTTCAATTTGTACAAGGAAAAGTGGCCGTCTGTCGCGGAGCTTATGGATTTGTGTTTTTTTCTTGCTTTTTGAGGTGTTGCTCAATTCTCCAAACGTCAGTTGGACCCAGTCCCGATGAGGCCCACGCGATTTTTCTATCCCCGGACACCAGGAAAATTGTGGGAGTCAGATTGACCTCAAGAGTTGCCGCGGCGATTCCATCCGGGTCCAAAGCGCTTCGGAATGTGAAGCCATATTTGTCCATGTGCGTTTTCACTTCCGACGGCGTTCCGCCAATGTGTATTGCGACAATCCGATCGGGCGATATTTTTCCATTTGCGACGGAATCTTGAATTCTTTCCATTTCGAGTTTGCAGGGTCCACAGGTTCGAGTCCAGAACACAACGGTGAAGGGCGCGCCATTCGCTTCCGGAAATGTGACAAATGATCCATCCATGTTCTGTAGATTCGAACTCGGAAATGGCTTGCCCTCGGCTGCAAAATTCTTTGCCAGCTCGGGGACGCGTTTCCACATTACAAAAGAAAGCAAGAGTGCGGTGAAAATCCAACCAAGGTGCTTCATTTGATGTCACTCTGCAGTTCTCTGAACATCCTGCTGCTTCTTTCAAACCTGTTCTTGAATAGCCCTTGTCTCGACAGGAACAAGTAAGTTGCAAGCATGCTCGCGGTCATCAACACCAGGGCCGCAAAAAAGAACCAGGGCTCACGAAAGGGCATTACCTCAAAATTCATTCCAAAAAAGCTTGTCCAGAATGCCAGGGGAACTCCGATTGTCGCGATAAGCGTGAGGCGCTTGATTTGCTCGTTTGCATAAAAACCTGAAGCACCCCAAAAAACATCGAACAGGGCCAGCATTTCGCTGTGCAAAAAGTGGATTTCATTCGCCAGGCGTTCCAGATGGTCTTGTATGTTGCGATACCAAAGCCGCTGCTCGACCGTCAATTCTGCCATTTCCATGAATTCACGGACAACTGAATTGGTGCCACTGACAGAGCGCTGAAATTGAAGCGAGTGCTGCTTGAGCTGCAGAATCAATTTGGGGTTGAAACTTTCGTTGACGATTGAGGTTGCTGCCTTCGTCACGAAATCTTCCAGTCTGGCGACTCTTCGTTCGGCACTGTCGACACAGTTGTCGAAGATGTTGTGCATGATCTGTGCGAACGGCTTTTCACCCAGAAGGTCGAGGCATTCCGCCCAGCTTTTGAAGCCCTCTGGACACTTTTTATTCGAAATTATGAGCAATTCACCTTCACGAATGACAACGTGAATTTCACTCTCTTGCCCCAACTCGGTTTCGAAATAGTGGAGAACAAAGAAGAGGTATCCAGGATAGTGCTCAAATTTCGATCTTTGATTCCCATTCTTGCAGTCTTCAATGGTCAGTTGATGCAATGGGGCAATTGCACAGATTTGTTCGATTTGACTGTTCGAGACTTCTTCGTCTTTGCTCAGCACAAATTCATGAATTTTCGAGTTCAGGTTCGTGAGTTGCTCTTTTGAGAGAAATTTGGTGCTGCTGATTTCCACGGACGTCACGGACTGCCTCCAGAACTAAAGACGAGCAGCATGCCCGAGCTCGCACTCGGCATGACTCGGTTCAATTTTAATCCAATGTTCCGATTAAACTCGAGGCTGAGTCAGATATTTGATGACAAGGTGTATCTTGTGACCCTGTACCGAACAGACCTGCCCCTTCAAGGGCAGGTCTGTTCGGTGACAAAGTTGTTGGCTTTGTTGAATTGTGCGTCAAGGATGACAAACTTCGCCTTGCAGGCTGCCTTGATTGTAAAATTGTTCATCACGTGACTTGTATAATTGATGCAATAGTAACCGAAGGGATTGTTCAATTCCAGAATCCCTTGGTTTGCCGTCTTGGATTCAATTGTGACTCTGATGATCGACGGGCCACTCGTCACTTTTGAATCCGAAAAAACCAGTCCGTTGTTGTTGTTGAACAATGAAACCGTTTCATAACGTGTGGCGTCGATCACTGCACTCGTCAGTTCCGGCGAATTGAAGGACTTGAGGCAGATATCGAGTACCTTGTCCTGAGGCGGCGGGCTTTCGGGCTGTTTGGTGACTTCCTGGAAGGTTCCCTGGATTTCCGTTTTCGTTGGCAAGCTGTTCGAATCTGCAGATGTTTTTACTGTTGTTTTTGTCTTCTGATCACTCACTTCGCTGACGTAACTGCTGTCTGAGCACGAGACCGCCAGAAATGAAAAGCCGAGCACATTCACACAAACAGAAAATCGTGTATTTTTCATTTCCGAATCATCCTCCGGGCCGACAAGAGCCTTATCGGTAGAGCCAGCTGGTCACTCAATGGGTTGATTTTAATACCCGTATTTATTGGGTTTTTTCCCTCTGATTCAGGGTTTTCGATCCACTTTTTTATGGCTTGCAGTTGTTGGCAAAATTCGGCTAACCCATTTCCGTATAAACCTCGGTAGGGAAATTCTCATGAAATTTAGGATGTTGTTGCCTGCGGTTCTGTTTTGCGCCTTCTTTTCAGGTTCTGAGAGCTCTGCTCAGGATACGAATCCGGTGGTTGAGAGTGAAGGTTTGGAGCTTGGCGTCCTCCTGTTTGGCGATCAGGGCACTGGCGAAGAGGGACAAATGATCGTCGCCAGTGCAATGCGTAGATTTTGTGATTTTCATCGTTGCGATTTCGGCCTTGTGCTTGGTGACAATTTTTATCCCTACGGAGTTCGGGAAGTCGAAGACAAGCAGTTTCAGTCGGCCTTCGAAGTTCCCTATGCCCCATTGGTCATGCCGCTGTTCGTGATTTTGGGTAATCATGATTACGGAACCTTCTGGAACCGAGGCAACATCAAAGCGCAGTTGGATTACAGCAAGAAGTCCATGTTTTGGAGAATGCCCTCGCGTTACTATAGCTTTGTTGAGAAGGGTATCGAGTTTATCGGTCTCGACACCGTTCCACTGCAACGCGACGGAGAGCAGCGCAGGTGGCTCGAAAAGACGATTTCGTCGAGTCAACCCAAGCATCGCATTGTCTTTGGCCATTTTCCGATGCTTTCCGGCGGTCAGCATGGGAACAACGCATTCATGCTTAAAAGCATTGCTCCTCAACTGTGTGGCAACGCCAGCGCATATGTGTCTGGTCATGATCACGATTTGCAATTTTTGCGTTTGAAATGTGGTCTACCACAAATTGTCAGCGGCGCTGCTGCCAAAATTCGCCCTGTCGCTCGGATCCAGGAAACCGAATACGCGAAATCAACCCTTGGCTTCGCGTATTTGGTTTTGAATACTGCAGGTGATTTGAGGGTTGAGTACTACGATTCAGATCTTCACTTGCTGGCGTCATTTCCTCTGCCTGCATTGAGTCAAGCCGTCGATGTGAAGTAAAATCCGTTCGCGGAGTGTTCCGGGTGACTCTGGTTTCAAGTAATTTGTTTAGTTGTTTTGGAAGCTTACGCTGTTTAAACTTGCTGTTCGAAAATACAGGTATCTTTTGGGTTCAGTTCACTCTACTTGGGTCTCAGGCAATCAGGCCTTGGGCGTTGTTATGACGAGCGAATCAACACAAGAATTTCAAATGCACCCCATCATGGCAAGGATGGGTTATTCCCAATTCACGGAAATCCAAAAAGCAGCAATTCCCGTTTTGGCGCAAGGTGAATCCGTGCTCGCACTGTCTCCAACGGGTTCCGGGAAAACACTCGCATTTCTGGTTCCGCTTATGGAACGTCTCGACCCCGAGCTGGCCAAAACGCAATTGCTGGTTCTTGCTCCAACTCGTGAACTTGGTGCTCAAATTGCACAAGTTGCAACACAGGTTGCGGCAGTATTGTTTGATGAGAATCGAAAAACTCTTCAGGTGCGAACAGTCTTTGGCGGCCAAAAGGCGGAGACGCAAAAAGCCGAAATTTCCAAAAATCCAGCAGTCGTTGTCGCAACACCGGGGCGCGCCCTGGAGCTGTTGGAGCAAGACGTTTTGCAAACGTCGGAATTGAAGGCACTGGTTCTGGATGAAGCTGATTTGATGGTTGGGATGGGCTTTGAAGCGCAAATCAAAGCAATTTGCGATCTTCTGCCAAACAAGATTCAGGCAGCTCTATTCTCTGCAACCGAGTCTGAAGGTCAAAGTCGATTGCAAAATCGACTCGTTCATCGCGGAACTCGCATCGATGTTCGTTCCGTCTTTCAGGAACAAGAGAGCGCCAACGTTGCGCCGGGACCGAGAATTGCCCATCAGGTCGTGACGATTGGCAAAGGCTCAGATCGGCAATCGGCATTGGTGCAACTTCTTCGACAAATTTCTGCCGAGACCGAAACCGGAATCATTTTTTGCCAAACTCGAAATGCAGTTCAATTGGTTGTTGATGGCTTGAAGGAACAAGGCATTCCGGCAGCAGGCCTCTCGGGAGAGCTTGGTCAAATCGAGCGCGCAACAATGATGCGAATGTTCAAGGCAGGTGGTGTAAAATATCTTGTTGCCACAAATCTTGCGGCACGAGGAATTGACGTTTCGGATTTGTCGGTTGTCGTTCATTTCGAAATCCCATCGACGCAACAGGAATATTTGCACAGGTCTGGACGCTCGGGGCGGGCCGGCAAAAGCGGTCGCACAATCAGTCTCTGTACCCACCAGTCCCGTGCTTTCTTGCAGGATCTTCTCAAGCAGACCGACGTCGAACTTGTCGATCTGCCTTTGCTCGCGGAATCTGTCAGCGAATGTCAAAGCGTGCAGCAATTTGTTAAGATCCACATTAACCGCGGCAAATCGAGCAAGCTTCGTCCTGGTGACATTCTTGGGGCCTTGACGCAGGGTGTGGGTTTGAAAAAAGAGGACGTCGGTGGAATTTTCATTTTCGATCACTTCACCCACGTGGAAATCTCGGGCCAGCAAGCAGGCGGCGCCTTGAAAAAGTTTTCCACGGCAAAGATCAAGAACCTGACAGTGAAAGCCACATTTGCAGGCGAGTTGTCTGCACCGCGGGGACGTGGTTTTTAAGTATCTCAATCGCCCAGGTGCAATGTGCCTCCCTGGGAGTCCTGAATTTTCTGAGCAGAGGCACAAAAGGAAATTTCTTGAACAACGTACAGTCATTTGCTGATCTCAAACTTATCGAACCTCTCCTGAAGTCTGTTTCACGGAGCGGATATACGCATCCAACACCCATTCAGATGAAGGTCATCCCGCACCTGCTGCAGGGCAAGGACCTTCTTGGAATCGCTCAAACCGGCACAGGGAAGACCGCAGCATTCTCACTTCCTTTGCTGCAGAATATTGCGCAAAATCCCAAGCGCATGGCGCCTCGGCAAGTGCGAGTGCTGGTCTTGGCTCCCACGCGTGAGCTTGCAATTCAGGTTCACGAGAGTTTTCAAACCTACGGTGCAAATCTCAGAATCAAGTTGGCATTGGCCTTTGGTGGCGTGAGCCAGAATCCGCAAGTGCAGAGCTTGAGTGGGGGTGTCGACGTTTTGGTTGCAACACCAGGGCGCTTGCTCGACCTTCTCTCACAGGGACATGTGAGCTTGGCAGCGGTGGAGTCGTTCGTGCTGGATGAAGCCGATCGAATGCTTGATATGGGTTTTATCCACGACATCAAGAAGGTTCTCGCCGTTCTTCCCAAACAGCGTCACAATCTTTTGTTTTCTGCGAGTATGGCGCCTGAAACCGAAAAACTGGTCAATTCAATTCTTGTCAATCCCATAAAGGTGGCCGTGACTCCGCCGTCAACAACCGCCGAGCTCATCAATCAGAGTGTGATGTTCGTCGACAAGGCAAAAAAACGTGACTTGCTCGCCCATTTGTTTGCATCGAAGGAATTCAAGCGGGTCATCATTTTCACACGCACCAAGCATGGAGCCAACAAGGTTGCAGAGTTCCTCGACCAGGTCGGAGTTTATTCGAGGGCGATTCATGGCAACAAATCCCAGTCTGCAAGGCAAAAAGCACTGAGCGATTTCAAGGCGGGGCAATTGCGTGCGCTGATTGCCACAGATATCGCCGCCCGCGGGATTGACGTCGATGACATTTCACACGTCATCAATTACGAGCTTCCCAACGAACCGGAAACATATGTTCATCGTATTGGTCGCACGGCGCGCGCCGGAACCTCCGGGGTCGCCATTTCGTTTTGTGAGGCTGAAGAAATTTCTTATCTGAAGCAAATTGAAAAGGTCATCAAGAAAGCGATTCGGGTGGAGCGTGCCAATCCATTCCATTCGGATGCCGCCGAGCATTCAACCGAAAAACCGCCCCTTCTGAATGCAAAATCACAGCGTCACCGCAGACCTCCCCCCCGACGGCAAACGCCAAAATAATATCCGTGCAGAACCCGGATTGGCTTGTTCGCGGCGTTCAAACGTGGATAATCGGTGTTCAAACCGAAACCCTCGTTTGGGAGATAGTATGTTGAAAATTTCATTTGCAATTGCTTCCGCTTTTCTTTTTTCTGCGAACGCCTTCGCAGCCACCAACTGGAAGTTGGATGCCACTTCCAGCTCCGTGGCTTGGAAAGGCTCCAAAAAAATGGGCAGCAGCCATAATGGCAACATCATGGTGAAAGAGGGTGCGGTTGGTATCGATGATAAAAACCAGCTGACAACTGGAAGTGTCGTGATTGATATGAGCACCATCAGCAACGAGGACCTCAAGTCGAGCCCGGATTACCAAAAGAAGCTGGTGGGGCATCTCGCCAGTCCAGACTTTTTTGATGTTGCGAAGCATCCCACGGCAACCTTCAAGATCACAAGCGTCAAGGCAAATCCCAAAAACAAGAACGAAGTCACCATCAATGGCGATTTCACCATGATTGGCAAAACCCAGGCGATTTCATTCCCTGCAAAGGTTGCTGTTGAAAAAGGTGTTGCCACCGGCGAGGCGACCATCAAACTTGACCGGACCAAGTGGGGCCTCAAGTACGGTTCTGGAAACTTTTTCAAGGAACTGACAGCAGACAAGATCATCAGCGATGAGTTTGAACTCACGTTGAAGTTGGTTGCCAAGAAGTAATCACTCCATTCTTGCAACATGAAAAAAGGTTCGGGACACTGGGTTCCGGACCTTTTTTTATTGGCCGAGGAACAGATGAACGGCTTCTTTCCGATCGTGGTGATTGCTGCTGCCTTCTTTTTTCATGGTTGTGCTCATAAAAGCGGAGGATTGGGACGTTCCATCGACCCATCCACGTTGGGTCCAAATTTTGAATCCAAAAAATTGAGTCATCGGGGGAAGAAACGAGAATATCTTCTCTATACCCCGCAAAATCATGATCAAAAAATTCCCATGCCTCTTGTGATAGGCTTTCATGGCGGAAAGACATCGAATGCCAGATTCGCCGTCACTTCACAGTTTCATCGGTTGGCAGAACAGGAAGGCTTTTTGGTGGCCTATCCAAATGGCATCGAAACCAACTGGAATGATGGGCGTGGCACTGCGAACCCTGATGTTGATGATGTTGGTTTCGTCACGAGCCTCATCAATGAAATCAGAACAATTCGCAATGTTGATGCAAAACGGATTTATGTGACCGGCATATCGAATGGCGGAATGATGGTTCAGCGCTTGGCATGTGAACGATCAGACGTCATTGCAGCATTTTCGACTGTGGCCGGAGCCATGGGAACAGCATTGAAGCCCAAATGCAGCCCATCTCGGCCTGTCGCTATGATGATCATTCATAGTCCGGAAGACAAGTTCGTTTTTTGGAATGGTGGCGAAATGACACGAGGCGAGGGAGGATCCATCCTGTCTGTGCCGGACCTCGTCGATTTCTGGAAACAAAAGAATGAGTGCTCAACTTTCAAGAAGGAAGTGTTGGCAGACAAGGGTCAAAATGATGCAACAAAGGTGATTGTCCATCGACATGGTGGATGCAAGGATTCGTCCCAGGTCCTGTTGTACAAAATCGAAGGTGGAGGCCACACCTGGCCAGGTGGAGAAGCACAACCTGCATGGTTGGTGGGTCCGACCAGTGTGAGGATGAATGCCACAAGGGAAATCTGGAGTTTCTTCAAAGCCCACTCATTGCCTTGATTTTGCAATGGGCAAGTTCTTTGCCAAGCAAGGACGACAAGGTGACCGACTCTAATGATTGGAAAAATGCCCAGTTTAAAAATTGTATAAATTCTCGGCATCTTTGTTTCCTTAGATTCGGAAAATTTAGGTTTTCTCTTCAATTAGCCGAAACGCCAGCAAGTTTTAATTCTGAGGGTGTTATGGTTAGAACCAGAGTCGCCTCGGCCGGTTTGGGAGTGGTCTGCATGCTCAATTCGGGCTGCTTAGTGCAGAGCTCTGAGCGTTCGGATTTGCAGGAAACGCGCTCAACAACCACCGTGAGTGCAGGTCAATGGGGTACGTCAACTTCAGGTGGTGCGTCCGCTGCGTCGGGTGGTCAGCAACAACAGACTTTTCAGGCAAAAGACGTTACGTACATCATCACTGCCCAACCAATTCGCCTGCGTCAGGATCTGAATCCTCTGCTGGAGAAATTGCGATCCCGGCGTGGTCTTGAAAATAATCTTGTTTGCGCTCAGACGATGGAAATAAACGGATTGTTTCTGTGCGGGGGGACCACCCGCCTGGCTCAACACATTCCGCTGATGCGGGCGGCAATTTATGCTGAAGGTCGGCCAAGCATGAACATCAATTCGGCCGGACAGTTCGTTTCCCAACAGGTTGCGTCAAGTGGTTATAGCAGGAGCTATGGTCATGATTTGCCGCAAAGCCTTTTGCAAAGCTTTTTCACTGGAGCCAAGGGCATGTGTCCGGATTTTTCATGCCTGCTCGAAGGCGAAGTTGTCTTTGCATCAAAAGTCATGCCTGAGTTCCAGCGTAGGTCTCCTGGTGGATATTCTGTGGTGAGTTTTGACGTTGAATCTGAGGACTCGGTGAGTGCAGCCTTGAAGCATGAAATCTCACACGGACAATTTTTTCAGCAATCTGGTTATCGCATGGCAGTGCAAATGTTTTGGCTCAGCTTGCCCATGGACATTCAGATGGCTGCGCAAAAAATGATTGGTATGAATTACGATGTTTCAAACCAGGAACTTCTGATGAATGAGTTTCATGCCTACATACTTGACGGGAAATTCTCGGGATTAACAGCCGATTCGATCGCAAGCGCAAAAAAATACGATATTGAGTTTGGCCAGGCGATGGAAGTTCTTGCAATGAATGCTCAACAGCTCAATACAAACCTGCGAAACTCAATTCAAAATGCAGGACAGCAGATTTGGGCAGGAAGCCTCTGACTCTGTCCGCTTCGGGATTTTAGCAAAAGCTGATATTTATTTGAATTGCCGTGTCGCTTGCGGAAAAAGATGCACCGAGGTTAATTTTCTTGAGACTTGTTCCTTTCGTTTTTACATTTCTGTTTTGTCAACAGGGCTGCAAGATGCGCTCTGAGGCCGATGTTGAAATGACCAAGGGAACCGTGCTTTCCGGTGGCGAAAGCTTTAGGCCCGCTTTTGTGTCATTGAGAATTGCATTGGCCGGGAATTTGAATCTCAGCTGCGGTGGAGTGCTCATCGGGCCCCGACATGTTCTGTCTGCAGCACATTGCGTCGAAAATGCAAACTCAGTCGAGGTGACGACGTTCGATGAAAAAATGAAGGGGCGCGTTTGGAAAGTTGCTGCATGGCAGGTTCATCCGCGGTGGTATGAACTCAAGACCATAAATGGGCTCGAATCGGTTTCCCCGGATCTTGCTGTTTTGGTACTCAATCAGTCGGTCGGTGCATCATATTCGAAAGTCAATCGATCGGAGAAGTCTGAATACAGTGAATTGATATACGTCGGAGTCGGACGAACAGAACTGGAGCAGCGTGACAGAAAGCCAAGGTATTCAAAAGGCATCAAGGCAATTCTTCACAACACCAAGGGAGTTGGTGGTGCGTGGGTTTCGCGCGAAAGCTCTGTTCTCTGTCATGGTGATTCGGGAGGCCCACTCCTGACAAGCACGGGTGAGTTGGTTGGAATCGCATCGAGAGTTGGACTTCCTCAGGGAGCCAAGGATCTCTGCGGTGCCGCAGATACAGTTTATCATGCAGATGTTCGTTCCAATGCAAACTGGATCGCGTGCACATTTCGTGGCTGGGGAGTTCCGTGGCCGGAAATGGCAAATCCCAAGTGTCCCTGAAGCGCAATTTTTACTCCCCGATTTTGTTGACGGTTGCTTTACCGTTGCAGCGAAGTATCTTTCTTTAAATCTTATTCAAGGAAACTGGTTGTGTCCGAAATTATTTGTTCAAACGAGTATCACATTGAGAGAATCTACAACGCTCCGGTTGGGTCTGTGTGGCAAGCTTGGATAGATCCAGTCAAGACGTCAGAATGGTGGGGGCCACGAGGGATGTCGACCACCACCCTGCGGAAAGACGTTAAAACCGGTGGCGATTGGTTGTTTACAATGCATGGACCCGATGGAAAGGATTATCCCAATTATGTCAAATTTGGCGAAGTTGTTCCCGGCGCCAGGCTTGAATACGAACACGGAGCTGTTGCAGATCAACCACCCATGTTTCGGGTTGTTGTCTCCTTCAGTGAGTTGAACAACAAGACAAAGATGAATTTCAGGATGATATTTTCCTCTTCAGAGGAGGCCGATGAAAAGCGAAAATTCATTCGGTCTGTTGGCGGCGATTCAACATGGGACAGGCTGGCGGAATACTTGGAGCTGCAAAACTCTGGCAGAGATGTATTTGTAATCAACCGTGTCTTTGAAATTGACATCGCTCGGATGTATCAGGTGTGGACCAAGCCTGAACATCTCATGGAATGGACTGCGCCTGCCGGGTTCAAAGGCCGATATCTCAGCGCAAATATCCATGCCGGTGGCGAATCTTTTTACGAGATGACTGGCAACGGCCTGACGATGTACGGTAAGGCGAAATACTTGGAACTGTTGGAGCCTGATCGTCTTGTTTACACCCAAATCTTTGCTGATCGGAACGGAGAAGTTACAAGGCACCCCATGGCCCCAACGTGGCCCGAGTGCTTGAAAACGACAGTTTGCCTTTACGGTGAGGCGGCAATGCAGACTCGAATTGAACTTCAATGGGAGGTCTTCGGCGAAGCTACGGAACAAGAACGTGCAACTTTTGGCGCAGCGAAGAATGGAATGGCCCATGGTTGGACAGGCTCGTTCGATAAGCTTGAAGCTTACCTGTCAGTTGTATTTTCGACGCTCTCGCAAAATAAAGCGTCCATTGCAACCGGCATGATGTGAAGCGCAACCAGAAATTCAGGTCGCAGTTTTTTGAAAACGATTCATTTCAGAGACGCTATCGTTCACGAAGTCTGAAACATGTTCAAGCGATTTGCTGGGAACCTGAACTCCGAAAATGAGCGCAATTCGCTTCTCAACCTGTGCGCAGAGCTCGAAACCTGCTCTACTTATGACGATCATCTTGCGTCGCAAGTCTTTGGGTCGCTCAAAGACATAAATAAGTCCCATGGATTCAAGTCTGTTTAATGTTGGAGTCAGCGTGCTGGGGTGGATTTTGGATTCCTCAGCCAGAGTGCCTGCCGAAATGGCGGGTGATTTGAGAATTTTTCGCAATACAGACCATTGAACCAGTGAAAGTCCAAGAAGCCTTTGAGAACTGGAATTTAGAGTGTGCAAATCGACACTGAGACAAACGAGTTGCTCAGCAAAAGCAAGACTGCTGCCGGTGTCGATAGTGTTGTTCATGTCATCCTTTTCAGGCTTCCGTGAGATTTACAGAATTCGAGCGTTTTCACAAGGAAATCGTCGATTTCCAATTGCGTGCTTAAGCAGTAAAGAGCACCCGAATTGTTGGATTCTTCAATTCGAATTGTCAAAAGGTTCTCTTCGGACAGGGAAAATACGTCTTCATCATTATCGTCATCGCCCAAATAAACAGCACATCGTGAGTTTGATTTGAGCATCAGCTCGAGGAGTGCAACTCCTTTGTGAGGTGCACCTGCTGGCATGATGTTGATGCAAAATTTTCCAAGGACAATGCGTGGCGGTGGAGTCAGGCTTGAAACAGCCTCAAGCAATTGGGTTCGCGCTTTCTTTTTGTCTGTTGCTTTGCGGTAGTGAAGCGAAAGGCTATAAGTTTTGTCCTCAAGCCAGACATCATCCGAATCTGCGAAGTCTTTTTCGAGCTCGCTTTTCCATTGCAAACAGGCCTTCTTTGCTGTGTCAATTGTGTCTGTCCCGCTGGGAAGGCCTTCAACGCCATGATTGCCAATGACGAAGTCAATACCTTGGGGCAAGAATCGCTCAACGTCGCTTCGTTTTCGTCCTGAAATAACGG
>JBMSQQ010000082.1:0-15354 GCA_049423385.1 Silvanigrellaceae bacterium | reverse complement strand
AGGTGGCTTTTTCGGAAGGATTCAACGCGCAATGGGCCTAATTCGGCCTAGACCCAAGAATTCATGAAGTGTGAAACTCTAAAATTCATTGTGGCTGTTTTGCCTTGCCCAAAGTGGCCTTTCAAAAGTTCCCTGGGTTACACCTTTGCATCAAAAGTCATCGATTCAGGGCACAGCCCCAATTGTAGCAAACCAGCCTGCCAAGATTCATCACTGTCAGTATAATGGAGGTGCCCCCTTTAAACCGTCCAGGGGAATCCCTCTCCACCATCTCGACCCCAACCATCCACAGACTTTGGGAACTTGTATTGACAAGCCGATCCGAATTGGACTCACCCCATACGAGGAAATTTCCCATAAAAAGACAGGATTTTGCCTCTTTTCTGGGGCACCTCAAGGTTCGTAACGGGTAGGTCGATAGCCAATCAGGAAGTGGGGTTTCAGATGAACTGACCCTTCCAAATGAACTTGGAGTGTTGGATGTCAGGAAGTTTCTTACCGTGGGTCAAATCGCTGAACAGATACCTCCTGACTCCAGCAGCTCTTGGTGCACTCGTCGTGATGGGACTCAATTCGTGCCAAGGGAAAACAGATCGATCGAATATCGGCCCCGAGGAAACCGTTCCTGCGGAGTCCAAAGAGCCGCTCATTGCACCCAATCAGGAAACATCCGCGGACAACTCACTGTTTGCGCCACGAGTGTGGAGTCTTGAAGCAACGATTCCAGAGAACAACAGCTCTGGCTATTCGAGAATTTCGGCAGTGAGCAAGAATCGGATTGGATTCTCAGACTTTTCTGGTTCAGGCATCCAAATCTGGGAGCGATCCGACGAACTCAACATCGCAGGCCAGACAGTAAAGAAATGGATCAAGCGATACTTCCTTTCAAAAGCTACAAGTAATTGGGAGAGAACTTTGTCGCTGGCGGCTGACGAAGTAGCGGCTGTCATTCGCGATGACACCATGTCCTTGCAAATTTTCAAGCCTGATGGGTTAGGCGGCCTCGCCACAGTCGGAAGAATTGAACCTGCGCAGCAATATTCCGCTCTTCAGTCTGCATACATCATGGGCTTTGCGCGATCATCTGAATATATTGCCGTTTCGTTCAGACGCATTGAGAGTGTCAACGACGCGCTCATCGCAAGAAAGAGTATTCACATTTACAAACTTGCAAACAACGTCTGGACATTCGAACAAGCCATTGAACAGCAGGACCGCGAGGAATTTCTTGATATCGCAATGACAGGGAATACCCTTGCAGTGGCAATGAGCGAAAAAATTATTCTCTATGAAAAGACCGATGACAGTTGGAAACAACAATCGGTCATTGAGTCGCCGGCAAAACATCTTGCCAACACCAGATTTGGCTTTCGAGTTCAGCTTTCGGAGAAAACGCTTGTTGTTTCGGCACCACATGACAACTACGGCCCAAAATTGCCAAACTCAACTGAAGCCCTCAATTCTGAAGTCGACAAACCGCAGTCGGGCGCAGTCTATATTTTCAAGAAGGATACTTCACAGTGGATACTTGCCGCACGATTGAAGCCACTGAACTACGGCGACAATATCAACTTTGGTACGACGATGTGGTTCGACGGAACAACCTTGGTGATCGGTGCCCAGTTCGAATCGAGCCGTCACTCGGGAATTTTCCAGCAGAATTTCCCCACCAATGACAGCGAAAAGAAGAACTCTGGGGCCATCTATATCTTTCGAGAACACGAATCGGTATGGCACCAAGAAGCCTTTATTAAGGCACCCGTTAACATGGCGGGGTCATTTTTTGGGAAGGAAGTGGTTGTTCTCGACGACATCATCGCCACTCTCGATACCTTAAATGCTGCATACATTTACACCACGGCCGCCCAGACACCAGCTTGTCAACCCACCAACTCGCCAGACGTTGACAGTGATGGCGATGGCGATCCCGACTCCACCGACTGCGTACCATGCAATCGCTTTGTGCATCGTAATGCAGGGTTTTCCGGCAATGCCAGAAGTGATGGAAGCTTCGACTGGAATTGCGATGGAAAAGTGGAGAAGAACCTGCCCGAATTAGGTTCCTGCACCTTCGACTTGCCAAGCCTGAGTTGCATAAAAAAAGATGGTTGGTTGGACTTCATACCCGAATGTGGGAAGAGTGGAGCAGTTGTGGATTACTGCATCAAAAATTTTTATAACTGTGGTACGCAATACACCGGCTTTCAAGCCGTCAAACAACTTTGTAAATGAGCAATTTTGTTGCGGCATGGAAAGAAACTCACTCGTCAAGAACAATCCAGCTGACTCTCTGACTCAATTTCGCAGGAGATCCCGTGTCAAATCCGGTTCCGAAGCTCATTCTCCACAGCGACCAATCTTTTACACTCACAGGCGCTCGAGATGCGGAGCTTCTGAAGTCACTTTCTGGAAAGAAGCTTCCGAAGATTTTGTATGTACCTTCAGTCTCCAAAAACAGAAACCGCGCAAAAGAAAACGCATCCCCTGGGCTCAGCTTCTCAAGCGCACATTCAAAATCGATGTTCTCAAGTGTGACAAATGCGGTGGACGCATGAAGCTTGTGGCTGTGGTGTTTGACCCGCCCACCATCGCAACCACCCTGCGTGCCTTGGGTCTTCCCGTGCGCGCGCCTCCCATTGCACCAGCCCGCTCCCGGTCACTTCTCGACAGCGGTCATCTTGGTAGGGATTGGACAGGAGCAGATGTGGACCACGGTCGGCCCGAATAAAGACAGCCGGCCCCTCCCCATTCCTTGAAAGGAGACAGTCTAAACCCCGGGTACTGACGTAATCGCTTGGGAGATAACCCCTGACATTTTCACTTGGTAATTACAAATTCGTAAAGTCAGATAGTCTTTTTTCCGATCGACAGGAAATCTGGAGGTTTCCGAGCATGTTTAGTCGATGTAATCTCAAAACCACAACTTTGTTGATGGTAGCTGGATGCCTAACGTTTGCATGCTCAAAACAAACGATTACCGAGCTGATCGACAAGCCGTCTCCGAAACAAAAAAACAACGAGCCAACAGGCGATACTCCGTCAAATGACAGTGAAACCTCTGCAAACGCCATTGTGGAGACCAGTGAAGCTCTCACAATTTCTGAAATTCCAGATATGGAGATGACGAACAATTCAGCGGGACGTAAAATTTTATCGTTCGATATTTTTGGGCTGAAAAGCGAAAATGATTGCAGAAAGATTTTGAAAGCCGAGTCTTCCAATGAAAAAATATTGAGCTCGAGCAGAATACTATTCATTTCTGAACAACGCCCCAGCTGTAAGGCCTTCATCAGCGGCAACCCCGGTGAGTCTGGAACTACGCAAATCACATTTAGCGCAAGTGAAGGCAAGCGAGAGTTCAAAAGGTCTTTTTCAGTGACAGTAAAACATTCAAACGAGCCCCCGACAATTTATGTTAGATATCCCAAAACAGTAACGCTTGGTACAGTTCCACTGGTTTCGCTCGATGTCTCTGATCCCGATAGTCCTCCAGGAGCATGCAACTCCCAAACCATTTTCTCCGAAGTAACTGTTGGTACAGGAATTGTAAGGTCGACGGAAATCACAGGTCAATGGCCAAAATGTTTCATAAAATTTGAACCAAATACTGAGTCCACTGGAAGAATTTTTGGATGGATCTGGACGTCTGATGGAACAGACTCAAGCCAAAAAGACTATTTCGACATCTCAATTGTGGCGCCTCAAACAGCAAATCCAACGCCAAGCCCGACCCAAGCTCCGACTGATCCGAAAGTCATAGAAGAAGCTCTCGTCAAGTATGCTTTTACGGGAGTTCTGGATGCAAACCGAATGTGTGTTGCAACACTTAAATCAGACCATGATCACAAGTTTTTTGACAAGGTTGTCACCACCCTGAAGGCAGGAGAAAAATATGCGGGCAGACCCGATATTTTGGCAGAATATTTTACTCTTATAAAATTCGTCGACAATGATCTCAATTACATTCGTGTCGAGAATGTCCCCACAAGCAAAGTTGATTATAACTGCTCGTACGCCAAATTTGTTTATCCCGTCGCGACTCACTATGCAGTTGCCCTGAGGGATTTGAATTTATATTCAGACCCCTCGGCAACGACAAAAGCCTGTACAATTCAAAAAGGAACTTCCAGAAAGATCGAGCTTTATTCGATTCTTGGTATTGTATCCAATTCTAACTCAACATTCATTTGGGAAGTGAAACTAAACGAACCAACAGCAGCCTGTGCATCGGTTGCGGGCAAGCTGTACTTGAAGAGAGCGTTCGGCGAGAATCCATTTATTTACAATGGTATTGGCTACAACACTAATCCAGAGCTTCAGCTGTTGATGAAACAGTGAGCTGCTGCATGAGCGCTCTTTACTCGCAATGGTGGTAAACCTCCACATGTCACTCATTCCGGGTTTAAAAAATTTCAAATGGGTTCGTCCATTTGTTCTGGTTCCAATTGATACGAACCATGAGGAGACCAGGACGAATTAAGCCCGTTGCGCATTGAATCCTTCCGAAAAAGCCTACTCAGCCGGCCCTCTGAACCCCACTTTTGCATAGGTCGTTGTCCGTATTTTTCCTCAATTTTCCATCTTCTTCGGTCGACCTCACCGGATTCCCGTTCGATCTGAGGCGCAGGGGGTTTGCCAATTCCGCACACCAGCCTTCGGGATGAGGGGCACTTGTGAAGATGACCTCACGACGAAGCAAGATTGAGTAAAAAAGTGTTGTTTCCCAATGGTGGAGTGGGTTGTATCATTCCTGCTCCTCGCTCACGAGGCAGCCAATTTGCAGTCTCTGCAAATTGAAATAGCGAATTTTCCGAAAATCTGCTATTATAGTTTGCTGAGGTAAAAAAATGTTTGATTACAGATATATAAAGCGGCAGCTCGAGCTTGATGAGCTCTTGGCAGACAAGTCATGCTTCCTCTTTGGTCCCCGTCAAACGGGCAAGAGTTCATTCATTCGAAATCAGCTCAGCGAGAAACCCGCTCTTGTGATCAACCTTTTGGATCAGTCTGTTTACTTCGAATACAGCCGGAATCCGGGGCGTTTGAACGAGATTATCAATGGCTTGAAATTAAAAAACGCTTTGATTGTGATCGACGAAATTCAGAGGATACCTGATATCCTCAACGACGTTCACCTGCAAATTGAGGAGAAGGGCAATCGCTTTCTGTTGACCGGCTCAAGCGCTCGCAAACTCAAGCGCATGGGCACCAATCTTCTTGGTGGCAGGGCTCGGACACGAAATCTACATCCGTTCTCTGCAATCGAGATTCCCAATTTCTCCCTCGAGGAGGCAACCTACCGAGGGACACTTCCGGTTATCATTCAGTCAAAATTCCCGGATGAAGATCTCTCGGCTTATGTTGGGCGCTATTTGCAGGAAGAAATTGCTGCCGAAGGGGTGTCTCGAAATATTCCTGCATTCAGTCGATTTCTCGAGGTCGCTGCGTGTTGCAACACGCAGGTCCTCAATTACAGTTCCATAGCATCTGACACTGGGATGTCTCGCCAGACTGTGACAAATTATTTTCAGATTCTCAAAGATACGCTGATTGGTTTTGAACTCACACCACTCACAAAAACCATTAAGCGCAAAGCGACAGAGACATCTAAATTTTATCTTTTCGATATGGGCATCGTCCGATTTCTGCGAAAGCTTCCAAGGATTTCAGAAGCGAATGATGATTTCGGAACCTTCTTTGAACACTTTATCTTTCTCGAGCTCAACGCTTGGCGTGATTATCATTCTCCTCGCTCTGAATTGAATTTCTGGCGCAGTCTCAGGGGCGAGTATGAAGCAGACTTTATTATCAATAATGTTGCCATTGAGGTGAAATCGACTGCCAATGTGCAAAAAAAACATTTGAGCGGTTTGCTTGCCTTGCAGGAAGAAAAAATCTGCCGAAAGTATATTGTCGTCTCACAGGACTCAAAAACGCGATATCTCGAAAACGAGAATATCTGGATTTATCCTTGGCGGGAATTTATTCAGGAGCTCTGGGCTCCCAAATCAAAATTATGGAATAACTGAGCTCAAGCCCGCTCTTGGTTGGATGCGAATGCAGCTTCCGTTTTCAAACCGGTCGCTGTTAGCACAACAATGCGACTCGAGGCTTTTGCGCAAGGATTAAAAGCGCAATGGGGCTAATTTGTCCTAGAACCAAAAGGCATAGCAACTCGAGACGCTGATTCGATCCGAGCCTGCTGAGATTATGCTGTCGATTCCGCCGAATGGGAAAGCTCAAGTCAAGGACCTGCTGATCAACGGCAGGCCCTGGGATGAGCAATAAAAAATTTAATTCAGAACAATGAAGGCAACACCTGTGGGTCCCACTGCTTCTTACGGTTCTGCCGCTTTGCCTGAGCGGCAATGCTGGTGGTTGCAGCTGGTTGTCGTGAATTTTTTGCGGCCGACACAAGATCGAAAAGGATCTCAAGAGCGTCACGTGGTGACAACTCGTTGGGATCAATTGAAAGCAAAAGTTCCGCCAGCGGATTTTGGCTATCATTGGCATTTGTGGATGCATTTTCTGTCTGATGAGCAACCGCTTGCGTCGTCGTCACTGGTTGCGCGTCAGGAGCTTCCAGCCTGTCGTGTGAAGACAAGTTTTTGAGAATCTCGCCTGCGCGTTCCACCACTTTCTCGGGAATGCCCGCCAGGCGTGCCACGTGGATTCCGTAGCTCTTTCCGGCAGCACCCGACAAAAATCGGTAGGTGAAGGTGATGTTGTTGCTGCCGGATTTGTTCGCTTGTTCGACGACTTCCATCTTCATGGGCACAACATTGTTGCGCGACTCAACGGCTTCAACGAGCTCATGGTAATGAGTGGAGAACAAGGAACGCGCACGAACGCGATCTGCCAGGTCTTCGAGGATCGCCCACGCGAGGCTGAGTCCATCGTAGGTGGACGTGCCGCGGCCAATCTCGTCGAGCAAAAGCAAGCTGGAAGGAGTTGCAAACCGGAGCATTTGAGCGGTTTCGAGCATCTCAACCATGAACGTTGACTGGTTGCGCAATGCAAAATCGCCTGCACCGATACGAGTGAAGATCTTGTCGCAGACTCCAAGCGTTGCGCTCTTTGCCGGAACAAACGAACCCATCTGAGCAAGTGTGTGTGCCAGTGCAACTTGGCGCATGACGGTACTTTTACCGGCCATGTTGGGTCCCGTGATGAGCAGGACGTGATTTCTTGCCGTTGCAGAACCAAAATGATTTGCAGGAATGCCCGAAGTGTCGCCCATCAGAACATCGTTTGCAACAAATTTCGTATCGGTCGTGCGCATACCCGCCAAAATCGGGTGAACACATTGCTCCAATGCCGTGACGGGCTTTTCGACAATTTGTGGTTTGCTCCAGCGGTGGTCCCTTGCGAGTTGGGCAAAACATCTCCAGACATCGACCTGGGCAATGATCCGCGAGACGGCTGTCAGGGCAGCGGCATCGTCGATGATGCGAGTGCGCAGGCGCTCCAGAAGTTCACGTTCAATCGCTGTGCGACGTTCGCTGGCAGACAAAGCCTTTTCTTCAAGTTCTTTGAGTTCCGGCGTGATGAAACGTTCACCGTTGACCAGGGTTTGCTTGCGTTCAAAATGTTTCGGAACTTGTGAGAGTTTTCCCTTTGAGATTTCAAAATAATATCCAAATGCCCGTGTGTATCCAATCTTCAGCGTTGGAATGCCTGAGACAGATCGTTCATGCGCTTCCAGTTCTGCAATTCTCGCTTCGAAATTGGCCTCGAGATCGACAAGATCATCAAGCTCCGGATGATATCCGGTCTTGAAGATCTTCCCACCTTTTCCAGGGATCAATGCAGGCTCATTTTCAAGCGCGCGTGCCAATTCATCCGAAAGTGATGCGAGCTGTTTTGTACTCGTATCGAGTTCGTCGGCCAGTGCAACCACGCCCTGCGCATTGCCGTTGATGTTTCTCATCATCTGCGCAATCGTTGGGATTCTCGCCAGCGTCTGCCCGACCCATGCAAGTCCTTTGGAGTCGATGCTTCCTTGGGCCGCGCGGCTGAGCTGGCGGTCGAGGTCGGCCGTGCTGCGCAGTTCATTGAAAAGCTCGCGTTCGGCATTTGAACTTGAACAAATTGCCTCAACTGCATCATGTGCAATGCGCAAAATTGCTGCCGATTTTTCTGGATAATTTAATTTCTGCGCCAACAAACGTGCACCGCAGGCGGTTGCACACTGGTTCAGGAAATTGAAAAGACTCCCTTTGCGTTCACCGGATGTGGTAACGAAGAAGTCGAGATGGCGCTTGGTCGAATCATCCAGCACCAGGTGGCGCGAAACATCGTGGTAGTCGATTTCTGTGAGGTTCTTGACGACGCCGCGTTGGGTTTCTTTCAGGTAATTCATGACGCCCGCTATGGCGTGCAGCGCACCATCGATGGCCGGAATTCCGAATTCATTGAGCTTGCGCAGTTCGAAGAAGTCTTCGAACAAACGCAATGCATCTGAAGGTGATCTCATGATCCATGCGGGAAGAGGCGAAACTCTTGGCACAAGAGTGAAGCGTGTTCGGGCAAAATCGGTCAATCGCTCTACATGTGCCCCGGGAACCACAATTTCACGAGGTCCCATGGTCAAAAGTTCTTGTTCGAGCTCAGTCCAGACGAGTCGCCCGGTGTATTTGAATGTACCCGTGGAAACATCAACGAATGCCAATGCCCATTGGCCCGTCGAGCCTGGAACAGCACATGCCAACCACGTGCCGGAAGGAGATGTGGAATCATCGTCTTCACCCAGGTCGCCAGGAACAGCGGGTGTCGCAATCCGGACAATGTCACGTTTGACAAGACCTTTGGCCAGTTTTGGATCTTCAAGCTGATCACACACAGCAACTTTGTATCCAGCTGCCAGAGCTTTTTTGAGAGTCACCCGATGATTGACCACTGGCACGCCGGCCATGGGAACAGGGTTGTCGGAATTGCGATCACGGCTCGTGAGTGTAAGTTGGCAAACCTCGGCAGCGATGATCGCATCGGCACCAAAAAGTTCATAAAAGTCGCCCATGCGGAAAAACAGCAAACCATCGGCCACTGCATCTTTGGCCTCGCGGAATTGCTTCATCATTGGCGTTTCCATTTGTGCCAACGAAATTCCAGACGGATGTTCGTCAGACAATTTTTCAAACGCAGATTTGTGATGGGGAGAAAGATCCAGGCCTTGTGCCTGAAGTGTGCCCAGAAGCGCCTGAGTTTGAGGATGAATTGCCATGACGCGAAGCCCCGCAAATGCATTCAATGTTTGCAACAAAAACCCCGGCGGGTGCGGCGACCGGCCGGGGTTAGAACAGAAAATTACTTTCTGGAAATGCTGCGCAGGTTGGCCTGCAGCACACGCTTGCGGATGCGGATGCTCTTGGGAGTGATTTCGATCCACTCGTCTTCGTCGATCCAATCGATAGCAGACTCGAGCGACATCTTTGTGATGGGCGACAGCTTGGTGCTGTCGTCGGTTCCCGCCGAACGCATGTTGGTGAGCTTCTTCTCGCGGATGACGTTGACGTCGAGGTTGTTGTCGCGGTTGTTCTCGCCGACGACCATTCCTTCGTAGACTTCTTCACCTTCGCGAACGAACAAACGACCACGATCTTCCAGACCGTGCAGCGCATATTCCGTCGTCTTTCCGTTACGGTCGGCGATCAGTGCTCCATTTTGGCGAACCAGGAAACCCGTCTTGAGTGGTTCCCATCCCTCAAAATAGCTCGACATGATCCCTTCACCCTTGGTGTCGGTCAAGAACGTGCTGCGGTAACCCAGCAATCCACGGGTGGGCACCGAGAACTCGATTCGCGTGCGGCCTGCGCCAATCGATTGCATGTTGGTCATGCGACCTTTGCGCAGCGAGAGTTTTTCGGTCACCACGCCCACCGAGAACTCGGGAACGTCGACAACCACTCGCTCGATAGGGTCATGTTCCACACCGTCGATCATTTTGGTGATGACCTTGGGGCGCGCGAGCATGCACTCGCCGCCATCACGGCGCAAATTTTCCATCACGATAGAAATCTGCAGCTCGCCGCGGGCCTTCAGGAAGAAGACTTCGGGTGTCTCTGTTTCCTCGATACGGAGTGCAACGTTGTGCATCGCCTCTTTTGTGAGGAATTCATAAAGTTTGCGGCTTGTGAGTGGTTTGCCTTCGCGTCCAGCCATCGGTGAAGTGTTGACCGATACTTCAACACTCACAGTTGGTGGGTCGACCTGGATACGCTCGAGTGCTTCTTGTGTTGTGGCGTCCGAGATGGTGTCACCAATTGCCAAATCAGTCAGGCCCGTTGCAACGATGGCAATGTCGCCAGCGTCGATTTTGTCGACGTCGACCTGCTCGAGACCACGGTAGGCACGCAGTTTTACAACCTTGCAGGTTTGCACGCGGCCGTTTTCGCCCAGAACCGCGATGTTCTGGTTTGTGGTCAGGCTTCCACGCTCAATGCGACCAATCACCAAACGGCCCAGATAGGGGTTGTATGACAAATTGTTGATGAGCATTTGCACAGGACCTTGGTCCTTGATGCGCGGTGGCTGAACGTGTTCCAGCACCGTGTCGAACAAATCTGCCAGGTTCTCGGTTTTGACGTCGAGCTTCTTGCTCGCCCAGCCTTGCCGTCCTGAAGCGTACAGCACAGGGAAGTCGAGGTGATGGTCTTCAAATGAAAGCTCAAGGAACAGATCGTGGATGGACTCCACAACTTCTTCCACGCGGGCATCGGGTCTGTCGACCTTGTTGACCACAACGATCATCGACAAATGACGTTGAAGTGCTTTTTGCAAAACGAAGCGGGTTTGCGGCAGGCATCCTTCGGCGGCGTCAACAAGAAGAATTGCTCCGTCCACCATCATCAGTGTGCGTTCCACTTCCGCGCCAAAGTCGGCGTGTCCGGGGGTGTCGACGATGTTGATGCGTGTGTCTTTGTAAACCATCGAGGCGTTCTTGGCGGCGATTGTAATACCGCGCTCTCTCTCGAGGTCCATGCTGTCCATCACGCGCTCGGCGACTGTCTGGTGAGCCTGAAAGGTTCCGGCTTGTTGGAGGAGGCCGTCCACCAGCGTGGTTTTACCGTGGTCAACGTGGGCGATGATGGCGATATTACGAATTTTTTGATTGCTGCTCATAGAATCCTCGAATGAACTGGCGACAGCCATACCCCGCAGTTCAACGGAAAACAAGCAATCATTTGTAACGATTTTACATTATAATTTAAGGCTGTTCGGCCAAAATCTCGGAATAGATGTTGATCATGTGCTCGCCGACCTTGTCCCAGCTGAACTTCCTGACTTGCGCGTTGCCCTGTTCGACAAGCTTTCCAGCGACTTCAGGGTCGAGTGCTTGAGCGATTTTTTGGGCAATGTCTTCCGAGGAGTAGGGGTCGACGAGCAACGCCGCACTACCGACAACCTCGGGCAGGCTTGAAGTTCGGCTGGTGACAACGGGTGTCCCCGCCGCCATGGCCTCAAGCGGAGGGAAGCCGAACCCTTCATAAAAAGAGGGATAAACCAACGCACGAACGCTTCCAAACAACTCGGCGAGTTCACGGTCCGAAATGTACCCTCGAAAGTCCACGTCGTTGCCCACGTCCTGGCGATTGATGCCAATGTCCGCAAACAGTGGGTTTTCGCAACCGACCACAGTCAACCTGGTCTTGCTCTGCGGATTTCTTTGCTTGAAGAGGGCAAAGCCTTTCAGCAATCCTCGCAGATTTTTGCGAGGTTCGAGTGAACCAACAAAAATGATCCTGTCTTCCCGCTCATGATAGGGCTTATTGTACTCATAAAAAATTGGGTCAACCGACCAGTAGGTCAACCGGATTCTGTCGACACTCAAATTGAGGAATTTGAGAATGTCGTTCTTTGAATAATTTGAATTTGTCACCACGACAGAACTGTTGCGTGCAATGCGTGGCACGAGCCACCGGTAAATACTCCGGAACGTGAAAGAAAACCATGCCGGCTGCACCAGAAAGCAAAGGTCATGGATATTGACGATGCTCTTGCCACGAAAAGCCAATGGCGCCAGATTGGCCGGGCTGTGCAACAGGTCCACACCAAAACGGGCCGCCAATCGGGGCAATTCAATCTGCTCCCAAACGTAATTTCTCATGACACTGCGTTGCGACAGGGGGCTCGTGACAACCTTGACGTTCGGACGCTGCCATTCCGGAGCGAAAAGCTCGCTGTCGCCCGTGAAAAGGATGAAATTGAAGTCGTCACCATGTTCGATCACACTTCGGAACAGTCGATATGCAGAACGTTGAACGCCTGTGCGCTGTGCAACCAAAAAGCGTCCGTTCAATCCAATCGTTTTCTTCTGCTTTGGTGCGCTCGTTGGGTCAGCCATGTGACTGTTCCCCTGCGTTCAGTTCCGGACTCGCAGATATGGATTGAACCTTGTCTGTAGACAGCAAGACTTGTTTGTAAACGTCGTGGGTCAACTGGGCCGCCTTGGTCCAGGAGTATGATTTGACGAGTTCCCTTCCCTTTCGAATTCTATCCGCCTGCCCGTCGCTGTCTGCAAGAGCTTGCTCAAGGGTTTTTGAGATGCTCTCGGTGTTGGAGGGATCAATGTAGAGCGCGCAGTCGCGCATGACCTCTGGCAGTGAGGAGCAATTGGAAACCACAACTGGAACGCCGCATGCTGCCGCTTCCAGTGGAGGCAAGCCAAACCCTTCATAAATCGACGGATACACAAACAGTCGGGCACCAGCATAGATCGCCGGCAGTTCTTCATTCGACACGAATCTCAAAAAATGGAGATTGTGTTTCTTGTGGTAGGTTTCTGCCAGTTCCAGCAAAACCGGGTCAAAGTCCGACAACAACACCAGGGGAATGTTGATTGAGCTTCTGCACCAGGCTTCCACAAGCCGGTTGATGTTTTTGTGAGGCTTCTTGTTGCCAATCGACAGGATATATTCGTTGGGCAGCTCAAATTTTTGCAGCGTTTGTTCCAATGCTGCGTCACCGCGCATCAACGGATTTTGAAACTGCTCATTGATTCCGTTGTGAATCACCTTGACGTGTTCAGGTTGAGTTTGAAAGAAGTTGATAATCTCTCTTTGCGAAAATCCTGAAACCGTAATCACGGCCTTCGAACGCTTTATTTTGCGCGCCAACAGAAGGCTGTAATAAAATCGGTGAAAAATGGAATAGTTTTCCGACAACACAACATGGTTCAGGTCGTGAATTGTGGTCACGAGCGGGATGTTGCTCAAGAAGGGAACAATGAAGCTGGGTGAATGGAAGAGGTCTGCCTTGATTTGATTGAGATGTGACAGCATCTCGAATTGGCCCAGCAGACTGATCCAGCTCGACTTCAGGATGCGCAATTCGAAGTTCACTGGCCATTTCTGGTTGAGGAACGGAGAATTTCCATTGACGAACAAAGTGAACTTGAAGGGGCTTTCAAGGTGCTTCAAGTTGCGGACAAGTTCATCCGTATAACGCGCAATTCCATGGCTTTGGTTGTTCACAACAACACGAGCGTCGATGACAATGTGTTTTTGTGGATTGATTTTCAATTTTGGACTCCGCGTTGGCTTGCATCCCGTGAGTGAAGCAGATTCAGGGCTCCCCGACGAACAAAGTACAACGCCTTGAGGTACAGGGATTGTTTGTCTGTCGCAAGAACACTGTGGTCGGGCGATTGCCTGCCGCGGCCGATGTAGACCCAATCATCGGCATCGAGCGATTCACTGACGATTTTGAAAAATTCTTCTTCATCAATATGCCGAGAACAACTGCAGGCAACATAAATTCCATTGTCTGCAACCAGCCGGGAGGCGAGCTTGGTCAGTCTTTGGTATGCCCGGCTGGCTTCCGGAATGTGCTTTGCGCTTTTTGTAAATGCAGGAGGATCCGCAACAACTGCATCGAATCGTGGTTTGTCCTTGCCCAGGCGGGAAAGTATTTCGAAGAGGTCTCCATGGTGAGCCTGCACGCGGTGCAAAATCCCGTTGGCAACGTTGGCTGCAACATTGTGTTGAGCCATTTCCAAGGCATCCTTGTCCTGATCGACGAGAGTGAAATCCGCAATTCCCGCGGCAGCACCGGCGCACGACCAAGCTCCAACATAGCTGCAAAGATCAAGCATCGAACGCGCCTGAAAACTTCGCGTGAGTTTTCTGAAGAGCTCAAGATTTTCTCTCTGGTCAATAAACAAGCCGGTCTTCTGGCAGCGCTGGGGGCGGAAGGAGAGTTTGAGTCCGGAAAGAGTTGTGGTGACAATTTCCAATTGGGTGCGCTCAGTTTGATTCCCAGGCTCACGAATCCAGCGGGTTCGTTCCGGAAGCTTTTCCAGTGCACGGATTTGTCCGGAACTTCGCTCGAACACGGGTTGATCTGTTGCTTTCAACAGCGCAGACAAGACGAATGGCATCAAAAAATCGCCGAATTGTGAGCCGGACTGGATGACCACGATGGGGCCATAATCATCGATAACGATACCCGGAATGCCATCGGCGTCGCCATGGACCCAGCGCACGGCTTCATTGGCAAGCCCAACCAAGGTTGTCTTGGAGTTTTTAAGATGAAGAAGCTCCTGGAGGAACAATTCCTCGAGTGCGGCATGGCTGATGTTGTTTGCTTTGAATGCCTCGGACCAACGAGTTGAAAGAAATCGAACCGACATGAGCTGCTCGCGGCAGTACACACCTGGAAGTCTCCCAGCTCCAGCGGCCACAAAAGCACAACGACTGTCTTCCAAATCCTGTTGCGCAACGTGCTCAATTTGATTGCTGTAAAGGCACGTCTGCAGGCGATGGAATTTTTGCCCTGCTTTGGCTTTCAAAGAGTGGATTTTGAGCGTGGTCGGCATGCAGCCTCTCGTCAGGGTGATGGACACCGCTACTGGATGAAGCAGGTCGTGGTCAGGCTGAGGCTAAAACACCGATGGATTTCCGGCAACCCCGTTGCGGGCGAACACTAATGAGTTAAGCTGCGGGTTTCCCAGCGAAGGAAGAAACAGATGAAATACAGCGTCATTCAGAGAGTTCAGGAGTTGAAACTCGATCCGAGACAAACCCCTGAAATGCCCTTGGCCGGCCACATCTTGATGGTCAGACCCACCTTTTTTCACGTCGACAACCCCATCAATCCACACATGCGCAAAGCCGACGGTTCGTTGCACATTCTCGACAAAGGCAAAGCTCAGAATGAATGGGACAGCTTGCGCTCGACGTACAAAAACCTTGGTTACGCGGTGCACGAGGCTGATGCCCAGGAGGGCCTGCCCGACATGGTCTTTTGTGCAAACCAGTCGCTTCCATTCGTAAGCCGCGGCGGTGAACGAATGGCCATAATGAGCAACATGGCCAATGTCACGCGGCAAGGTGAGGTTGCAACAATCAAGGTCAC
>JBMSQQ010000081.1:0-15548 GCA_049423385.1 Silvanigrellaceae bacterium | reverse complement strand
GGGTATGCCTCCCCTGGGTGGATTGGTCTCATGTATTACTCCGGTTGATGCATCCGAGAGTACAAAGACATTTCTCAAGCTACGGGAACAAGGGATATTTTTACTGCCTCTTTCCTCCTTCATGGAAACTGGTATGACGGACGGCGTTTTGTCGCAGGGCTTTCGAATTGGCTTGGGCCTTTCGCCTCATCAATTCCAAGAGATGCTATCGGTTATGGTTCGGTAGTAAGTTCGAATGAATCACTGAAGTAGACAAGACTGAAACGTAAACAGAGAGACATTGAAGAGTTGGATATTGGAGTACCATCATGAGCGAAATTCAACGCAATCGCTTGCAAGAGATTCTGAATAAGTACGAGCCCATCCGGAGGTCGCTTTGACACGCCACTCAGGCGCAAGCGAATGATGGAAATCGATGCCGAAAGCCAGAGCGATCCAAATTTCTGGAACGACCGGCGCAAGTCATCAAAGATTCTGAAAGAGAAGAAAGCCCTTGAGGACGGTTTCAACAACGTCGCAACCATTCAACGCATGGGTGACGACGCCCTGGTGCTGATTGAATTCGGCGAAGCCGGCGATGAGGCCACAGAGAAAGAAGCCGACGCTGCGCTCGATGAACTCGACAGCAAAGTCACCGACCTCGAAACCCAACGTCTTCTTTCAGGCGAAACAGACAAGAACTCGGCCATTGTGCAAATCAACGCTGGTGCAGGCGGTACAGAGGCTTGCGACTGGGCGCTGATGGTCATGCGCATGATCCTTCGCCATTGCGACCTTCGCAAATGGAAAGCACAGGTCGTCGACGAACTGGAAGGCGAAGGAGCGGGCATCCGCAACGCAACCATCACCATCGATGGCGACTTTGCCTACGGACTTTTGAAATCGGAAATCGGCGTCCATCGACTGGTGCGAATCTCGCCCTATGATTCCAATGCACGCCGCCACACCTCGTTCTGTTCTGTGTTCGTCAGCCCGGTTGTGGACGACGACATCAACATTGAGGTGAAGGAAAGCGACCTGCGGGTCGACACGTACCGAGCCGGTGGTGCTGGTGGACAGCACGTCAACCGAACCGACTCTGCAGTGCGTATGACACACATGCCGAGCGGAATCGTTGTTCAATCGCAGAGCCAGCGCAGCCAGATTCAAAACCGTGAAACGTGTATGAAGCTGCTCAAAGCCAAGCTCTATGAAATTGAGATCAACAAACGCACTGCCGAAAGCCGCGCCATTGAAGACTCTAAAATGGACAATGCTTTTGGCTCGCAAATCCGATCCTACGTTCTGCACCCTTACAAGATGGTCAAAGACACCCGCACCCTCTGCCAGTCGTCCGACCCGCAGAAGGTTCTTGATGGCGAAATTTCCGAGTTCGCAATCGAATTCCTTCGCCAGTCTGCAGCCGGAAGCTTCAAGGGCAAAGGCGGCGGTGGCGGCGACGACGATATTTAATTTTCAAGGCCAAGGACCCGGACATGAACATTCAACAAGAACTGCTCTCTATTTTGAAAGATTACCCCGACTTCCCGAAGCCAGGAATTGTCTTCAAGGACATTTGTCCCTTGTTGGCCAATCCGGCGTCGTTCAAAAGAGTCATGCGTCACATGGCAGAACATGCGGGTGATTGCGGAGCGACGCACATCATCGGCATGGAAAGCCGTGGCTTTCTTTTTGGACTCCCCCTCGCCGCCGAATTGGGACTTCCTTTTATTCCTGCGCGCAAGGCCGGCAAGTTGCCTGGCGAAGTGCTCAAGCAAAGCTATACGCTTGAGTACGGGATCGACCACGTTGAAATTCAAAAGGCAGCCATCCAGCCCGGATCCCGTTACCTTATTGTCGACGACGTCATTGCCACGGGCGGAACGGCGTCTGCCGTGGCACGCTTGGTGCAATCCAATGGCGGCATCACTGCTGGTTTTTCTTTTGTTATAGAACTTTCCTTCCTCAATGGCCGCAAGGCTCTGCAGGAGTTGGCTCCCACTGCGGGAGTCTATTCGCTGCTGACGCTCTGAAATCGCCAAGAGCCTGATTCCAATTTTGAATTGATGGACATTCTATTGCCCCGAAAAACGGGGTGCAATTTTTGTCGATTTAAAATCAGCCCGGTTGCCGAATTGACATTCATCTTCGAGGAGCTGCCCGATTGCGGGATACTTCCGGGGTCGGATGCGTCGCGTGACGCTCCGTTTTTTCGTGTTTTGTTGAGTTCGGTTTCTCATTTCCGTGAAGGAGTGCTTCGATGAAGTCAGCCCGTTGGAATATGTGCGCTGTGGGTTTGTTGGCTGCTGCTGTGGCGGTTGCAGGTTGTGGCAAAAAGAAATCGTCCGTTTCTGATGGTTCACTTGCTGAAGGTGCAGCAATCACCATCTCGGGACAGTTGGCATTGGAGAATTCTTCAACTGCCGCAGCTCTTGCGCTCGATGGTTTGAATGCGACCAGTGATGTCGCGCTCGCAGATCTGCAGGTCTATTGCGTTTCGTTCTCGTTTCCGCCCAAGGCCGGCACCGGCACTGTGGATGGCAACGGAAACTTCTCTTTGTCGATTGAAGCAAACCAGGTTTCCATCGGTTGCTTTATTCTGAAGGGAGCAGAAACCGTTGCAACCATGGTCTTCGAAGACACCACCGAAAAGAGTGTGGATGGAACGGCCAAAAGTGATGCGCGTCTTGCTTTCAGCGGCAATACCAGCATGGGCACCATCAAGGTTGACACTGCCACAGGCAAGGCAAAAGCCGACGTCACGGCCTTCAAATCGGCGGTCAAAGGTTTTACTGGCGGCGGGTTCGACTTCACGGGTACCTGGAAACTCAAGGCTGCCGACAATCTGCCAACCGGTTACAACACCGTTCTGAACTGCCAACCTGGAACACAAGGCTGTGAAGGTCCAACGAATGGCATGAACATCTTCCTGAAGAGAATTTCCGGTAAAAAAGTTGCGGACAATACGGATGCCTATGCCATGGCGATCTGGAAATCCAAAGCAGCATTTGAAAATTGTGGACAAAAATTGGGTTTCAGAAACGAAGATGCAAAAGCAAAAGTCGGAATCGACTTCTCTTCATCGGGACTCGGTGATGGAGCCCTTCAATGGGAACCAGGCTGGGAGCAAGGATGGAAATCGTCTGCAGCGACCGCAAAGTTTTCCCGCCCCAACTGTGAGCCAAGTACTTTGGGCGGCTACAATGTCATGAAGTGCAAGGGTAAGGCTTACAACAGCAACAGCACAGTAGCTGTGGCTCCGGTTTACAGCATCGGTATCAATTCGCGCGACACCGGTTGCAAGTACGACGACGGCACGGTTGCAGACATCAAGGGCCCGGTGACGTGGAACACATCCTCCGGAACACCTTGCACCGACTTTGGCGGGATTGCCGGACTCAAGCAGTGCACAAACACGGGCGATTATGAAGGCAAAAACGTAACCTGCAAAGGCATTGGTGGTTTGTTCAACGAAGATGGCACGGCCTTCAACAGCATGCCATCAGGAGGCAATTTCAAGCCGGACCAAGGTATAGCAACCAATGACAGCTGCAACTCAGGTTCGTCGGAACTTGCAAAACTGCAGTGCTATGCGGACCACTACTACCAAAACCGCGAAAATGGCGACAAATGTATCGCCGACGTGCACCTCAATTGGGGAGCACAGAATCCAAACGATTTCGTGATGAAATCCGATGGACCGCAACGTTCCACCAATCAGTTTGTCATGAACCTGCTCACCTACACGAGCGACGCAACTGCAGCGGTGCACGATGAAAAAACCTATTTCCGTGGTGTGCCTGTGGCATCCAAGGATGGTGGAAATTCATTCGTGAACTGCAAGTTTGCAGAGTCCACAGACATGGCTCTCAGCAAACTTTCGGAAACAGAAATCCTGATCGAACTCAACATGATCAAGAAATCTGTTGATCAGAACCCTGCCTGCAACTCACAAAAGGGGTTTGAAGCTGGCGGCCAGAGCATGAAGTTCTTGTTCAAGGCAGACAAACAATAAGTCTTTGCCGAAGCAATTCGGCATCACGTTGCCCCCGACACGAACCCTGCAGTCACTTGCAGTCCAGTGTCGGGGCTTTTTTTTGCGCTGAGTTGGTGTTTTTGTCTTCCACTTCGTCGACGTACTCGGGCAACGGCGTGACGGATGCTCCGCCCTAGGTTTCTTTTCCATTCACGGTGCTGACAATGCCGATAGGCACAATTCCTGTTAAAAAAACAGTTCCGGAATCGCCCGGCTGGTTCAAATAGTAAATGTGATTTTCATCACCGGCACTGTAGCGAAACAAGATTGTCTTGTCGAAAAAATGCATCCTTTGGCTAATCAGTGCCGTGTCGGCGGTCTCGAAATCCTTCAAACCCAGCGCGCCATAAAACAAGGGTCCTGTCGTTCCCAGGGTCGTGCCCACGTTTTCCGCTTTATGGTCCGCAACTCTGCGAAGAAAGTTGCTGCCCATCGAAACGAGGCCCAATAATCCAAGGCTGTTTTGTACATTTTTTTGTGAATTAAGAAGCCATTGCAGGTTGTGACTCGTGCTGGTCTCGGGCCGGTTGACTTCGAACTGCAAAAATTCACGGTACGTTTGTCCGGCGGTTGCCAACCTGTTGTACTCGTTCAAACTGTCTGCAAAATAGTCGCGGAACTCCTGATTGCAGATTCCGCTGAAATCGCCTGCTGCGCACAGTCGAACACTTTCAATGATATCCGTGAGTCCCTCGTAGCCACGCCATTTGGTGACGAGCCCAACCTGTTTTCGCCAATTGTCATACCACCAAAGCATATTGTGGAGAGCCGTGCTGCCTATCAAGGGTTCAAGAGTCTTGGCTTTGGCAATTTCGCTTTCTTCGTTTTTGACAAGCTCAGCACGCATGCGCGAAACCGTCTCGACGACCTCGGGTCTGGCCTTGGATGCATCCGACAAAGTCCCTTCAAGCCTCGCCAGATCCAAAACGGAACTGCAAATAATCTCTGAACCTGGATACTGCGTAAGCAGAGTTGCGGTGTCGGATTTGCAGACGGGTGCAGAACGCTCGACAATTCCCGTGGCCGGACGTTGGGCTGCATTCACAAACTGTTCGAGCCCATCTGGTTTGAGTCGCCTGAAAAGTTCCTTGCCTTGCTTGAAACGTTCGACTTCGTCGAGCTTCACTTCAAAGCGGACATACTTTTTCATGAGGGGATCAAAGACATTCAATTCAACGTAATTCGCGTTCAGCCATCTCAAACAATGTTCTGCAGTCCAAAATGCGATGCGGTCGGGATTCGGTGCCTGGCCTGCTGGATCCGGGATGAGGTCCATGTGCATCGTGCACCGGTATCTCGCTGAGGTGTCTGGAGTCTGGGCATTTTCAATCAGGTCGATCACCCCGCCCCAAGCAGCAGGAACTTGTCCACTGCCGAGCATGTTTGAAAGTTTGCCTCCGGCAACCGGAACAGAACCCACTTTGGCACACATGCTTTTCTGTGCAGTGTTCGGACTGCAACCTGACAGAAATAAAACTGCGCCAATATGAAAAACGACCAGTCTCATGAACGACTTATCGACGACGGCCGCTGAATTCTGAAAGGATTTTTGGGATTCACTAAAAATCCGGAATTACGGGGTTTTACAAAGACGCGTCGCCCATGAATGGATTCAGAAAAGACAATGGCCGGCATCCTGCCGGCCATGTTTGAAACGGACTCCGGGCTGGTTGTGCCAAACCCGGAGTACAAAGTGGGCTCCGCAAAAAAGCGGCCGATCAACTCGCCCCCTGACTGATTCTCTTCCTGAGAATCGGCCTTCCTGGCGGTCCCGAATCTTCTTCCAAGATTCAGGTGCGCATCCTGCGCATCGAGGCTGTTTTGCTCCGTCCCTGGAGTGTTGCAATACCACCCGCAGAGCCCACTGAAGATGTCTTCGGAGTGGGTCTCAACCTGTGAACGGGACAAATTTGCAGGGTTGGGACAAGTTGTCGGGAACGACGAAAAGCGCACGCAATTCAAGGCTGGATTGTATTTTTTTTTTACACTTTCAGCGCTGAATCAGGGTTATGAGTGGCAATTGAACAGCGCCGGCCGAAAGTGCCCAATACAAAAATGACATGATCACAAAGTAACTGACCACGGATGTGAGGGTTCGCTTTTCACTGCGCAACGCAGGCCCCCAGGAGTTCGGCGCAGCATACAAACTTGTCGCGCGGATTCTAGACAAGCTTGGGAACCAACGGTTTGGCACGCTGGTTTTGTAATTCTCATAGGCAGCACCAAAGATGTGGGTGAGCTTGCGCTCTTCCCAAGCCACCACAGGAATATATTGAGCATAGAAAACGACCACGACGAGCATTGGCAACCAGTTCACATTGCTCATCAGCGACAAGCCAACACTCAACACCAGGTTTCCGAAGTAAAGTGGGTTGCGCAACAATGCGAACGGACCTTCCTGAACGAGCTGGCCGTTGGAGTAACTGCGGGTTCGTGAAATGGTCCCGATGTAAGCGACGCCATAGGTGCGGATAAACTCACCTGCGAGCGCAACGCAACCACCGGCAAGAAGCGAAACCAACGTCGGCTGGGCGAACAGGATTGAACAGAGGATCAGGGGGATTGGCGTGTAGTCCCGCAAGCGAAAAAGGATTTCACCGAGTTTCTCAACCTTGCTCAATTGTGGAAGCGCGTCCATCATGCGTATTCCTCACATTCCATTCATGAATCAAAACAAATCTTCTGCATCCGTCGAGCGGGATATTCCACCCACGCGCTGCAGGTCCGCCTCGGAACGAAAATCGGTTGGACTCAAATTGAGCTTGTCGTCCAGCGAAACATTCATCCCGCGCAAGAGCCTGTCGAAGTCGACTCCCAAAGTCCCCGGGTTGTAAAGAGCCAAAGGCCAACCGAAAGTCTCGAGGAACAACTTCTCGAACTCGTCATACACAGCCTGCGACGAACTGAGAAGCCAAAGTTCATTGCTGTCGAGGTGCCAGACAATCTCGATAAGGCGAACGGAAGGCAATGTTCCGCGCAGCAATTCGAGTTTGAGGCGGTCGCGGGTTGCATCGCGAAGCTTCTTGTTGAGTCCACGTCCCCCCTCGCCCTTGGCCTTGCTTTTTGCGTTGAGCGCCTCGAGCGCATTCTTCATTTGCAGACGAAAGTAAGTTCCCGGAATTCTTTTGACATCCGTGCGCATTCCGAACACGAATGCCTGCTCGTACACGTGGTCGTGTGCGGCATCGAAATTGGCTTCACCCGAATAGGGATGGCACCATCCCGTGCTCTGCTCGCGTTCATCTTCCAGGCCAAGCGGTGAAATGCTTTTCTTCTTTAATTTTTTGATGATGTCCTTGAACTGGACATCTTTGGGATCGACAAGAATCTGCAAGCGACGAAGCGCCAGGGCACCAGCACCCAGTGACATAGGGAGTCTCCGATTCGAATCAGGGGTCTTGGCGCCGCACTGTGGCACAGCCGCCCGCACGCTGCAAGTGAAGCGCAACTCCCGCGGGTCCAGCGAATGCCATGTAGGGTGTTGAAAATGCAGCGGCCATATTCCCAAGGCCATCTACGGCAATAATCCCGGCCCGCCCGTCCATTCGCCTCCAGAGGTCTGCAAGTGTCTGGTTGACTGCCTTAGAAACAGGCATACCTGCCCGAACCGCCGCCGAAACCCGCTGTCCCGCGGCAATCCGCAACAATCCCTCGCCCCAACCGGTGCAACTGACAGCCGCCCCTTCGTCGTCGGCATAAACGCCTGCACCAATCACCGGAACATCACCCACGCGGCCTTGCATCTTGCCCGGCGTTCCGCCCGTGCTGGTTCCCGAAAACAACGACCAGCGCCCACTTGAGGCTTCACGATTCCGCAGTGCGACAACGACACCCACTGTTCCCCGCTTTTCGGGCTCTGGACCCGAGCGCACCGATTGATTCACCGGTGCAGCAAAAAAGACTTTGGCGTCGGGTTTTCCAGCATTCAGCCAACGCGCAAAAACCTCGCGCTCGCGGGGGTCGACAAGTTCTTCTGCCGGAAGACTTTCGTGACCACATGCAAGCGCAAACTGTTCAGCGCCCGCGCCAATTAAAAATGCGTGGTTGGTTTTTTCCATCACATCGAAAGCGATCTGCGACGGATGCAGAAAATTGCGAATCCCGGCAACAGCACCCGCACGCAGCGACTCTCCTTCCATGATCCCGGCATCCAGCTCAACTTCGCCGCATTCATTCAGGAAGCTTCCGCGTCCTGCATCAAACGTGGGGTCGCGTTCCAGTACTTCCAACGCAGAAAGGACAATGCGCAATCCATCGGCCCCATGCCGTCGGGCATCCATTGCCGCTTCCCACGCATCACGCACACCACGTGCGTGTGCCTCATGCAGGACCGCGGGAATGTCCCACGCACCGCCATGAATCAGCAGGCGAACGTCGCTCGAATCATCGAATTCGCAGTTCGCCTGGCAAGGATTCGAAAGAGTGTCACTTGGAATGGACTCGATAACAATGGGGTCAGTATTCATCAAGAAAGATTCCAACAACCTAATTTAAATAACTAAAATAACAACTTTTCTAAACCGCAAAAAGAAGCTAAGCATCTGCAATTGCGAGCCTCATCGATTGGCTTGCTGCCAAGCCCTTGCCCAGAGGATTAGAATGAAAGAAGCGCCGCGTCCATCGAAACCAGCCAAGCCACACACCTTTGCCAGTGCACTGACCAGCCAGCAGCGCTCGGCACTCAAGGCACGCGCACACCATCTCAAACCGCTGATCCAGGTTGGACAAAGCGGCCTGACGGATGGAGTCCTCGCAGAACTCAGGCAAGTGCTCGAAACCCACGAGCTCATCAAATTGCAGCTGCCTGGCCAAACAGATGCCGGTGAGAAGAAGGATGCCCTGGAGGAACTTGAAGAACAGCTTCCGCAGCACACATTTGTTGTCGGAAGAATTGGCAGAACGGTGATTTTGTATCTCGAAAAAAATCCCGAAGATGCGAAAATTCTGCTCAAGGACCTGCGTTGAATTTGCAGTTGCCGAGTAATGCAATACCCACCCAAGGCGATGCGCCGAGGAGGTTACATGATGAGTCCATTTTTTATCAAAGCCAGCGACAGCAATGGTGTGAGTGCCGAAGATGCACGTGAGGCTGTGCGGACTCTTTTGAAATACATGGGAGAAGACCCAAGCCGCGATGGTCTGGTGGAAACGCCAGACCGTGTTTGCCGAGCCTGGATAGAAATGACCGAAGGTTACCGGACGAGTCCTGAGCATGTTTTGTCAACGACTTTCGAAGGCAATTCAGATGAAATGATTGTTCTCAAGGACATTGACTTCACCTCGTGCTGTGAACACCACCTGCTCACATTCACTGGCAAGGCACATGTTGCCTACTTGCCTTCTCATGGTCGCATTGTGGGCTTGTCCAAGTTGGCCCGCATCGTTGACGTCTATGCCAAGCGCCTGCAGGTTCAGGAACGCATGACTCAACAGATTGCTGAAGCCATCAAGCAGGAGCTCAATCCTGCGGGGGTGGCTGTTGTTGTTGAAGGCCAACACAGTTGCATGTGCGTGCGAGGAATCAAAAAGCAGGGAGCCTCGATGGTCACCAGCTCTCTGCATGGAATTTTCCGCGAAAACAGCTCGACCCGCGCGGAATTCATGTCACTGATTAATCGTCGCGATTAAATTCTGGTCTATCTTGAATACGTTGAACAGCTGATCCCTGCCGACCAGCAGCAGCAGTGTTTTGTCTTGCCAAGCCAAAGGGTAAAGCATGGTGAATCGCAAACCCGAACCTATAAAGTGAGAGAGTGTCGATTCAAACTGCAAACTGCTCTGTGCAAGTGCTGTTTTAATTTGGGCAGGACTTTCCAGACTGACATCTCCCTCGCGAACAAAACGTCCCAGCAGCTTCAACAAACTGACTCCCGAGCATTCGAGATACTGTGCCCAGGTGTCGCACGTGAGGGTGATTCCCAATTCCCGCCAGGACGAAGATACAATTCCACGATCCTCCACGGCGGACAGACGCAAATTCAGCGAGCTGGAAGTGGACTCTGTGTAGGTCGCAACCCTCGGAAACTTTCCCTCCCTGTAATCGTCGTAGGCAAGGTTCATCGGCCAGTCGACAGACTGTTCAACCCTGATGGCCGTTTTTTCGGGAAGCGTCAGAGTCAGTCCAGCAGTGCCGCTTGTGGGAGCCAGGAATATTTCCCGGCTGCCTTTTTGAGTTCTGGTTTGTTTGATAAGATTGAAGGTTGTTTCCGAGGTTTTTGATTTCAAAACGACCCGACGCACAAGGATTCCACACTCACGAACTTCGACTTCAGGAACATTGAATACAAAGACTCCCTCGCTATCCACCACGGGCAAAACATGTTCGACATCCGTGTCTTCATTCTCACAATCAACCCTTCGAATAGCAATTTCGGAAACCGAAAATCCCTGGGGCAAGGGCATTGAAAAGGTGGGATGCAACACCAGGTGTGTTTGCTGGGAATCCGCCGCGTCGGTCGATTTGCTTCCTGTACCGCAAGCCGCGAGGACAAAAAGAAATGAAAAAAAGTAACGCACGGTGTTCATGGTTATGGACATTTGAACACCGCCGGATTGTCGAACGACCATGTTGAGTTTCCATTGACCAATTGTGGACAATCAATCACGCCCGCATTTTTTCCATCACGTTCTTCCAGGGTCACCTTGCATGGCGCATCGTTTTGCGACCATGCTTCAGCATCACCAAAGCGCAATCCAAGTGCACAGGTTCCTGCCTTGAATTTGAGCTGACTGTTGACCACTTCTGTTTCCAGATCTCCACACGTGTATGAACCGTTGGTGAACGTCGACTTGCCGTACATTTGAAGAATCAATCCACTGCCAACCCCATCACCGATGCGATCACGCAGCATGACCGTGTATCCCTGTGCATTTGCACCGCACTGAACAAGAAAATTGGAACTCTCGACTTTTTTACCGAGATAAACTGAGGAGACAGACAAAAATCCGCATCCGTATTGCCCAACGTATTCACACAACAGCGGGTTCAGGGGGCTGGCTTTCAGTTTGTCGAAAGCGGAGTCAGGAGAAAGCCTTTGACTCGTGGCAGAGCGGGATCCACATCCGACAATGCAAAGTGTCAGTGCAACCGCAACAACGAAACGGTTGGCCCGCCTTGAGTCGAGCCAACGCAATGTCTTGCCAATCCGGAAAAACGACCTACCGTCGCCACTCGGCATCCGGGCACCCACCTTGCAGCCAACAAGTCACGGGGATTGATCTGGAGTTCCGTAGTCGGCCGTGTAGTAAATATAACTCGTACCCTGACTGTTTGTGCTCGGCTCGGTGTACGAAATTATGACGAGCAGGTTTTTGTTGCTCGTGAAAACACCCTCGCCAGCAAGACCGGTGACCGTAAATGCAGAAGCGGCAGACTTTGCCGAGCCGCTGATGGACTGGGTTCCGCTTGCCATGATCGAGTCCAAATCTGCAACCGAATAGGTTGTTTTGGTCGTCGGGCTGCGGGTTATGATTTTAATCTGCATATGGCTGATCAGTTGCTCATCAGCAGCATTGGCCGTGTGCGGACAAACGTGGTTGGTGCCGCCGACTGAGACCAAAGGATTGCCACATGTCATGACAGCCTTGTATTCGGCCTTGCCGTCGGTTGCGATATTTGTGATTTCCAAATCTATCGCACTGACGTTTGGCGATTCGACCCCGTTCACACTCAAGCCAACACCCGAGGAATAGCGAACAAGATTCGCAGCTCCGCCGCTTTTCGCTTTCATGAAGCTGAAATTCGCAGCACTACCATCAACCACACCGGTGCTGTTCGCTCCGTTGGGCAACTGCTTCATGACCTTGATTTTCAGAAGATCAGTCGGGTCATTCTGCTCCTTGAAAAGGGCAGTGGAATTTTCGGTTCCGCTGAACTCGCTACCCGTCTGCGGGACGTAGGTCTTGCCGGCGTAATTGAATGAAACCAACCCAACCAGACAATCCTTGTCAAATTTATAAAGTTTCACGGTTCCGCTGTTTGAGGTGACTTCGGCAGGGGTCGAAATTGAAAAGCCCGATTTGCATCCTGTCACCTTGTAATAAAAACTCTGGCTTGGAACTGTGGTGGCGTAAAAGCCATCGACAAACTGAAGGAGCTGGGAAGCCAGATCGGGTGAGGCTGAGAGACCAAGCTTGACGGAAACCATGTCGCCATTGTCGGAGCCTGAAACGCTGTTCTTTTTGCCGAACGTGTCCTTGAGATCACGCACCTCAAGAGTTCCGCATGCAGCGACAAGCAAAACCGAACCAAGCGAAAGACCAGCAAGAGCCGACTTCGATTTCAATCCGTCGTGGCGAAAATAGTTTTTCATACAAACCTCACCCTTAGGGCCTCCTTGCCCATCTTTTGTTTCGGTGTTGCAGGGCCGTACTTGAGAACTGTTTGAAAATATTCGACACACAATCGGTTATGGTATGAAAAACCGAAGAAATACCACGGATTGGCTGCCCCGCCAGGCGCTCTTTGAAAGCTGGAGAACATTCAAGTCATCGCCGTTGTCGCTGTTGTCTCGTCCGTTCAGGTAATAAGACCCCACGGCATGTTCCGTTTTCACCGGCACCGACCTGCTTGTGGAAATATCTACTCCAACATCGCAGATTTCCCCCAAACGCCATCCCAAACTCAACCGGAGTCCCCCCTCCCATGACAGGGTTCGGCTCACATAGTCGATTTGGGTTTGGTTCGCGGTGTCGGACAAAAGGTAATCATGACGCCACAACAATGGCCCTGTTGCGAGTCGAAGATGTGAGAAAAACCCGCTCCCGAGTGTGCGGGCCTTGTTCATGACAATCGCGCGACCAATAAAATTGGTGTTCCTCTTCACGATAATCGGACCTACCCACGGCCAGAGCCTTACTCCACCTGTCAACCAGATGCGGGCAAAAGCCAAGGTTGCCTCACTTCTCGGGTTATCCTCGCCGGACTTCGCCACACCGCGAATGGTTTCAGCCCATTGTTGAGCTTCAAACCCCCAGGAAATTGTCTCTGTTTTGTTGAGAAATTCATAACTGCCTTCGAGTGTCACTGCCCGACCGAATTCCTTGCCGACTTCAAGTCGTGGACTGTTGCCAAGGCGGCTGTTGAATGTCTCCAGCTCTGGCGACGTGTAAAATGTGAGCCCGCGGCCAATTCCAAACTGTACGGTGTATGATTTTCCCTTGGCCAAGGCTTCGCCTGACTGTGCGAGCCAACTCAACAGCAGACACAGAAAAAACGACCTTGAAACCAATGTTCGGGCGAAAACCAAGAGACCTCCGGACAACTCACATGAATTGGCTCCGCAGGAATTATCGGAATATTGTCGGGACTCTCGAGCCAGGTCATCGGAATGGCAGCTGTTCCAAAACCAATGAAACCAACTGAAATCACGACAGTTAAATTCGATAAAGTAATCGGCAGTATTTTCCGATCCCGAGGCATGTTTTCAAAGATGACAAAAATCGGATTGGGTTCTCTTGCTGCGCTGGCATCAATCACAGCCTGCAGCCCAAAGTCATCAGGACCCTGCTCTTCGACACAAGTTGTTGTTGGAGGTGCAGGAGCAATAGATTCTTCGATCAAGGCTGCACCGTTGGGTGGTTTCATCAATGTGGGCCCGAGGGCATGCACTGCCACTTTGTCGCTGGTCAGCTCAAGTGAATCATCAATTGTTGTCAACGCGTATTCGGCTTTGCATTGTTTTCGCGAAGATTTACTCAACGATGAAAAAATATCGCTCTCTGTTTATGTCCCGGGACGTTCGGGAATCAGTTCTGGATATTTGCAGAAAATACCCGTGGCCGACGAATTTTTTGTCCGCCGAAAACAGTTGCTCGATGAGATCGACAAACTCGCCAACACAGAAGCCTCGGAACGCATCCGCGACATCATGAAAATTGAGTTGCCGTATTTCTTTGAAGATGCCTCTCAGGTGCGGTCAAACGCAGCAGCGGGCCAGGGCGACAAGTTGATGCGCAACATTTGTCTTTCGAGCAGCGAAGACAAACTCACGGTGCAAAACAGTCAGCAAACTTGTTGGTCTTCGCTCGATACCGGAGCGCGCACGCTTGAGATCAAGGCGTCTTCGCTTCCACCGGTTCAATACCGTGCCTTGCGAAACGTTCTTGAACAACACAGTGCACAGCTCAAGGCGCTGTTCCGCAACGACCCCAGGATGGCAGAAAGTTTCAACCTTTGGAGCAACCGCATTCACGGCCTGACAGGCCTGTGGAGACTGACCAACTATTCTCCCCTCGCCTATTTCCTGAACAAGGACATGTGCGCGATGATCACGGGCAGCAATTCGGATCCCGGGATGTGCACGGTGCGAAGTCAACTTATTTCGTTGGCTGACAAGTTCATGGTGGAAATCGACGTCGACGGCAAGAAGCGTTCCATTCTGGCCAAGGCAGATGAGTTGGGCTTTGGAATCAACCAAAACCTCATGACGGAAAAAGCGGTTGAACTTGTGAATCTGATGCCCAAGAAAGCCTTCGACAAATTTCATGAAGTTTTTTTGGCACACAGAAACGACATCAAGCAGCGCGTCCGCATCGAAAATGAAAAGGCTTTGCCTTTGTCCGCCGAGTACGTGATTGCGGCGAACCAGATATTCAAAAGCGGAAGCGAACAAAGCATGTCTTTCGGTCTGCTGCGCGGAAGGGTTCTGACTCCGGATGCCGTTCCAAGCCTGTCGAGAGGAATGAGTTCCAAAGGAACGCTCAGATTTTACGTCAACAACTCGCAATTGGCTGCCAGCTTTGGAAAGAGCGACAGCGGGTCGATGATCACCTTTGCGGGAATAATCCCGCTTTTGGTGCTCAACAGCGTCGACGACGAGCCCACATCGGGTGGTGCATCGATCCTGGCGTTGCCCGAAGCATCTCCAGAAGAGGTCACGGGCTCATCGTTGCTCGCCAGCTGCCAGTGATTCGATGCAGTGACACAGAAAAGTTCCGATGAACCTGAACATTGAGCTTATGTGCGTGATGCTTCGTTGGCCTGCTCTGGCATGGCCATCGCAACCGCTTCGGCCAGGTCCATCACCTCAAGGTTTTCAGTCTCCTTGAGATTCTTGAAGGCGCCCTTGAAGTTGATCATGCAGAAAGAACAGCCCGTCACCAGGGTTTGTGCGCCGCTCGCCGCGACGTGCTCAAGCCTCTGCATGACCACGGGTTTTTCGCCACCTTTGGATTCGTACCACATATTGCCGCCGCCCATGCCACAGCAGCTGGATTGCTGTTTGGAGTATTCCATTTCACTCAGGCGCAATCCGGCAATGCCTTCAAGCAACTGACGTGGAGCCTCGAACTCGCCATTGTGACGACCCAAGAAGCAAGGATCATGAAAGGTCACGTGTTTGCGGACTTCGCCCGGCATTTTCAACTTGCCATCCCGATGCAATGCGGAAAGCAACTGGCTGTGATGCATGACCTCGTAGTTGCCGCCATATTCCTTGAAATCGTTCTTGATGGTGTTGAAGCAGTGCGGACAATGGGTGACGATCTTCTTGAATTTGAGCGCATTGAGTTGTTCAACGTTGCTGCGGGCAAT
>JBMSQQ010000080.1:0-15966 GCA_049423385.1 Silvanigrellaceae bacterium | reverse complement strand
CTGAGCCCAGCGTGGGACTTGGCAGGGCTGAAATTCCGCACCTTGTGAACTGTTTGAGGGAATTGCGCGATCTGGGCAACACGGTTCTGATGGTGGAGCACGATCCTGAACTCATCCGTGCAGCAGATTTTTGGTACGAGTTGGGTCCGGGTGGAGGATCGCGTGGCGGGGAGTTGTTGCCGCGCAAGGGCAAAGAGCCACTGTCACTGACGCTCGATTTGCAGTCTCTTGAATTGAAGCGTCCGGAACGTAAAAAATTGGCAGTGGATGCTCTTCAGATCGCGCGGCAAAGTTGTGTCTCTCTCAGTGGTTTTTCCATGCACAATTGCAAGGATTTGAATATTGCCGTTCCGCTGGGGTGTTTGACAGTTGTTGGTGGTCCGAGTGGTGCTGGAAAATCGACACTCGTTCAATGTGGTCTTGAAGCAGCTCTCGATTGGTTCATGGACAAGGGGCTTGTGAGCAATGAGAGGCTTGATTTGGATGATGGTCGAGGAATCTGGAACAATTTGCGGCTTCCGGATGGATTCATGGAATGCGTTGAGATTGTCTCGGTTGACCAAAAAGCCATGCACAGGACAATCACGAGTGTACCGGCAACTGTGCTGGGATTGATGGATCATCTGCGACGCAATTTTTCGCAAACTCCCGAGGCCAAGGCTCTCGATCTGATGTCGAGTGACTTTTCATTCAATGGTGCGGGTGCCTGCGATGAGTGCGGCGGCAAGGGGTTTATTCGCGAAGATTTGTTTTTTCTCGGCGAAGTTGACAAGCAATGTCCCGATTGCAAGGGAGGGCGCTATCGACGTGAATCATTGGCCGCCCGTTGGCGAGGAAAAACCATTCAGGAATGGCTCGAGACAAGTCTGGAAGACTGCTATGCATCGTTGGGTCATGAGGCCGCTTTTTCCAGGGCATTGTCGGTTGCCGTTCGCCTTGGGCTGGGGCATCTTCCGCTCGGCGTCCCCACGACCTTCATGTCGGGAGGAGAGGCCCAGCGATTGCGGCTTGCCGCGGCATTGACCAAAGGTTCAAAGGAGTTGTTCTGTATTCTCGATGAACCCACCCGTGGTCTTTCTGAAAAAGATGTTGGACAACTGCTCAAAACATTGCGGGATCTGACCAAACAAGGGCATACATTTGTGGTCGTTGAGCATCACAAGGAATTTCAGGAGTGCGCCGATCAGCTCATCCTGTTGGGTCCTGGCAGTGGACTTGAGGGAGGAAAAATCGTGCAGCGCGAATTTTTGATGCGTCTTCAGGAGGGCTGAGAGTTGGCAAAGTTGGGTGAATGGCAATTTCCGGTGTCCAAGATCCTGGGAGTTGAATCAAAACAAATCCAGGTCGTCGACCGCAGAAGTGGTCAAACCTTCGTGGAAAAGGTTTACGGCGACGATGTGATGAAGGTGTTTTATGGCCATCCCATGGGCCTGGCTGTGACCAGCCGGATTTTGACCAATCGCGTCCTCAGCAATATTTACGGCGCCTACAATGACTCCGCTGCCAGCAAACACAAGATTGAAGATTTTGTGAAAGCACTTGAAATCGATGTCGGTGAATGCAGCAAGGATTTGGTCGAGTACGTCAGCTTCAATGATTTTTTTGCGCGCAAGTTGCGCGCTGGTGCACGGGAAGTTGCACAGGGTGAAAGTGCGATCGCATCTCCTGGTGACGGTCGACTTTTGGTGTTTCCTGCAATCAACGACACGACGCTGTCCTACGTCAAGTGGGCGCCCATTCAACTCTTCGATCTTTTCAACAAGAGCGAAGAGCTTGCGAGCAAATATCGGGATGGGGCTTGCATGGTCTTGAGACTTTGTCCTTCGGACTATCACCGCTTTCATTTCCCGGTTTCGGGCAAGGTCGGGATCACCAAAACTGTTCCGGGATTGCTTCACAGTGTCAGCCCGTATGCATTGGAACAGGGGCTCCCGGTCTATTGCCTCAACAAGAGAACAATTTGTGAACTCAAGAACAATGACATTGGTTCCGTCATGATGATGGAAATCGGTGCGATGTTTGTTGGCTCGATTGTTCAAACCTATCGTGCCGGGACTCAAGTGCAGCGCGGCGATGAAAAGGGATACTTCAAGTTTGGCGGCAGCACCTGCGTTTTGTTTTTTGAAAAGAACAAAATCAAATTTGATGACGATCTTGTTGAAAACTCGGCGCGCGGACTGGAGACGCTGGTGCGGATGGGCGACCATATCGCGGAATCACAAAAATGAGTGGCGACCAATCCATTCGGTTTTTCGAGTGGCAGGAATCGCGGGACGATCGGCGCCTTTCGAAACTTCTTGATGCAGCTTTTGCGGTTGAAAAATATACGCTCAGCTTTCCACACATCTTCACTGCAAATTCGTCTGCCCAAATTTTGGTGGCCTGCGACAAGAACAATTCAATTGTTGCTGCGTGCACTGTTGATACCGAAATCTGGTCGAGTCCGCGATTCCTGAGGGGCGCCTGCATCGGCAGCGTGGCGGTCGCCCCCGACCGGCAAAGGCAGGGATTTGGAAAAGCTTTGCTGCGAAACGTTCTCGCAAAATTGCAGGCGGACAAGTGCCACGATTTTGCATATTTGTTTTCCGATCAACATGAATTCTACGGGTCGCTCGGTTTCAAGGCTGCTGGCAGGGAGAAACTCTATTCCCACCGCGCGGGCCATGTTTCTGGTTCTTCTGGCGAGCGATTTATCGCGCCAACAAAAACTTCTGAGCTGTCCGCAGGTCAAGCAAAGCATATTTGGCAAGCACTCGAGCGCTTCAGGAAGCCCTGCGAAAGCCATGCATCACTCGGCAAATTGGAGATGGTTCTGAAAATCCCCGACATGTTGGTTTGCGGATTTGAAACTGCGCAGGGTGAGTGGACCGCTGGAGCCTTTATTGGAAAGGGTGTCGATTTCTCCGGTGTTGTCCATTCTTTTTTTGCGAAAGACGATTCAACCCTGAAGCGGATGTGGAGTTGTTTCACTGCTCATGCAGCCGAGAGGTCGGTTGAATTGCAGGTTGCTCCGGGAGCATGGAGCTCCGGGTTGAAAAATGACTTGAGCGAGACTCACCAACAAGCACTTTGCATGGTCAGACCACTCACAGAGGCGGCTGACGGCGTGTGCGATTTGATTGATTCTTGCCAGTTGTATCCACGATCTCTGTTCAGCAGTTAAGAAAATTTTTTCAGCTTGAATTCAAGCGCATGTTCGTCGCGCACCCAAACCTGATTTTCGGTGACGACCATGTCGACTGGAAAGTCATGGTCATCCGCTGGAAGTTTGCCCTTTTCAAAAAAAAGGCTTGCCGGAACACATGCCACGGAGAGGCAATTGTCATTATTTTTTTGGAGGAACCTGTCGTAAAATCCGCCCCCGTAGCCGAGTCGAACACCAGCGCGATCGGCAGCGAGACACGGAGTCAAAACGAGCCAGGGAACGTCGGGTTTCGAGGGAAAAAGGCCTTTGAAAACCGATTCCGGAGGAATCGGCAGTCCGCGCTTGTCCTTCGGCCACGATTGCGTCTCGTCGCACAACTCGAACCAGTCCATCTGCTTGTCCTGTCGAATTCCCGGCAGCCACCACTTGGTTTTGTCCACACCCGTTGCGCGGCCATTGGACTGTTGTGATTCGGGCAAAAGCCCAAGCTCGGAACCGATAGGCCAATATCCGGCAATGTCGCCACGATGGAGTGAAAGGTGGTCGTTGGAGGGGCACAGACCACAATGTTTCAAATAGGTGGCGATTTGGCGGATGTGTTCGAGCCCCCAGGGAAGATTGTGCAAGAGGGCGTGTTGCTTGAGTTTTTCGCGTGCCTCGAGCAAGATCTTTCGGAGTTCACCCTTTTGCCGGGTTGCCGTCTGGAGATCTTGTTCACCGAATGGTTCTGGGCTAAGCCACACGGGCGATGATTTTCGCCCCAAATCGAGGAAACCGAACATGACGACACCTGCATCAATCGCTGAGCGCGCTTTTGGCAACGGACAATACTACCTTGTGGACGTCGAAACAGTTGTATCGATTTATCGCGAAGCTGGCTACGATGTCGACAACGAGGATGAAGAAGTGCCGAACGTTTTGACTGTTGATGGTCAAGATTGCTTCTTCACGGGCGACCTGGTGAAGCGCAACAACACTTATTACGAGATCGTGATTGCCGCCAATGGCTTCAATTGGGATGAAGTGGAGTCGGATGCCGACTTCGACGACGAGGAATAACAGCTGTTGTGCTTGAGCTTGTCTGGCCTGGAAAAGTCGACGCAGCGATTCGCGCCACGCCTGTGGAAAGGTTCGCAGAGCCTTGCGAGTGGCGACCCGCGTGTGGCTTGAACACGGCCAATCCGCAGGAGATTCATTCGGTTTCCCACCGGGTTTATGCGGGCGACAACCTCGACGTGCTTCAATGGCTGCGCAAGGGTCAAGAAAAATACGACGTCATTTATATTGACCCGCCCTACAACACGGGCAGTCACCTGACCTACAGCGACAAAAAAACGCTGAGGGATTCAAGCAGTGGTGGTGGCTCCGTAGCCTGGCTGAATGAAATTTATCCCCGCCTGTTGCTCGCAAGAGATTTGCTACATGACCATGGCGTCATGTTTGTCAGTATCGATGACAATGAATCTTGTCATTTGTTGACGCTGATGCGGGAAATCTTTGGTCATGAGAATCACCTGGGAACCATCAAGTGGCGACGCAAGCGCAAGCCGAGTTTTCTCGACAAGCACATGAGTTCCCTTTTTGAGTATGTTTTGGTTTTCAGTCGAAACGCACGGGCCTGCCCAAAGTTGCTGGGTGATCCCACCGAAGAGTCGACCCGGCCCGTGTTGAACGCCACCAACAAGATTGTTGAAAGGCATTTTCCGGCGCATTTTCCGGCCTTGTGTTCCGATGGGATTTATCCACCAGGCGCTTACACAAACCGGTCGTTGACTTTTGAATTGCTTGATCCGCTCGTGATTGCGGATGGACTCGTCCAGACCGCTGCACGTGTGCGCGGGCCATTTCGCATTCAACAGAAAGTCTGGGAAGAGACGGGATACATCACCCGGCAATTCGGATTGCGAAGACGCGTTCTCGCGCATGAGCAAAAGCGCCGTCATGCCGAAGATGATGGAAGCGGTTGGCCCACGAACGAGGATGGCCAAGACGAATTGCGTGCAGTGTTTGGTGATGTTCGGGTGTTTGATTTTCCGAAGCCTGTGGGATTGCTGAGTCGGCTTCTTTCCATGGTTCCACCTTTGGATAAGGCGCGTCCCCAGCGTTGTCTCGATTTCTATGCCGGTTCGGGAAGTTTGTTGATTGCCGCACTCGAGCAATCGAGGCTTGACCATATCGAACGCCAGGTCGACCTTGTTCAAAGCAGGGAAAAGGTTCTCAAAGGTGCACTGGACCGATATTCTGACATCGCGGAAATCTGTGCCCACCGGGTGTTGCTCGACAGTCAGCTGCGCGGTTTCTCCCCTTCCTTTCACTTTCTTCAAATGCAACAGCAAGAATAGGTAAAAAGTGCAGTAATTGCCGCAATTCGAATCTGTTACCTTGAGGGTGGCAGGGTTGTGACTATGAACGTTTTTTTGCAAAAATTTAGTTTGGCACTTTTGTCGGTGGGGTTGCTGATCCTGACTCCGGGGATCACACGGGCAGATGACGAGTTGATCATTCGTGGTGATCAGTCGGTACCTTTGCTGTCCGATGTTCCACTTCCGGTTGAAACTTCTCCGGAGATTTTTACGGTCAAACCAAGACGCACGCCCTCGGACGATCTGGTTTCGCTCTTGGGAAATGCTGATTTGTTTTTGCTTCCGCCGGAAGCAATGCCTTTCGGCTCGACTGCTCGCGGGGATGCCGGTCTGGAAAACAAACCTGAAAATGCGAACAAGAATTCTGCTGGAGATGGGCAATGATTCAGGAAATGTTTGAGCTCTTTCGTTCACGTGAACCGATTCCCTACATCATTCTGGCGATCTTTGCGGTTGGATGGGTGATTGTTTTCGAACGGTTTATTGTCTTGCAATTGACCTATCGATTGAATTTCGGAAAGTTCAACTCAACATTGCGGCGCATGCTGTCGGCGGGCGATCTCGATCGCGCTCGCCAATACTGTGCGGCTTCCGGAAACACAGGCCTTCCGGTGATCGCTGCGAAGGCGATTGAAGCTTATGAAAATGAAAATTTTCGGGTGCGGATGGTGGTCTCAGAGGAAACGCTGGCTTTCATGCCACGAATCCGCAGACGAATTTCACAGCTTCCAAACCTTGCAGCTGTTGCTGTTCTTCTGGGTGCGTTGGCTGCTGTCAATGGCGTATGGCAAAGCTTTCAGATGGTTGATGGCCTTGAAATGGGTCTCAAGAGTTTTGCGTTCAGCCGTGGGTTGAGTCAGGCACTCACACCGATTGCCCTTGGCCTCGCAGCATCGGTCTTTTTGATGATTCCATACGGAGTTCTTGATGCCATGGCCAGTCGCCTTGAGGGCGAGGTGGAGCACAGTCTGACCGTTGTGTTGAATCTATTGGCACCCGAAATGCAACCAGTCTTCGCTCAGCCCGTGGCTGCATCTCAGCCAAGTGTGGGAGAAATGCAAACGGAAACAAGTCACGAGACGGCTGATGCTGGTGGAAATGGCAAGGGAGGTTATCAGGATGTGGCAAGCGCAGAACGGTCGGATCCCGTTCCAGACGAGGAAGAGATCATTTGATCTCGCCTGGGGCGCGTGGTCAGGCATTCTCGCGGTGATGACGGCCATTGGAGCTGCGTTGGCTGGATCCCAGATTCTGCTGATGCACCCACGTTCCGCGGGCATGCTGGTTTTCAGCTATCCGAGCATGCCTCGCAGTGCCGACGGCAATGCTTTGAAGCTTGGAAAAGATACATTGGCCTTTTATTGGGGGGCCAAAGGAGTCGTCTTGGGTCCGATTTCTGAAATCGCAGCGCCTCAGTCTGCGGGGCGTCTGATTGTAAAAAACGTTGTTGACCTGAGACCAGGCCAGTTGACCCAGGATGTTGAGAGCTGGTTGAAAAAAAATTCAAGTTCAGCGGTTGATATTGTCGCCTTTGCAGAATCGACGAGGCGCAACTCCAGGCTCACATTCAAGGAAATTTCCGAACTCGCTTCGGTTGTTGAGGAAGCCAACAAAAAGGTTTTCTCGGTCGAGGTTCGTCCTGCAATTGTACCGGTCGATTTGGTGAATCCGTTGTAACGAGGAGCTGATGTTTACACAGGGGACCAAACAATTTGGCATTTGGCGCACAGGCCATCCGAGTGTTGCCCGACACGCAGGTCGACCAACCCAGGCAATTCTCCTTGCCTATGGATTCTGTGCTTTCCTGACGTGGATGATTTTTATCCTGACGCTCAAGATACGCGGCGATTTTTTTCTCATCGAAAGCATGAATCTGCCCCTTCACCAGGTGGCAGAAAAAGGCGCAATGAAACAGGAATCCATTCCGGTTGGAATGGTTCTGGCCATTCGTCCCACAGAAGACCCTGCTTCCATGAAAATCGTCTTCGACAGCGGAGAATCATTTCTTTGGCCATCGGGGTCTGCACAGGTCGAACAATTTCTGCGCAAGCGTATCGGGGACATCGAACTGATTGCACTTCTCAGGCGTAAAGTGACGCCCGGCATGGGGGTTGTTGATCTTTGGGTGGATTCTCGAATTCCGATGAGCCAGGTTCAGCCATTCGCAGGCAGTCTTGTGCGACTGGGATTCGACACGCTTCGCTATGCGGTTGATGTCGGCGGGCCCGCTGGAAAGGGGTCTCGCTGATGGCTGCCAAGAAAGTTTCTGCAAAAAAAGTCGCAGAAAAAACTCCCGCCAAACTTTACGTGCAGGTTTACCAGGGGCCTGCACTTCAGTGCGAAGCCGAATTTGCACTGAAGGGGACAATCGATGTGCGTATTGGCAAGTCAAACAAAGCTGAAATGAGTGTTCCTTTTGCCCCTTTTCCCAACGATCTGTTTCTTTTTTCGGTGACGCGCTGGGGGGCCAGGGTGCGCCTCGATCCACATCTCGATGGATTTGTTTCAGATGGGCAGAGATTCGGTTCCGTGCGCGATTTTATTGCTCCGCGCGGAGCTCTCAAGGAGCTTGCTTCGGTACTGGAACCCTTGGAGGTTCCGATTCCATTGGGAAGTCGTGGTGCGCTCGAAATATCGGGTTACAAAATAGTCTTTCGCGTTGCCAAGCCGAAACAACTTCCAGCTGTTCCAAAAATGGCCGGCGCACCCAAAGCACCCTTTGGCTTGCCACACGGACAAACGCCACTGGAGAAAATGGGATTCTTTTTGGGAGTCGTTGCCTCAGTGCTGGTCACAATTCCTGGCGTGGTTTGGCTCAACAAGTTTCCCATGCATGCGTTCAAGGATTTGCGCGACCTTTCACCTTTCGCAGCCGTTGATATTGTTCATCCTGACCACTTCAGGATGTTGCCATGGGCGTTCAACAGCGGGTTCAGTTCGCAAGCGGCATTCAGGCAGGTGGTTGAGTGGGTCGATGAGCTTCAGAAAAAATGGACGAGTGAGGAATCCGGACGTCGGTATGATTCGTCTGTTCCAGTGCTGCATGGCATCAGTGTGCCCGAGGATGCATTGCTGAGACATCGACAATGGCAGTCGGTGCTCGACGAGAACTGGAAAAAAGTCAGCGAGCGGCGGGAAGCTGCTGCTCCTGGAACTTTTCTTCGCGGGCAAAATGAATACACACCCTTTCGGGTCGTGGTTGCGGGCGAGGCCAATGGTTCGATACCAGAGCGTGTGAGAGCGCGCCTCGAGCGGTTGGAACGAACCTATGCGGCAGCTGTCGACATGATCGAAGTCGAACACGATTACATGAAGTCTTTCTACAAACAGGACAACGCAGAGATTCAACAGATTTTTGATCCGCCTAAAGAACCAGGCCTGTTTTTCCGGCTTGCCGAGCCGGCTTTTCAAGATGAGAAGCAAAACTTTCATGTTGCGGAAAGTTTCGCTGCCCTGGCTGCAGAACGTCAGAGGAAGAACAAGAATGGTGGCGATGGAAATGAAGAGCGATCATACGGCTCAAGGCTTCCGGTGGTTTGGTCGGGGGATTCGCTCTCTGTTGCAAGCGTCTTGACGATGCCGACGAACTCCATTCTGGGTGGATCCGATGAGCAGGTGTTTAAAAATGCGGATTTGTCGTTGGGAGTAGTCGCTCCTCCTCCCGCACCCAAGCCGGTTCCCAAGATCAGCATGACTGAAGTGGAATCGTTTGTGCGCAGTCGCAGCCCCGAGGTGAAAGGATGTTACGATACTGCGCTGAACCGGAATCCACGCTTGAGTGGATCAATCATATGGAAATGGACAATTGCCGAGAGTGGAAAACTGCACAAGGCAAAGGTTGAAAAAACGAGTATCAAGGATTCAGGATTCATTGCCTGTCTGGAAAAGAAGGTCAAAGGATGGACTTTTCCCAAGCCGATCAACGGCGCCATCACGATTTCCTTTCCCTTCCGTTTTGTTGTACGCGAGAATCTCGATACTCTCGACAGGTATTCAAGATAAAGGCTTTTCATGAGCAAATCTTTTCAGGTTATTCCCCTGGGTGGGTGTGGCGAGATTGGAATGAATCTCACACTTTGGCGGGTTGATGAGTCGTGGTTCTTTGTGGACTGCGGAACGCTTTTTGCCGATGAGACCATTCCGGGAATGGATCTTATTTTTCCTTCGATGGATGCGGTGCGCGAGCGCGGCATTCGTCCCACGGCATGGCTTATCACTCATGGTCATGAAGATCACATCGGTGCCCTGCCCTGGCTTTATCGCGAGTTCCCGGCGCCTATCTACACCACCGAGTTCACTGCAGAGCTCATCAAGGAAAAATTCCGTGGACTCGGAATGGAAGCGCCCGAGATTCACATCTGGCAGGTTTGGCAAAAAACAACATTTCGCCAGGCTGCCGTGACTCCGTATCCGGTCAATCACAGTATTCCGGATGCCTGTGGACTCTATTTTGAAACAAAATATGGAAACCTGTTGCACACAGGTGATTATCGCGTCGACCGCTCGGCTCCCGAAGGGTCGGTGACGCTCGACAATCTGGCTCGCATCACCCAGGGCAAACAGACGCTGTTGATGACGGCCGACTCGACGAACGTCTTTGTGCCCGGACGTGATCGCGAGGAAAAGAAAATTGGTGGAAATCTCGAAGCACTTTTCAAATCATCTTCGGGCCGTGTGGTGGTGGCGACGTTTGCCAGCAACATATGGCGCGTGCAGAGTATTTTCGATGCAGCGAAAGCCACTGGTCGGCGTGTTTTGTTGCTGGGTAAATCTCTTTTGCGCAATTACGAAATCTCTCGAAGACTCGGCATTATCAGCGACGTGGATGACAATTTTGTTGTTTCAAATGATGAGCTCAAGCTGATTCCGGCACATGAGCTTTGCATCATCTGCACTGGCACCCAAGGAGAAATGTTTTCGGGCGCCAATCGTCTTGCATTTGGCAGCATGGAGAACATAAAGTTGGACGGAAATGATGTTGTGATTCTTTCGGCCCGGGCGATTCCCGGCAACGAGAAATCCATCAATGTCCTGATCAACCAATTTTGGAGATTGGGCTGCCGCGTCCTGACGGGCAAGGATGCCGATGTTCATGTGAGTGGGCATGGATATGTCGAGGATTTGCGAGATTGCATCGCACTGGTGAAGCCGAAATTTTTTATGCCACTGCATGGAGAATACCGCAATCTGGTTCAACATTTGCGTGTTGCAGAATCGGCTGGTGTGAAGCCGGAGAATTGTTTTCTTGTTGAAAATGGAGATGTGCTGAGCATCGGGCCAGAGCCCTTGGGCGTCACCGATCGCTGGGAATCGGGTCGCGATTTTGTGGGCAGCGATCGCGTTTTGTCCGGCAAGAGTGATGTTTTGCGTAATCGCGTAATGCTTGCGCGCAACGGCATCATTGAAGTGTCTGCGGTCGCAGATTCCAGCCTGAGCCGACTGCTCGCAGATCCGAAGATTCAGGTCCGCGGTGTCAATGTGACATCCGATCGGGTGATGGAAGTTTTCAAATCGTCGTTCCGCGAGATCATTCGTGCGCAGAGAAAATCAAGTTTGAATGCCGACAGCCTCGGCGAAGAACTGCGCATTGCCGTGCGGCGGGATCTTGAAACAGATGTTGGCTACAAGACGGTGGTCAGTGTTTTCTTACACAGGCTTTGAGATTATGATGCCAGGATTAGGATTTCTCTTCGATTCTTGAAGCTTCAAGAAATACAACAAAGATTCATGACAAATTTCGAGGGTAGTCAATCTTGAAAGATATACGATTCTTCAGGTTTGTATGCTTGTCCTTATCAGTGTTGTTTTGCACAGCTTATGCATCAATCCGGGAGAGTTCGACAGAGGATTATGAAGGTTTAAGAGATCAATCATTCGCGAATTTACATCTGGCCGACCATGATTCTCGTTCGGAGAGTGAGCGAGATGTCTTGCGCGGCCATTTGATTGAAGAAAGAAGTCCAGATTTTTTAATTGCTGCAGGCGGAACGACCAATTCCAAGCCCTCCAGAAGCGCTGAGGAACATGTCGATGACAGGGAGTCTGGTCCTGGCATGGGATTGGAAGATTTCAATGGCAACCATGTTCGGGTGGGTGCTGGATTGATGTTTGTGAGGGGACTAACTCTCGCCATTGGACGTGGACTGACGGAACATTGGGGTTTTGAGGGTTCTCTGGATTGGGTTCCCGAGGTGAAAGAGATTTGTATTTTTTCCCACAATGGCGGCTGTTATGACGACTATTGGAAGCGGTTGAGAATCGGCGCCCTGGCGAAATTCAGCATCCGAGATTCGTCGGCTCCAGTTTTCAGGAGGATGTTTGGAGTGGATTCGTTTTTGAGCGGCGCAGTTGTTTATGAAATATTCTCGGGACGCAATGAATTCTACGTCGGTCCCGAATCCAAATTTTATAATCCCAATCGACTGCCGATCCTCTATTCGAAATTCGAGCAGTTGCAGATCCAGATGGGATTTGGCAAGGACTGGAGCAAGGGTGATTATTTCTTCGGGTGTGAGTGGTTCGGCATTTCAGTGCCGGTATTCGACTTCTCGCAAAAATTCACATCCGAAGTGGATCCCGCCGAGAATGACGTCTTGCAAGCTCAGAATTACAGGAAGAATTTCGCTGATTTTCCGAGCCTTCGCCTGTTCAACTTCTATCTTGGATACTTCTTTTAGGAATATTTCTCCGCTTTTCCATCTGGAAGAGCAGAGAACTTTGAAAATAAATAGTCAGAAAGCGAGCCCAGGAATTTGGGCTCGCTGCGGATGGAACCCGGGTTGCTTTCGTCTGCTCTCGCGGTCATGCGGAGGAAGTAATTCGTGCGATTCAAGATGCCAGTGAAGTTGGATTGGCCCGGGCTGATTGTCACGTAGCAGGTGTCGCCGGTCTTGATCTTCTTATGCCAGGACTTGATGCAGGTCTCGCTCAATACTTTTGTTGTTCCTTTTAAAGCCTTTTTATTCGTTGCTGGATAAATGGAACAGTGAAGTTCGTCCTGCGCGTACTCGGTTGGACTGCTTTCCATGCATTCGTTGTATTTCTTGGCTTGCTCTGGGTTCAAATTGCAGCGGCTGGAGGTTTCTGAACCAGAGGATTTGCAGCCGACGAGGCCAACCACTGATAGCAGCGAACTTAAAGTTCTCCCTGTCTTTTGTGAGGTGGAAAAAGTTATGAAAGGATTTTTCTACTGCCAAATGGTTTGACAGAGAATTTCTCAGACCTTTTTCTCCACGCGGCTATCGGACCGCCCGGAGTCATTTTACAAAAATGCTGTGAGGAACGCCTCGACGTTCAGGCCGAGTCGTTCCACCAGGTAACCACCTTCCTGCACGAGCATCGTTGGCTTTCGGATTGCCTTGATGGTTTCGCCGAGCGAATGGAAATGCTCAGGCTGCAAACCGAAATGACCCAGCGGGTCTTTGTCGGCAACGTCGAATCCACACGAACAGACAATAAATTTTGGATCGAATTTTTTCAGTACTTTTTCAACCGCAGCGTGGAAGACCTCAAAATAATGTTCGGGCCCGCAGTGCGGCTCCATCGGGCAATTGAGGTTGAATCCGACCCCGTCATCGATACCAACTTCATGCTCATATCCGGTGAAATAAGGATACTCGATGGCCGGATTGCCATGCGTGCTGAGGTAAAAAACTTCTGAAGAATCATAGAAAATGGATTGGGTTCCGTTGCCATGATGATAGTCGAAGTCGATCAACAAGACCTTTCCATATTGTGAAAGATACCGGGCAGCGATGGCTGCGTTGTTGAGGTAGCAGTAGCCACCAAACAATGCAGCGGCAGCATGGTGTCCGGGCGGACGCGCGAGCGCGTAACAGGTCTCTCCCGTCTTCTTGAGATGCTGGGCGGCAGCGTATGCACCCGATGCGGCCGCGATGGCAGCCTGCCAGGTGTCGCTCATGATGGGGGTGCCAACATCAAAACAATAATATCCTGCGGTGAATACGGTCACAGGTTCGTAAACCGGAACCCGGCGATCGCATGGAAAGACGTAAGGCCAGATGACTTCATCCTTGGAGAGCATCTGTGAGCTTTCGAGAAAGCGAATGTATGCTTCGTCGTGAACCGCAAGCACGGCTTCCATGGGAAGTGCTTCCGGGACAATAAATTCAAACTGGCCATGACTTTTCAGGTGGCGACGAATGATGTCGATTCGAGCCCGTCGCTCGTGGTGACGGAATCGCTTTCCGGCAATGATCTCGTGCGAGAGCACGTGAGTTTTTTGGACCGGATCGTAGAAAACCTTCATTCACCATCCCAAGTGCTTTAAGAATAGGCAGTTTAGACGCCCGTAGCGAGCTATCCAGAACCTATTATTCAGAACCATTCCCGTGGGGTCCATTGGTTTGGGTCAAAAAAACGTTTGCTTGGGCACGGCTTCACATTTTTGCCTGTCTCGTGTGCTCAAGTGGGGCCACGAAAAGACCCGCAATCGGTGGACTTGCGGGCCGCCATCCTTGCCATCCCTTGATCTTTCGATAAAGCTCGACACAGCTGTGAAGTCCGCTGGTAGGACACGAGCGGCAGAACCCGGAGCACCTTATGACAAACCAACCCGAGTCGGGGGAAGGCGCAGTGCGCTTTCCTCTTGAGCGCGTTTCACGATTTTTCTCATTGCTCAACGAGGGCAATCAGGCCTTTTTGTTTGATGGCGGGGTTGCCACCCAGCTTTATGAAAAAGGCGTATTCATCAATCGTTCTTTTGATGAAGTGAACCTTTCACAGCCCGAACTGATTACCAACATCCACAAACAATACATCCAATCGGGTGCCCAGGTTGTGACCACCAACACGTGGGGTGCGAATCGCATCAAATTGCGCAACTATGGCCTCGATTCACAGCTCCTGGAAATCAATCTGCGTGGAGCTCAAATCGCCCGGGCTGTCGCCGGCGATGTGGTTTGGGTTGCGGGTTGTCTGGGCCCCTTGGGTGTCAGGATTGAGCCCTGGGGCCCCACTTCGTTTGATGAAGCGAAAGAATTTTTCTTTGAACAGGCCAAGGCGTTGCAACAAGGTGGCGTTGACCTGTTTGTCCTTGAGGGTTTTGCCGACCTGAACGAAATTCATCAGGCGATTCGTGCCGTCAAATCGTTGGGTGATTATCCGGTTGTGGCGATGATGGCCACCAATGATGACGGCCAAACGCTCTATGGAACAGAGCCGGAATGGTTTGTTCGCAAGCTCGATGAATGGGGCGCCGATGTTGTTGGCGTCAATGGTGGCAATGGCCCTGCCCCGTTGCTTGAGCTTGCAAAACGACTCAAGTCGTCCACTAACAAACCGCTCATTCTGAAGCCCAATGCCGGACTTCCGCGGCAGGTGGATGGTCGTCTGATTTATATGGCGAGCCCCGAGTACATGGGTGAGTTTGCTCGCCAGGCATTGCTTCAGGACGTTCGGGTTCTGGGCGGATGCAGTGGAACAACGCCCCAACACATTCGGGCAATGTCGGGTGCATTGCGTCAGGGTGCTGCCTTCCGCGGTGGCGAAACCTTCCGCTCGACGGTTTCTGTTTCCGAGACAAACTCAGTGCAGGCCAAGCCAACAGACCAGGATTCGAGCTCGCAATGGAGCCGTGGCCTTGCCGGTGGAAAATTCGTGGTCTCGGTTGAGCTTTTGCCACCCAAGGGGCTCGACACCGACAAGCTGCTTGAGCGATCGGCGCAATGCAAAAAGGCAGGCGTGGATGCCATCAACATTCCCGATGGTCCACGCGCCAGTGCGCGCATGTCTGCCCTTGCTGCGGCCTGTCTCATCGAGCAGAAAATCGGAATTGAAACAGTTCTTCATTATGCCTGTCGCGACAGAAATATTCTTGGTATTCAGAGCGACCTGATTGGTGCAGCGGGCCTGGGGCTGAAAAATATTCTTTGCGTCACCGGTGATCCACCAAAACTGGGGCCTTATCCAACCGCGACCGCTGTATTTGACATCGATGCCATTGGTCTTGTGAACATGGCCTCCCGGTTGAACTCGGGACTGGATCTGGGTGGAACATCGATCGGCCGTTCGACGGGGTTTTCGATTGGTGTTGGTGCGAATCCGGTGGCCCCAGATTTGAAAAAAGAATTTGAGCGTTTCAGGTACAAGGTCGAGGCTGGAGCGCAGTGGGCCATCACGCAGCCGGTATTTGATTCCGAAAGCTTGCTGCGGTTTCTGGATTTCTCCTCGCAGTTCAGGGTTCCCATCATCGCGGGAATCTGGCCGCTGATGAGTTTGCGCAACGCTGAATTCATGGCCAATGAAGTGCCTGGCGTCTATGTGCCTGAAAAGCTTCTCGAGCGGATGCGCGCCTGCAAAACCACCGAAGATCAGCGCAAGGAAGGTTTGCAGATTGCGTTTGAATTGATCAGTGACATCAGGAAAAACGTGCAGGGTCTGCAAATCTCTGCGCCACTGGGGCAGGTTGAACTTGCTCTTGCGTTGATTTGAGGAGTG
>JBMSQQ010000079.1:0-16101 GCA_049423385.1 Silvanigrellaceae bacterium | reverse complement strand
GAATGTCCGTTCGTATCGGACCTTATGTGTCAATTTGTCGGTGAATATTTTAGAAACAAACGTGTCAATATCTGTTTGATAAATGTTCGAAATGAGGATCTCAGTCGGCAGCTGTCCGACGGGGAAATTGACTTTGCATTCACGAGTTCCATTTTATCTTGTGTTGGCAGCTACTTCGTTGAACAGCACTATTTGCCGGTAAGTCTCATATGCCAACCTGGTTTGGTGACCCGATTTTCGAGAAACATCGCGCCAATTACATTTGCTGACTGGATTGGCTATCTCGTCGAATTGCCGCTTGATCTTATTTTACCGTCACATCATTTGAAGCTGAGAGAGGAGACAGATAGATTCTGTTCGAGAAACCTCATCCGAAAAAGCACGGTGTTCGTATCCAGCTCAATTTCATCCATCATCAGGATTGCATCCGAAGGTTTGGGGTTCGCCCTGTTGCCCAGGGCATATGCAATCGACGCTTCAAATTTAAAGCGTATCCACCTTCTGGGACCGAAAGAAGGATTCTGGCAATCGTCAATCTTTATCGCATCTCGCGATAAACAAATGCTTGGACAGGTCTCTCATTTGCTGAAATCTTTCAGCATCTAGCCTTTGTTTTGTTCAATGGATGATATTCATTATCTGAATATCGCATCCGGGGGAATTTGCCTTGTTTTAAAATCCGAAAAAATCATTCGGAATTTAATCGCCATGATTATACGAAAACTGAATCTGTCCGTATTTTTTCTCTTTGCATTGCCCGTTGTAAAAGCCTTGCCGCAGTCCACAAAGGGCGCAGCGCCATCTTTGAGCGGGTCAAACATGACGGGTGGATCTGTACAAGTTCCGCCAATAGTGCCAAATATTCGGTTCGTTTTCGATGCAGATAGAGTTGATGACTGCCCATTTCTGGTCTCGGCGTCCGACGGATTGATAAAAGATTCCAACGAAGGATTGGTTTCATGTGGTGAACTGAATTCCAGCTGGTTTGCCGACAATATAAAGCTGGTGAAGCGCACAGACACTGAACTGGTCTGGAAGCTGCGTCTTAACAGGGCTTTCGAACGATGTGTGGCCAAGACTTCTGCCTTGACATGGAACAACAAGACAGTCGATCGACGAAAGTCATATCTGATTCTCGATTTTAATAAGGGAACTGCCACCCTTTCTCTAAACCTTGGTGGCTTAAAATCTCACTATCAGCTCTCACATTTTGACAATTACTTGGGAAATGGAGTCGGCTGGTGTCTGAAGCTCAGGTGAGTCTTATATAAGGATATTGAATATCCATATATAGGCAATGTCGAAATGATGTTTTTTCGAAATTTTTCTGAAGTTACTCTTACTGAAGACAGTAAGTCATGATTTGAGAAAGGATGTCTATTCATGCGCAATTTTTTAGTTTCAGCGATTGCAACTGCGAGTGTCTTGATTGTGAGTTCATGTGCGTCGGTTCCGTCTTCGCAAAGTAGTACTGCTTCGGCTCCGGCAACCACTTCAGGTGTTGTTCCATCAGCAACGCCATCCACCATTTCGGGTGTTGTGCCAACGGCCACACCATCCACCTCGTCGGGTGCTGTTCCAACCGCTACACCAGCTGCAGTTCCGAACACCACATCGGGAGTTGTGCCAACTGCGACTCCCGCTGCCACACCTGCAGCTGATTCTGCCAAGGCGGTCGCTCCCGCGGAGAAGAATTCAGAAAGTGAAAAGTCAAAGACAAAGAAAGACAAGAAGTCTGGAAAAAACAGGAAGCAGCCCTGAGCTTCGACCCTCCAACTCAGAGCCGCGCTGCCAATCTGCAAATGTTCAGGTTGGCAGTTTTTTCAAAGGCAAAAGCCAATCGTTGGTCTTTGTTGTTGAGATTTTGGCGGAAATCCAAAGATCCAGGAATACATAATTGGCGAAATTCACCGTCACAGTATCCTGCTATCCGAGTGCAATCGGTTTGGCTCAGGCGAGACCGAAAATTGGATTGGAAGGAAGAGTGAATGGAATCAGTGGACCTGTTCAAAGTAATGAGACATGGTTTTTTGAGTCGATTTTCCCTGAAGGACGAGGTGGCCCACTTTGAGCAGATAGCTGAACATCTCCGTGCAGGTGTTGAGCTGAAGGGCATGAACGCACTCACACTGATAATAGCAATATTTATTGCTGCGATAGGTTTGAATGTGAACTCGCCTGCTGTGATCATTGGGGCGATGCTTATTTCGCCGTTGATGGGCCCAATAATGGGTGTAGGATTCGGCGTGTCAATTCGCGATTTTGCACTCGTTCGGCAGTCAGTGACCAATTTGATCATTGCTGCTGTTATAAGTTTGCTAACTTCATCAGCATACTTTTTGGTCACTCCGCTTCGGGAAGCCCAGTCCGAATTGTTGGCCCGCACTTCACCAACAATCTGGGATGTAGCAGTAGCATTCTTTGGCGGTCTTGCGGGCGCTGTGGCAGCAATAAGGAAAGGGCACTCCAATGTTGTTCCCGGAGTGGCAATTGCGACTGCCTTGATGCCTCCGCTGTGCACAGCGGGCTACGGAATCGCTCATGCGAATATAGAGTACTTTCTGGGTGCGCTCTATTTGTTCTCTATAAACTCTGTTTTCATTGCTGTTGCGACAATTGTTGTCTTGGGGTTCTTGCAGTTTCCAAGGATTCAACATGTTGGAAATGCGGTAGAAGCAAAGTTGAGAAGATGGTTCATCCTGATTATCTCCGTGACAGCATTGCCGAGCATTTTTCTGGCCTATCGACTTGTACAACAAGAGGTTTTTAGAAGCAGCGCTGCAAGGTTTGTCGATAATGAGGTGCAATCTGCCAATGTTCGTGCGGCAAAAATTGGAATCGATGCGCAAGCCAGAAGGATTGAGGTTACGTTGATCGGTGATGTGCTGGATGAAGGCAAGATCTCTGGGATCAAGAGAAAAATGAAATCATCGGGGTTGGCAGATGCCGACCTGGTCATCTTTCAGGGTGCCGATGAAAGAGTAAACAAGGCTTTGTTGAAGGAAGATCTCCTGAATGACTTGTACCAAAAGTCACTTTCAGAGCTGCGGGAACGCGACAAGAGAATTGAGAGCTTGGAACGGACCATTGCGGACTTGTCATCTTTGGGTGAAACGAATTTAAAGGTAGCAAATGAAGTTTCGGCATATTTTCCGAACATTTCCGGTGCAGTGGTGGCGAGAGGTGATTCCTTCAGAAGAAAAGCATCAGGATCTGAGCTTTCATCCGAAAAATCTGCTGTTCAGTTTCTTGTGTTGGAGAAAGATGCAAGGCTCAAAGCTGGTGATTTGTCGAAGATAGAGAGATGGTTTCGAGTTCGGATGGCGAATGAAAACGCTAAAGTAATTGTTTCTGAAAAGCCACAGCAGTAAATCGTCAGGCTTTTGGAATTGTGCACCCTTTGGGCTTTTGATGCTGCCCGACTTGTTTACTTTGGAGTCGCAATGATCACAGATCCTCTACTTTTGAAGGTATCGACACTGTTTTTCGTCCTTGCGGTTTTGCATACTTTTGTTTCAAAGCAATTCAACAAATTGGCAGCAAAGTATCGCGAAGGTTCAGGCATGGAGAACCTCTTTCATTTCCTGGGAGAGGTTGAAATTGTATTTGGACTCTGGGCATTTTTGTTTTTGCTTGTCGTATCGATGCACTCAGGGACAGATGCAGCTGTCAGTTACATGAATCAGGTCAACTTTTCTGAAGCAGTGTTTGTTTTTGTTATCATGTGTCTGTCCTCCACGCGGCCGATTCTTCAGTTGGCAGAGCGACTGATTCGCAGTGCTTCATCTTTGCTCCCAATTCCCCAGTCGATCGCATTTTACTTGACGACACTTATTGTTGGTCCGCTCTTGGGGTCATTGATTACCGAGCCGGCTGCGATGACGGTTACAGCATTGCTGCTTCGAAAGTCGTTTTTCTCCCAATCAATTTCGAATCGTTTACGGTACGGAACGCTTGGTTTGCTCTTTGTAAACGTTTCAATTGGCGGGACCTTAACTCATTTTGCAGCACCTCCAATACTTATGGTTGTTGGTCCATGGAAATGGGATTTGATTTTTGTTCTGAGAAATATCGGAATCAAGGGGTTGATTTCGGTTTTAATTGGAACAGTGGCGACGGCGGTTTTCTTCTGGCGAGAGTTGTCAGTCCTTCATGTGAAGAAATCGCACGATGATCGACCACCCGTACCAGTTTGGCTCACGATAATGCACCTATTGTTTATGCTGTTGACGATAGTCAATCATAAACATATTTCGTTTTTTCTTCCTCTTTTTCTCTTTTTTCTCGGGTTGACCGAGGTGACACGCGAGCATCAGAACAGAATCAACATCAGAGAAGGTCTACTTGTTGGATTTTTTCTGGGTGGGCTTGTGACACTTGGTGGGCTTCAAGGCTGGTGGCTGGAAGGAATTGTTGCAGCTCTTCAGCCAGTCGCTCTGTTTTTGAGTGCCACTGTGCTGACCGCGTTCACCGACAACGCTGCGTTGACGTATCTTGGTTCACTGGTGCCTGGACTATCGGATTCAGCAAAGCTCGCACTTGTTGGAGGCGCAGTGGCAGGAGGGGGGTTGACGGTCATTGCAAATGCTCCCAACCCGGCTGGATATGGGATATTGAAGGATTCGTTTGGTGACGGTGGAATAAGTCCACTTGGCTTGTTTTTAGCCGCATTGCCTCCAACGTTGCTCTTCATGTTTGTATTCGCAATGACACGTCAGTTTTGAATTCGGGTGTCGACCGGATATTGTGAATGTCGACGGAAGCCCGTCAGAAATTGTGCCGGGCTCTATGTCTTACCGTCCTTCAGTATTCATTGATTGCGTGTAAACAACCTGTGTCGGGAATGCGAATTCGATTGCGTTGTCATCAAAGTATCGTTTGATGTTCAGGATTATTTCTTGCTTCTTTTGCATGTAGATGTTGTAGTCGGGTGAATCCACCCAATAAATAAATTCAAAATCGAGCGAGCTTGATCCAAGTTCGGCAAAATGCCCCCTTTCAAGTCGAACACCATTTGTTTGTTGGATGATTTTGCAGACAACGTCACAGATGTGCTCCAATTTTTCTGCACTGGTTTCATATACGACAGATATTTTCAAGGTGACTCTTCTGTCCAGCATCTTGCTAAAGTTTCGTATCTTCGACTCGAGCAATGAGCTGTTTGGAAAGATGATTTGTTCGCCTGAAAGTGCCCGAACTCGTGTTGTTTTGAGTCCGACCCGTTCGATCGTTCCCAACAAGTCATCGACAATGATAAACTCGCCAACCCGAAAAGGTTTGTCGAGTGCAATTGAGAGCGATGCAAACAGGTCTCCCAGTATTTTCTGCACTGCGAGGGCAATTGCCACGCCGCCAATTCCAAAACCTGTGACCAGAGCTCCAACGTTGATTCCGAAGTTGTCAAGAACAAGCAGTGCAATGACACCAAAGATCAGGATTCTGACCAGGAGAATTGCCACGGTTGCCATGGCCGATTCTACAAGTCTGCCATTGACCTTTTCGCTCAGTTTGTCGTTGATGGCGATAGATGAAACATTCACCAGCCAAATAGAGGCCTGAAACCCCGACATGACTATGAGTATCTTCTTGACCCAGAGCGCCATTTCGCCTGGAACATCGGTAAACTGGATGGCAACAAACAGGGAAAAAACGGCAAGGAACAGGGCATTTGATTTCTTTGCAATGACGAGAATCGAGTCGTCCAAAATGGACTCGGTCTGACTTGCTGAATCTTTGAGTTTGCGAACAATCAAATGCTTTCCAGCCAGCAATATGGAAAACAAAATCAAAAATGCAATCGAGGCTGTAATGTGACTATTGTAGATGTTCATTGTTGTCTCTCAACTTCCCCGTTGAACTCTTCAAAAAACTGATTCCTGCGACGTATCCTTGCTGCATCAAGAAGCATGCGGCCAGCCCACTTGTAGACGTTGTAGTCCATCAGTATCGAACGCATGGCATGGATTCTTGCACGCTGCTCGGGTCGCGGCATTTCAAGTGCTCGGAGCAAGGCACTGGCAGTTTGCTCGATATCATACGGGTTGACAATGAGCGCCTCGAAAAGCTCCTTTGATGCGCCTGTGAACATGCTGAGTATAAGCACTCCTCCCTCATCATCGCGCGAAGAAACGAATTCTTTTGCGACGAGATTCATTCCATCAGACAGGCTTGTTACCAGGCAAACATCTGCAGCTCGATAGTATTTGAAGATTTCGGCCTGAGTGTGATGTTCGATTTTGAGAATAATTGGTTGATAGCTCTCGCTCCCATATGCCCGGTTGATTTCTTCGGAGACTTCGACAACCTCATCAGCGAAATTTCGATATGCCGTAACGCCGCTGCGAGTTGGAGCTGCAATTTGTATGAGGGTAAAGTTTCCCCTGTATCTTGGATTGGATTCCAAGAGCATTTCAACGGCTCTAAATCGTTCTATAATTCCTTTCGTGTAGTCGAGCCTGTCCACTCCAATGGCGATCCTGACGTTTTTGGGGATTTTTTCCTTCTTACGAACGTACTCTTCACATTCGAGGACAGGAGGAGCTTGCAGCATTTTTGATGACTGCCATTCAATGGAGATTGGATATGCCCTGATTTCAGACATGTGTTCTTTATATGAGACAGTGTTTGTTTCCCGGTCAATGCGAGACTCAAGAAATCGGTCCACACAGTCCAGGAAATTGTTGACGCAAAACTGCGTATGGAAACCCAAAATGGAGCTTCCCAGAAGTCCACTTAGAATTTCCTTATGCCATGGGCATATTCCAAATGTTTCAGGATTCGGCCACGGAATGTGCCAGAACGTGATGACCGTGGCACCAGGCAGGTCTTTCCTGATAAAGCCTGGCAAGAGTGACAAATGAAAGTCTTGAACCAGTACGACTGGTTCGGCAGTTGTCGAGTCTGAAACGACAGCATCACAGAATTTTCTGTTGACCGACGAATATTGTAGCCAGTCTTCTCGACGAAAAATGGGGCGGATATGCGCATTGTGGCACAGCGGCCAAAGTCCCTCGTTGGAAAATCCTGAATAGTATCTGTTTACTTCTTCTTCCGTGAGCCAAATGCGGTGGATCTCATATTCGCCACTGTCAGGGGGTACTTTGATTCGTCCAAACGAATCGACAACGTCCTTGTCTGCCGAGCCGTTCCCATGTGCAATCCAAACTCCCGAGCATGCGCGAAGGATGGGTTCAACCGCAGTGACGAGGCCACTCGCGGGAGAACTGACTTCAATTTTCCCATTTGAATAGTTGTGTGCGTAGGGTTGTCGGTTTGAGACGACGATGACTTCGTCTCCCGACAATTCACGGTTCAAAATCTCTCTGATTTTTGTTGCATCCCAATAGCGATCAAGGTCTTCATTCGAACGTTCAGAACTCTCGTATTTTCTGACAAGGCTATGCAAATCGCTCAGGAATGGCGAAAAATCTCGATGCTGTGTTCGGAATTTCAATCCTGATTCCCTGACACCACCAACGATTGTTCTGATGGTCGTCATCCAGGTCCTTTGACTCCAGCGCGAGACAATCAGGGTTGTGATGGCAGTGACTGACGCGATGCTCAGAAAAAACACAAATATATAGAACTCTGCGTTCTTCCCTCTTGCCTGGATGAAACTCATGTCATGCAGGATGATGAGGTTTCCAATGAACTTCGCCTTGGATGTGCCAAAAGAATCTCCGGCGGAAAGTGGTGGCTTGGATTCGGGAGGCGGAGGTCCAATGGTTTCGAAACTAGACTCAATCTTGCCTCGTGCAAGGTGTACATCTCCATGCGGAAGGTGCTTGATGATTCCCTTGTATGGTAAGAGTCCCATGACGTCCGTGCATCCAAGACTCTCAGGGAAAAGTTCAGTCTTGATGAACAGTGTTCCCTCTGGACTGCAAACACCCAATGCCAGCAGACGTTCATCGCGGGTTACCCGCATGAGGATTTCATGTGCTTCACTCCTTCCCTGCTGATCCGTGAGTGCCAAGGCTTTTGAAACACTCTCTTGAAGTGTGTTCGAAATGAGTTCGCTTCGAAGGTCCAAGTCTTTCACGAACCACTGGGACGTCAGGAAGTAGACGAGTGGCACCAGGGCATAAGCAAACAATCCAAGGACAACAAGCAGTGGAAAGAACAGTCTGACGAACAGGATGATCCTGTCATTTGTGACGGTCAAAAGTTTCGAAATACTTTTTTGACTGCGCACAGCATGTGACCTTTTCATGAAGTGTATGAATCGCCGGATTGAAGTGGAAAATTCGCTTCGGGAAAACCCTTCAGGGGTTTCATTAACGTAAGAATCAAGGGTTTATGGGGCAGCTCATTCGTGTCAGAAGTTTCATGAGTTCAGAAAGTTGAGTGGACTGGAGTTGTCGCATCTTGGCGGCAATGTGGTGAGGATGTGGCAATGTCGACTCCGGCAATTGAATTCGCTCGCCATACGGTTGACGAAGTCGTCGAGCAATTGAAGACATCATCGCTCGGACTGTCTGACGAGGAAGCGAAGCGAAGACTCGATTCAGTGGGAAGAAATGTTCTGCCGAGCAAGCCAAGAGCCAGTCTGGTTTCGATATTTGGGAGGCAGTTTCGAAGTTCACTGATTTACCTCCTACTCATTGCTGCATTGATTTCAGTTTTTCTCGGTGACATTGTCGATGCCGTCTTTATTCTTGTGGTTCTGATCATAAATGCTGCGATTGGTGCATATCACGAGTTCAAGGCTGAAAAGACCGCTTTTGCATTGCAAAGCATGATTGACACAAGAGTCAATTGCCTGCGGAATGGATTCAACAAGACTCTTCCGGCAACGGAGTTGGTTCCTGGTGACATCATTTTTGTTGAGGCGGGTACAATTGTTCCGGCAGATACGCGTCTTGTTCACTCGTTCCACCTTGAAACCAATGAGTCTCTGCTCACAGGTGAATCAGTCCCAATTGCCAAGAGCTTCGACTGGATGGCCGGGTCCGGGGTTATACTGGGTGACTGCAGAAATACTTTGTTTGCCGGAAGCTCTGTTACAAAGGGCAAGGGCAAGGGAATCGTCGTTGCGACGGGTGTGAGGAGCGAGATTGGCAGCATAGCCGCCGAAATTCAAAAAGCAGAAAAGGGCAGAGCTCCGATCGTTTTGAGAATGGAGAAATTTTCAAAGGCGATTGCCATCGTGGTTTGCATCATTTCTTTGGTTCTTGTTGGGTTTGGAATATTCAGCCGGGGCTACGATGTTGCTGAAATGGCACTTTTTGCCGTTGCATTGGCTGTTTCTGCGATTCCAGAGGGCCTTCCCGTCGCGCTGACAGTGGCTTTGGCGATAGCAGCAAACAAGATGCTCAGTCGGGGTGTCATTGTGCGATCGTTGCCGGCTGTTGAAGCGCTTGGCAGCTGCACCCTGATTGCAACCGACAAGACCGGAACTCTCACTCGAAATGAGCAGACCGTTCAGAGGATTGTTGACCCAAGCGGTGAACGCTTTGAGGTCACCGGGGTTGGGTTCGAACCCGAAGGCGAAGTTGTTCAAGGAGACCGGATTGTCGACTCCAATCATTCACATCTTTCACGTCTTGCACGAGCGGCGGTGCTCTGCAATGACGGTCAGTTGTACATTGACGAAGGACGATGGAAGTGGCGTGGAGACCCAACAGACGTTGCCTTGTTGTCTTTGGCGCACAAGTTGAAATGGAGCAGAGAGTCTGCCGAAGTTCTCTATTCCATTGTCGACGAAATTCCGTTTGACTCTGAAAACCAATACGCAGCTGTTTTGGTGAGAGCGCACTCTGGTTCTGTTTTGATGGCAAAAGGTGCCCCAGAGGTTGTCTTTGGTATGTGTCGCAAAGAGACAGACTTCCCGCGATTCACTCATTCGGTGCGGGAACTTGCGGAGGCGGGCTTCAGGACGGTTGCCGTGGCGGATCTCGATCTCAAGGGCGATGGCCCAAATGTACTGACTTCTGAAAGTCTTTCCGGAATGCACCTCGTTGGACTCGTAGGTATCAAGGACCCCTTGCGGGATGGTGTCAGGGAATCAATTCAAATCTGCATGGAATCCGGAATCACAGTCTTCATGCTCACTGGCGATCATCCAGTCACTGCAAGTTCGATAGGAAAAGAGCTCGGCTTGATTAAAGACTTTGATGAGGTTCTGAATGGGCGTGAAATTGATGCAATGAGCGAGGCAGACTTCGTTGATGCACTGGGAAGATGCAAGGTCTTTGCTCGAATCACACCTCACCAGAAGCTCAATATCGTAAGGAAAGCCCAGCAGCTTGGTCATTTTGTTGCTGTCACTGGCGATGGTGTCAATGACACTCCTGCACTTCACACTGCCAATATTGGTGTTGCGATGGGTGCAAGTGGAACCGACACCGCGCGTTCAGCTGCGGGGCTCGTGATAACAGATGACAACTTTTCTTCAATCGTTGCAGGCATAGAAGAAGGACGAATTGCCTATGCCAATATCCGAAAGATAATCATGCTTCTGATATCCACGGGCTGTGCAGAGATCATCATGGTTACGCTTGCATTGGTTGAAAAGCTTCCATTGCCGCTCTATCCAATCCACTTGCTGTGGCTGAATCTGGTCACGAATGGCATTCAGGACATTGCGCTTGCATTTGAGCCTGGTGAACCAAACATTCTACGCGCAGCGCCAAGAAAACCATCCGAGCGTATCTTCAATGCGATCATGATTCGAAGGATTTTGTTGTCCTCCGTGACCATGGGATGTGTTTCCTTCTACACTTACACCTGGATTCTTGACAGATACGCTGATCAGGCTCTTGCGCAGAGTTCCGTGCTGATGCTGATGGTCTTTTTTGAAAACGTGCACATTGGCAATTGTCGATCAGAAAGTGTCTCGGCTTTCAAATTGAGTCCAATCAGGAGTCCAGTTCTTGTTCTTTCTGTATTGATTGCACTTGGTATTCACCTGCTCGCTTCCCATTTTGAGTTCACAAGGGAAATTCTTCAAATTGTTCCCATCCCAATTGATGGAATAGCTGTTCTCCTGGTTCTCAGCTTCACTGTTGTCTTGGTTGTTGAGTTGGACAAATTGATCTCGAACGTCCTCAAAGGGAGAGTGGCATGTCGAAAGTAAATCTCAATATTCTGAGAGATACTGGTCTAGACCAACAGAAGGTTTTGACGCATGAAAAGCGCATTGAAGATTATTTGGCTGGAAAGTATCAAGAGCCGTTTTCCCTCGTTGAGCCCTGCACTGTTGAGAATGGGATGGTGATTTCAGAAGAGGCGGTGGCGATATTCCTCCAGGATTATCAGGAACGATCCGGTCTTTCTGGTCTTTCCGCTGAAACAATGTTGAATCAAAGGATTGCAACAGTCATCCTTGCAGCTGGCGCTGCAACCCGATTTCTGCACAGGATAGCTGCTTTTTGCGAGTCGATTGAAGTCCACTATCCAGGGATTCAATTGATTTTTGAAAGCATTCTCACGGCCACTGGCACCACTCATATTGGTGGTTCGGTGAATATTTCTGAAGAACTCGCTGAATTGGATTCGAGCCTCATTACTGAATACGGTCGAGTCCGAGAGTTTTTGGAGTCCGACGAATTTGGAGAAAAGTCCGAGGTTTTTCGTCGCGGAATTTCCGAGATTCTGGATATTGCAAAGAGGTCAATTTCAAAATTCCGGTCGAACTGTTCACCTTCAAAAAATTTTGTTTTTTCGGACAGGGATTTGGAAAAGGTTTTTGAGGCATACTTCACGTTCCGCTTTTTTCTTCAAAGTTGCGTGTCCTTGCCAAAGGCCCTGGTTCCGGTTGGATCCCGGCTGGAATGCTTTTTGGACTTCAATATTTGGCAGCAGGCTGCGATTTTGCCTGGCTCTGAAACGATAATTGTTGTTGCTGTTGGCTCCGAAGAGGGATTCAAGCAAAAAATGCAAAATTCAATTGCACAGGGCGTGCGTGACTCCCTGATGTCCCCAGGACCTCAGTCTTATTCAATCCTGGAACAGGGGATGGAAAACTCGACAATACGCTTCACTGCTGCCGCTGAACCCTTGCTTGAGCCCGATGGCAAGTACAGCGTTGTGGCTGGAGGCCACGGAGAGATCGTCAATCACTTCAATTTCCTTTCCGACAGAATTCAGTCTTGCAATTGCCTGCATGTTCGGACGGTGGACAACATCTTTGGCAACCGTGAGGAAGTGAGTCTTAAAATTGATTCCCTGAAGTGCCTCTTTTATTCGATAAAGCTTTGTCTTGATTCGATTCGGACGGACGTCCAGAGGGCAATTGTTTTAGATACTGAGCATGCCCAAGAAACCATAAGATTTTCAGACATCTCGATGGATGCAATCAAAATGCTTAATACTTTGGTTTCGATGGGCAATCGGGTCAGGTTAAACGTTGCAGAGGGCTCATCTTCCGGAACCACATTGGTGAAATTTGAAGATGTACTTTCGCTCTTGGGGGCCATCTTTCACTTTCCCCACATGGAATGGCCAAAGAGCAATCTTGAGCGGCTGACAGAGCTGAACAAAAAGCTCTTGAGGCCATTGTCTGTGCTTGGGGTTGTTGCACGGAAGCAATCTGATGTCGGTGGTGTTCCTGTGATCGCTTCCAATCCATTGGGAGAAAAGGTCAGGATCTGTATTGAGGGTGGACGTTTAACGCCTGGCGATAGGGACAAGCTATTTGGAAGCAGTGGTTTGGTCGAGGCAACGCACTTCAATGCAGCGCTGGCATTTGTTGAATCAAGGATGATGGATTCGCTCTTGCCAAATGACGGCCGGCATTCGATTGCTGTGGATTTTTCCCAACTCACACGCAGCGAGATTTTTCTAATCTCCAAAAAAATTCACAATGGAGAACCGGTCTTTTACCATGAAGTTGCGATGTTTGAATTGCTGAGTCATTCCGATCTTGTCAATGCAGTTTATGTTGAAGTTCCGAGACTTTTGTTCAATCCCCACAAAGATATTTTTGATATTCTTGGACAGTCCAGGGAGCAGCTTGGCTTCCATCCAAAGTAAGTCTCCAAGTCTTGAGTTTTTGAGTGCAATGTTTTGCTGAGCAGATTCAATGGTTAAAAGTTTGCAATTGGCGAACTTTGTGGCAATCTGTTCGGAAATAATCCGGAGGTTTCCATGGTGTTCAGAGGCGTTTTGTTGCCTTTCGTTGTTGCGTCATGCTTGGTTTCCTATGCAAATGCAGCACCCTGCAATGAGGGTCCAAATCAAGGACGCAGATTGATTAAGGCGTGCCAAGCTGAATCCGTTCGAAATGAGGTTTCAGGCGAGACTATTTCGAATGTGAATCTTTGTCTGAGCAGTCTGCAAAAGGATGGTGGAGCGTTCGGGGGCGACCGGATTACCTGGTTTTTGAGTTCATTTGAAATGGTTCGTGAGTCGGGTGAAGTCGAGAAATTCGAGTTCGATACTCCAGATGGACGTCACAATTTCCGCTCTCCGATTGACTATGCTGTCACTGAGTTCAGCAACGATTATTTTTATATGGAAAGTCATCGGACAAAGTACACAGACGGTTCTCGCAAGGGGTACGTCGATTGGCATTTGGTGGACTTCGATACCGCCTCGGGAACGTTGAATTTTGAATATCGTCAACGCTCGGGTGTCATGCTCGGACGGTGGTCTGATAAAATTAAATTTGCTGCTGTCTGCAGGTGAATTTTCATCGAGCAGCTCCTCATGCAATGATGCGATTTCTCAGGGATTTAAATTTTAGCCTGCCGACATGTCGGATTTGATGCAAATTTGGGTCAGGTTTTTCATATTCAAGCGCGGGAGGTGTTTTCGATGCCCTCGCGCTTTTTCGCAAAGCCGGTTCTGAAGTCTGAATCCGGGGTTTTAACCACTCTCAAAAGTGGAAATTCACCTCACGGAAAGCGGTGTGCGTCACGCTCACGGTCAAGGTTGTAAGCACGGTAACAAAGGGAGTGATGTGGATCGGCAAGATTTCCAATGGGGACATAGGCTGAAACGTTGTTTGATGTCATCCATTTTTGAGCTCGCAACGCAGCGCATGATTCATAATCCAACTCGGGTGGTGTCACCTTCTTGGTGTTTTTAAGCATCCGCATCATCGATTCACCGCCATCTGCAGTGGATATTCCAAGTTCCGCAAGAAACTCCAAGGCAAACTCGTCGGCCTCCTGTTCAAAGGAGTAATAGCCCAATCGCCTTTCGATCATGATTCTGGTCAACTCGGCAAAGTTTTTCTCACGAGCAAGTCGCGAAAGTTCTTCATCCGGAACGGGAAAACTTGGCGTATTCTTTTCTCCCACAGAATAGAAAATTGCAAAATCGGCCTCTGGAAGCAATGGATGGGCACGGTAATAGTGAGCCAATTCGTGCATCAAAGTGTAAATTACAAGTTTGTTGTCTTGAAGTGTGTCAAGCAGACCCGTGGAAAAATAGATCACGGATGATATTCGGTCGAAGGAAAATCGCGTCGCTTTGGAGTAACCATTAAAGTAGGCATTCAAACGACAGGCTGGCGACAACTTAAAAGCACTTCCTGTTTTTTCAAGTCTACAACCGTGACTGAGAGAATTTAGAAAACCTACATAAGAGTTGAAGAGAGTTGAATCAGCTGCCCGACACAAGTCTCTATCTGCCAAGGATCCATCCTTGGTGATTCGCACGGCGTCTGCGTAAACAGGTTTGTCTGTCGAACCAGGAAGCAGAATTGTTGCCTCTGCGCAGTATGGAACAGTTTCAACAAAAGCACTCATTGAAGAGTCACGAAACAGTGCCGCGCGCGGTTGAGGAACATTTGCCAAGCTTGGATATTTTTTCGTGACTTTCGCGTGAAACTGATTCATGGCTTCTTGAAGCAACTTCACTCTTGCGTCGGTATCAGGAATGAGGTCACTTTCCGAGGCCATCACCCACATGTTGGGAAGAACCTCTTTTGTAAACTCAGCAACAGTCATTTCCTGCCAAAGAAAGGGCTCAGAGCGCAAAGGCAGAGTTCCGATGGCGTGTTGAGGCTGACTCTGATTCTTTTTTACACATGACAACAAAGCAACACATCCAGCCGCCAATGCAATCGCAAAAGTGGGCTTTTTATTGGAAGCTGTTCTGACAGTCATTGAAACTCCAAAAACACGGGGACCGTTGGAAGTTATCGGTCAATCCGGGTGAATCTTGACCAAAGAGGCCAGGCAAAAACAGCATTCAAGAATGACCAGACCCTTTTTCGTTCCGACACCGGTCTGAACAGTATCGAACTTCATTCCAGCAACGCTCCCACTTCTTGCGCCAGTTGAATGGAAGACCACATGTTGCACAAGGTTTGCTGGGCAAATTTGACTTCGTGTAACGTACAGGCGGTTCTTCTTTTAAGGGCGTTGCAACGGCACTGTTGCGCATCAGAATCTCCTCGATGCGTTGGAAATCGCTCTCGACCTCGAGCAGTTTGTCACGACTTTGAAGACCACCGACGATAGCCAGATGTCGCTTTGGAAGCTGCAACAACTCGCTCATCACTTCGATAAGCTCGGCATTCGCCTCACCATCGCGGGGTGGGGCATTCAAGGCAACTTCGAGAACGCCACGCTCATTGGAAAAACCCAACACTTGACTGGTGCGAGCGTTGACTTTCACCCGAATACTTATGCGACAACGATTTGCAGATAGTATAGAAACACCATTTCGCTTCTGCAAAGGAGGTCCCCCGATAGCCTTCAAAAAAAATCCCGGAGTTTGCTCCCATGGGATTTTGAAAAAAACAGGCTGCACATGGCTACTCTCCCATATTTTAAGCAGTAGTACCATTGGCGTAGAGAGCGTCCTTTGATTTTCCATCTTGCTGTTATGAAGTTCGCATGAATGTGTCACGGTGGGAAGTTTAATCACGACGTACGACTTGCGAAGGTTGGCCCAGCGACTTGAGCTTCTCCGGTCTGCACACTTCAGCACAAAGCGGAATCATAAATTTGAGCAATGGACCAGAGTTCTGGATTCTCAGGGTGTCGTGGGAGCTGAAGGCTAATGGTTTTTACACTGCACTTCATTGAATTGCTCAATTTGTGTGGCAAAAAAAGTTGTCGGTGAATCAGAGTTCATTGTCCGCAGTCCACGTAGCCAGCGGATTTGGCGTCGCTTGATGAAGGAGATGAAACGCTTTGAGTCGTG
>JBMSQQ010000078.1:0-16200 GCA_049423385.1 Silvanigrellaceae bacterium | reverse complement strand
GATTGTCGTGTCTTGGGAATGCCCAGGGTCAGTGCGAGGGGTAGCGGAGCGCGAGCTCAGGTGCAGCCCCGACAGAAGAAATTCACAAGAAAAAACGAATTATTGCATTGTTTTATCTTTAGCCAGCATCACCAAAGCCGTCACTCCTTGATTGCCTATGGTTAAATGTGGTTTAGACCCTCCCTTGTCAGCCGAAAATCGCCCCCTTGAACCACCGGCCCCGGGTCGTACCGAAGGACAACTTGGTCTTATGAATGTTGATAAAGTTGTTTTTATTGAGGTGGGTCCTCGTGATGGGTTTCAGGGTGAAAGCAAGTTCATTCCAACCCATGAAAAACTCCGTTGGATTCAAGCTGCGGTGGCCGCAGGGGCGAAAGAAATCCAGCTCACATCTTTCGTGAACAACAAAATCGTCCCCCAGATGGCCGATGCCGAGGACGTCTGCGCTGGCATGTTGGCATTCCGCAAATCACACAACTCTTTTTCTGAGGTCAAATTCAGCGCACTGGCCCTCAACACCAAAGGGGTTGAACGTGCCATAGCGGCAGGTGTGGATGCCATCGACATCTCGATGTCGGCCAGCGAGACACATTCGCTGCGCAACACGAAACGCACACAGGCCGAAGCATTCGCTGAGCTTGAACAAATGACCAGTCTCGCGCGCGCTGCAGGAATCAAGGTCCGTGCCGGATTGCAATGCGCATTCGGCTGCGGTTACGAAGGCCGCATTCCAACGACACAAGTGATTGGCCTTTTCGCGAAATTGGTTGAACTCAGTCCAGACACTTTCAGCCTCGCCGACTCAACCGGCATGGCGCATCCGCATCTGGTCAGCGAAATCGTCGGCGAATGTTTGTCGATGACAGGTGAACGGCCGCTGGTTCTTCACCTGCATGACACATTTGGTCGGGCCATGCTGAATCTGCACACCGCGCTGGAGCTTGGCGTTCGGCATTTCGACACGGCGTTCGGTGGACTCGGTGGCTGCCCTTTTATTCCAGGTGCCACCGGCAACATTGCCACCGAAGATGTTGCATCGCTGTTGCATGACCTTGGTTTTGCCACCGGTTATTCAGTCGAAAAAACTGTTCAGATAAGAAAAGAGCTCTCTGAATTTCTTGGGCGAGAACTCCCCGGCAAGGCACGCGGATGAGCTCGTCGCATCGGCAAACCATCGCTGAAAAAGTTCTCTCGGCGAAAGTCGGACGCACGGTTGTGGCAGGCGAAATTGTCGTATGCCCCGTCGACCTGTGCACGGCCAGCGACACCACGGCTCCATTGGCCATCAAGGCTTTTGAAGACATGGGCGGAACACGTCTTGCCACTCCCGAACGCGTGGTGCTTGTCATCGATCACGCTGCTCCTGCACCCAACGAACGCATCGCCAATTTGCACTCGCTGATGCGCAACTTTGCCAAACAACATGGCTGCAGACTGTTCGAGAGTGGCGAAGGAATCATTCATCACGTGGTGCTTGAACACGGCCTCGCGCCCACAGGCTCTGTTGTCATGGGTGCAGATTCGCACACCACAACCTATGGCGCCTGGGGGGCTTTCGCTGCAGGGATTGGCTCGACTGATGCTGCGGCGATTTGGAAGACCGGTTCGACGTGGATCAAAGTTCCACATTCCATGCGCATTGAACTTCGCGGCACACCGCGCGACGGTGTCTACGCCAAAGACGTCATCCTTTATTTGCTGGCACAGTGGGGCATGCAGGATGCCAATTATCACGCCATCGAATTTGCCGGGTCATACGTCGAGGCATTGCCATTGTCCGAGCGCATCACACTGGCAAACATGGTCGCCGAGTTGGGTGGCAAGGTGGGGTTCGTCGAAGCATCCAACACCGTCTCTGCCGATGCGAATGCGAAATATGCGAAGCGTATCGAGATTGATGTTTCAGCGCTGGAGCCACAAATTGCATTTCCAGGTTCTCCTGCAAATGCGCGCCCGCTCCTGGAAGCCGCCGGCACCAAAATCAGCTACGCCTTTTTGGGTACGTGCACCAACGCCCGAATTGAGGATTTGCAGGTTGCAGCCCGAATTCTGAACGGAAAGAAAATTGCACCCGGCGTGCGTTTCTACATTTCGCCGGCATCGCGACAGACGCTGCTGCAAGCCACCCGCGATGGCACCCTGGCGACACTCATTGAAGCTGGTGCCACCCTGCTGGCCACAGGCTGTGGACCCTGCGTGGGCACACACATGGGCGTTCCCGGCAACAACGACGTGGTGATTTCCAGCGGCAACCGCAACTTCGCCGGCCGCATGGGCAACCGCAATGCACAAGTTTTCTTGGCCTCACCTGCAGCCGTGGCCAGCGCCGCTCTCGCCGGAGCGATTGTGGAGCCACTCGCATGATCAACGGCAATACAACCAATGGCACAAGGGAAAACACCGGCCGCGCGCACGTCTATGGCGACACCATCGACACCGATCGCATCATCCCCGGAAAATACACCAAGACTCTCGACCTGTCGGAACTTGCTGCGCACGTTCTGGAGGATCTCGATCCGGATTTTCGCACACGCGCGAAAGCTGGAGACCTGATTGTTGCTGGTGCGCACTTTGGCTGCGGTTCTTCGCGCGAACAAGCTCCTCTGGCTTTGAAGGCTGCAGGTGTTGGTGCGGTGATTGCAAAATCATTTGCCCGCATTTTTTATCGCAACGCAGTCAATGTGGGTTTGCCGGTGATCGAAATTCCCGACCACAATATCCAGCAAGGTGATGTTCTCAACTTCGATTTGCAGGCTGGACGGGTTTACAACCAAACGCAAAAAATCACGTATCAATGCACGCCACTTCCACCGGTGATGCTGAAGATCCTTTCTGCCGGAGGATTGGTTCCATTTTTGCGTGAAGGAGGCTCGCTTGAATAATTCCACAGCTCCAAAGCCTCTTTCCGGAATCAAGGTGATTGACCTCACCCACGCCGTGATGGGCCCGTGTGCGAGCCTTGTGCTCGCCGACATGGGTGCAGATGTAATTCACGTTGAACCTCTTGATGGCGATCCCACGCGCAACCTCAAGGGTTTCGGGATGGGCTATTTTCCCTTCTACAACCGCAACAAACGCAGCTTGGCGGTTGACCTTAAAAGCGAACAAGGACTTGCCCTCATCCGCAAACTCGCCCAGCAATCGGACGTGTTCATCGAAAACTTTGGTCCGGGAACAGCCGACAGGCTAGGGCTGTCTTATTCTACATTGAAGGAAATTAATCCCCGCATCGTTTATTGCTCGCTCAAGGGATTCCTCTCTGGCCCCTATGAACAACGCCATGCCATGGATGAAGTTGTGCAGATGATGGGCGGCCTCGCCTTTATGACCGGTCCTCGCAACCAACCGCTGCGGGCCGGAACTTCGGTGGTCGACATCACGGGTGGCATGTTTGGTGCCATGGGCATTCTCGCTGCACTTTTCGAACGTCACGTCACAGGCAGCGGAAAACTCGTTCGTTCATCGCTGTTTGAAACGACCGCGTTTCTCATGGGCCAACACATGGCCTATGCTGCACAATCGGATGGTCCCATTCCACCCATGCCCGAGCGCCAAAGCGCATGGTCGATTTACCAAATATTTCAATCGAAAGATGGCTTGCCAATTTTCATTGGCATCATCAGCGATCGTCACTGGCAACGCTTTTGCGAAGCCTTTGGCCAACCGGAATGGCTTGCCGATGCGCGCCTGGCGACCAACAATGGCCGCATTGCGGAAAAATCCTGGTTTCTGCCGGCAGTGGAAAAAATGCTCGCAGAACATGACCGCGATGCCATTGCCTCAAGATGCGAAACACACAACATTCCATTCGCGGCTGTGGCAAGACCCGAAGATCTTTTCAACGATCCTCAACTTCAACAGCCGGGTCGTTTGTTGAATGTGAACATCAAGAACGCGTCTGTGGGCCTCCCGGCTTTACCGCTCGAATGGGATGGCCAGACGCTTGGAATCGCACACCAACCGCCTTCTATCGGCGAACACAGCGCAGAGATTCTTCTCTCACTCGGATACTCACAATCAGAAATCGAAAAATTGAAAACAGACAACATCATCGGATGCGGAACTTCATCATCCACCGGCAGCGGGAGAACACAGGCATGACAACTTTTCAATATGATCACCTCATCAAGGGCGCGCTGGTTGTCCGCCCGGGCCAACCCGCTCCGGAACAACTCGACATTGCGATCCGCGATGGACGCTTTGTTGCACTCGAATCCGAAATCGACGCCACTCTCGCAAAAAATGTGACGGACGCACGTGGCCTTCTCGCCTTCCCTGGGCTCGTGGATGCCCACATGCACACGGGTATTTATGCACCCCTCGACAAAGACGCGCGCAACGAAAGCCGCGCCGCAGCGATGGGTGGCGTGACGAGCAGCCTCAATTATATTCGCACGGGACAATATTATTTGAACAAGGGCGGCCCCTACGCCGACTTCATGCCCGAAGTGCTTTCACTTTCCGAGGGCAACTACCACGTCGACTACGCTTATCACGTGGCGCCAATGTCGGCCTCGCATATCGACGAAATGCCGCTTCTGCTGGAACGCTTTGGTGTCTCGTCGTTCAAGATCTTCATGTTCTATGGCAGCCACGGCCTGCATGGTTGTTCGCACAAACAACACGAATTCCTGATGATTGGCCAGGACGAGCGCTACGACATTGCCCACTTCGAAGCCGTCATGCGTGGACTCAAAAATCTCTCGGATGCTCGTCCCGACAAACGCAATGCGCTGTCGCTGAGCCTGCATTGCGAAACAGCCGAAATCATGACCGCCTATACAAAAATGGTGATGAACGAAGGCAAGCTCTCGGGCTTGCCGGCCTATAGTGCGTCGCGGCCACCTCACTCCGAAGGCTTGGCCATCTTCATCGCCTCGTATCTTGCCAACGAAACAGACTGTGTGAACATCAACCTTCTTCACCTCACCTCGCGCAAAGCGGTGGATGCGGCTCTCAAGATGTCGGTCGTCTTTCCCAACATCAATTTCCGTCGCGAAGTGACCATTGGCCACCTGTTGCTCGACACCGAATCTCCCAACGGCATTTATGCCAAAGTGAATCCACCGATTCGCCCACGCGAAGATGTCGAATACTTGTGGGAAGCAGTGAAGAACGGTCACATCGACTGGATCTGCTCCGACCACGCCTGCTGCTCGGAAGAACTCAAAACCGACAAGCAAAATCCCAACGACGTGTTCATGGCCAAGAGTGGATTTGGCGGCACTGAATATTTGCTGTGTGGACTGCTCACAGAAGGTCGCAAGCGCGGCTTGAGCCTCAACCGCATGGCCGAGCTCGTGTGCAGCGCTCCTGCCGAACGTTATGGTCTTTCCACCAAGGGCAACATCAAGCTTGGTTTCGATGCCGATGTTGTTCTCGTCGACCCCAACAAGACCTGGACGATTGATCCCAAAGACTCACCCTCTGCACAAGGCTATTCACCCTTCACGGGAATGGAACTCACGGCGCAAGTGAAACAAACCTTCCTGCGCGGCGAGTTGATCTACAAAGACGGGAGCGTGATTGGTAGTCCCGGTGGTTGTTATTTGAAGCGGTGAATCTCAATCAAGTCATTGTAATAAAATAGATAATTAACCATTGACACAACCAGACCGATAGTTCTTAAAGTTTCCTTCGACACTTCCGATCCTCTCCCGTGCTCAGGTTGGAGGTGTTTATGCAGTTCTGGGTTCTTTCCCCGTTGTGGTTCATCGCATTTGCAACACTCTCCTGTGGGAAGAAATCTTCCGGAAAAAGCGATGGTGGAACTGGAAACACGGGCTCTGCAATGGATTCCAGCAAGATCCAAATCGATCTTCGCGGCGCGGTGGGACTTGCAAAAATGGGAGGCTCCCAGTCCAATCTGCTGCTTGAAGATGCGGGAGGTTTTTACGCAGACTCGCCATCACCAACATCTCAAGAAAAAAAATCAATCGCCAAGGTGACCGCTGAGAAAAAATTCGAGGACGTCGTCGGGAGCACAGACGAACCCACAAAAAACTACATCTCGGCCCAAACCTCACCGCCTGAAATTTACAAGTCTCCAACAGGCGAAGTGTATCTCTTCTTTCCAAATCCACTCTACTCTGCAGACAAGACGGGTGATTGCCAATTGTTCAAGGCAAGCGGCAGCATGGCAGAATTGACTTCAAGCAACGCTGTCCCATCGGGAATAAGCTGCATTGTGGGATTGAAGGACAAGTACTTTCAACCTCAGTACTGGGGCGTTCAAGGGGCCGAACCGACACTGCAATTCGACGGCCAGGGTCGCATCTATGCGAGGGTCTACTCCAAAACATCGGGCGCAAGTGGTCCGGAACTGGTCAGAATTGATCCTTCCACTGGCAGCTCAAAAGTCATGGTGAATTCAAACATCTACGTCACCAAGTTCTTCGCAACACCCCGGGGAGGCCTGTACTACGTCGGGCAACCTCAAGGAGGCACTGCAGCAAGCTATTTCCGGTATGTGGAACCAACGGGCGGCGTTCAGCAAATCGCCGAAGGCCAATTTGGTCCCATCCTGTTCTTGCCGCTCAACAACGACGCCAATGATCGTGTCCTGTACGCTGGCCCGAAACCTTCCAATGGTTCAACAGGACCAACAGCCATCGGCATGAACAACGACCTCCTGAAATTCGATCCCACTGCCGGTGATCCCAACGACGAGAACCGATTGCTTTCGCAGGTCTCGGAAGTTGTCACCAAGGGCAAAATGAATGGCTATACCTGGACCTCTTCACAAGGAAACTGGGACAAATGGAAAGAGTCCTGCAAAACGGTGAACGTCGGCACCGGAATACAAAGCTTGGGCTACCAGGGTGTCATCATCCCCGAAGAAAATGGTGACTTTTTGTTCATCAATTCGACGGGCAGCGCATGGCAAAACTTTGGTTATGCCAACCCGGGCAAGATCGTCTGTGAATATACATCCGGAGGCGCCGGCGGAAGCATCGTCAATAGCGACGACGAGACAATTTGCTCGGCAAACTCAGGCACCCAAAGTTTCACTGCTTCGTGCGCAGCAGCCACTGCCGACACGAGCACCCAAGAAGCGATTTGGCAGGCAAGGAACATGGCCACCACCCGAGGCTCGGAAAACAGCACTCCAATTGTGCGACTGTCCGCCACCGGCGTGCTGACTCCAGTCCCTTTCCCGAGTGACGTCCAGGTGAAAAAGATTTGGAAAATTGGAACTGAACTCTTCTATCTGCAAACAAAGAACTCAAACTACTCGCTCAAAAAATGGATTGATGGCACCTCCACGAACGACAAGACAATAAAATTCAAATTCGAGATCTTCAGTCTTGCAAAGAGCAGCGAAGGTGAACTTGTCTTCAGCGGACTTGATTTTTCAAACAATGAGTTCGGAGTCGGATACATCAAGTTGGATACTCTGGCAGCAGAAATGAAAGAAGACGTGAAAGTGAAGGTGTCAGACATCATCCCCATCGATTAGGCAAACAAAATTACCGAACTTCAATCTCGTTTTTCGCCCTCTCCAGGCCGCGAGGGTGTTTGCTGGAAAAGACGAAGTTCACAAACGAGAGCCGCTTCTCTCATCCAGACGAGCAGCCCGTCAGTGGAGTCTTGCTCTCTTCACCGTCATTGACGACCGGAAGGGGCAAAATACTCGCGCCGCCCGAGGTGGGTTCGCCGTTGTAGCTGGAAAGAACTCCGACCGGAATCACTCCAAAAATGGAAAACAGTGAACCGCTGTCCTTTTTGCTGACCCAGATGTCCGATTGCACAGGATTCAAAAGAAAAGCCATCGCATTGTCCAGCGTGAAAGAACCATTGACGGGGCTGATGGAAAAAAGCCTCGGCCTGGCTTTGGAGGTATCGTTTGACTCGGCAGCTTCCCGGCTTCCAACACTGTTGGTGAACAAGGAAAAAAAGGTTTCAGGGGTAAAGCCAACCTTCGATTTGTCGTTCACCTGCAACGTCGCCAGATTCGTGAGCCCGTTCCTCACCCATTCCTTCCAAATATACCAACCGATCATGTCTTCATCGCAATTGGTGCGCAGAAAGTTGCTGTTTGCAGGATCAATTTCATCCAGCGACTTGAAGGTGCAGGCGATATTGTCGCGGTGGAATGTCCTCATTTCTTCATTTGATGCAAAGGGTTTGTCCACCACAACCTGAACTGCAGGCCACAGTTGCGGAAGATCTGCCTTGAACATTGCAATCATCGCGTCCCGGACTCCGCAGAGTGCTTGACTCATCGGAAGACCGGAGCGTCCCGGAGGTAATTCTGCGACGGGAGCAGCACAAAAAAACGGATTCATCTGAAAGCCCAGGTCTTGAAGGAATCCCGGCACTCTTTCATACGGTGTGCGCACATCGGTGGAGAAAATCAATTTTTCCCGCGGTGGCAAATTGTCCAGAATCGACTTTTTTCGGTTTGACACCACCTCGAGAATCCTGTCGAGGATCTCGCGGTATTTTGAATCCACCTCGATTTTTGCAACGAGAGGTCTTTCCTCACCATCAGAAAGACACAGGATGTCGAACGAGGGATCGGTGGTCGTTCTGATGTTCTGGGACAAATTGACACAGTTCGTCTTGTTGACGTCAGTCGATGCCTGCACGAACTTTCTCGTCAATTCCACGGGCAAAACGCCTACATAAGGTGACACCTTCTTGGCAAACACATGCCAGTCATTTTGCCCCTTCATTTGCGCCACAGCAGGGAAATATCCCCCATTGTAGTAGATGTGGAGTGAGTATTTCGATTTCGCAAATTCATCGGATTCTGCAGGCCAACCGCAGTGTGCGGCAGTTGTCACTCTCACAAAATCGGCTTGTCCAGGAATGGGAGCAACGCTCATCGTGCATCGCCTACCTTGAGGCCCGGTGCCAACGTCTGTGGTGATGTCCAGGTAACCCAACCCCAGTCGTTTTTCTTCTTCAGCTGAAAACTGCACCAGGTTCAGGGGCGAAGCACCGGAACCTGAGGATGAGTTTAAAGACTTTGCTGAACATGGCGCACTTTTCCTCGCGGCGCTGGTTGCTCCGCAGCCAATCAAAATAAACAGAAAATAAAGGTGGCCAAAGTTCCGCATAATCCCCCGCAGCCTTGCTGGGATATCGGCATTTTCACACTTTAACTGAACGACAACACATCAACCAAAAAGGCGGATCGAATTAAAATTCGATTTTCTCCCGAAATTTCCTGCAATTGCTTTTGCGAGCCCCGAGACTATCCAACAAAACACCGAAACCATTGGATTATTCACGAATCCGAAAAACACCATCAATTACGCGGACAAACCGCCGAAAACCATTAAAGGAGACCGCGAGAATGCAAAACCCGGCAATTGGAAAACAGTCGATTGTGCTTTTGAGTGTTTCGCAGGACATGACGAAACTAAAGCAGTCTTCCGAAAGTGCGGGCTTTATTGTGATTCCTGCAACTTCTCCGGCAGAGTGCATGTCGCTGATTGGCAACAGCAAGCCACTCATGTTCGTACACAACCTGAGAAACTTTGAGCCCTCGCAAATCAATCTCTTTCACCAGCGCCTGGTTCGACACGAAGTTGCCGCGAACACCAAACGGATTGTCCTGGCTCCCGAACTCACTGTCTCTGTCTTGTCATTGGTTTCCGACTGCGGATTGCGCAAGGCTCTCCAGCTGGCATCGGCATTGAGCAACCTCGGACTCAGGATTCTTGAAATCAAAAAAGAAGACGACAACCGTTCGGCAAGCCAATCGTTTGTTCACAATCTTCGTATGATTCGGAGTGAGGGTGTGGCACGTGATTTTGACAAGGCCATCGAGGAAGCCTACTCCGCTTATCCGCACGATCTCATCGTAAAACTTGAATATGGAAACTACTGCTTCCGACAGGGAAAATATGCAGATGCACGCGACACCGCTTTGCGCATCGTGCAACTCGAACCTCACAACGTTCGTGCCATGAACCTCTTGGCACGAGCAGAGCTGAAGATGGGTGAAAAGGACACTGCCCTGCGCATCCTGGATGCCGCGAACAAAATCTGCCCACACAATCCCGATCGCTTGACGATGATGGGCGACGTGCTGATGCACCAGGGAAAGCAGCAAGAGGCCAAGGGAAAATACATGGCAGCGCTCGCCGTGCATCCCACAGCAATTGATCCCCGCGAAAGTCTTTCACAATGCGCTCTGAGCGAAGAAGAAATAGAACAGTCGATCAAAATATTCTCGGAACCACTCAGCGAAGATGAGATAGCGTCCTTCCTCAACAACTCAGGCATTCATGCACTGAACCAGAACAGATTCGAAGATGCCTTGAAGCTTTACAAAGCGGCGCTTATACATTTGAAGGATAACAACTTGAGATCAAGCGTCTATTACAATCTCGGCTTGGCCAACAGGAAAAACGGCCGCAACATCGAAGCCATCTCCGCATTTCAAGAGTGCCTGAAATTGAATCCCGAACATACAAATGCTCAAGCTCACATCATGGAAATGAAAACTTTGGCCGATGCCTGCTGAAAATCGAATTTCATTTACCCTGCAACTCACTCTTTGCACGCTCCAGCCCTCCGGGCACAACCGTCGCAAGGTTCTTTTTAAAGGGTTGAAAGTCTCTGGCGTGCAACAGAAGCTCGCGCTCAATGTTGAACAATCGCCAGCATTCTTCAGGATGCGGACCAGGAAATTGGGCATCCGAAATGGGTATCTCGACCACACGTCCGTAAGGATCCTTTGCAGCCGGCAAATTGGAAAGCGCATTTTGAATGGCAATCCGACAACCGTTGTACCTTTGCGAGCCAGATTCCAAAATACGGCTTTCCCGATGTGACAGGAGCTTCCGGGTGTCGAAACCTGCACGCACGCACAGTTCGAGCCCCACCTCGTCGGCCTCGCGTTCCAACCAGGTCAACATGACATCGGGCGGCAATAGAGCTCCTGCAACCTGATAGACCCTATACTCCTGAACTGGAATTTTGTTGTGGTGAAGTTCGTTTTTTTCAACTCCCAGAGAACTGATTTTGTCGTTCGCTGACTTGAGTCTTTGACAAGCTTCTGTTGAGCACCTGGAAAGATATTCAATGGCAGCCTTGGCTCCAGCTTCACTTTTTTTGGCCGACTCAATGACGTCTTTCGTAAATACCGCTTCCGCCAGTTGATTCAATTGTGCTTGCGTTGTTGCATATTCGCGATCGACCTCGGCAAGTCTACGGTTGAGCGAATCAAGCTGCTGCTTTTCGCTTCTGTAACTGGGGTATTGTTGGAGTTGTTGAAAATAACGATCAGGCCCAATGCCATGCGTGAAATTCAATGATTCGCCATTTCGCGAACTCTTGGTTGTTCGCATGTGGTTCATCGAAACGTGCGCAAGCTCATGACAAAGTATTGCTCCCAATTGAGCATCACTCTCTGCCGTCTTTACCGAGATGCGCTCAATCAAGATGCGTCCACTGTCGCCAAACGCTCCTCCCCCCGTTCCACGATCGGACGTATCAAGCGCAATACAAATATTTTCCGGTGCGAGGTCTCCCTCGAATGTTCTGGGATTCGCGCGTGCGATGGCATTCTTCAAATCGTTGAGATAGCGGACGGTTTCGCTGTAGCCCGGCGATGCTGGAATTTCTTTGCAAGGTAAAAAATCCTGCTGGGAAACTCTTGTGTTGCCGACGCCGTGTTGAACTCCGGAATGATTTTCCCCTGCTGGCTTGCAGGACGATGTGAGAATCAAAACAGAGGCAAGGAAAACCACTGACATCGTCGAAGAAACCGAAATAAAATCAGCCCTTTGAACAACATCTTTTGCCATGGTTCCAACCTCCGAAACCAAGCTTTTCGGTGGTTTCCCTTAATTCTTGAGCCATCCGCACCAACGAAAACGGTGTTTTGCCTCCCTTGCAGACCATGCTGCAGCAGACTCTCGGGATTCTATCGTTTTTTCTTGCATTCTTCTGGATTTTTGAATACTGGCTAGCTGGCCAATTGTATCTGTGATTGGCCGAGCCCAACGACCGGAGAGCACAAATGAGTCTTAAATTCAGAGCGAAACCCATCTACCGGTCTCTTCTCAGCAAACCTGCTGCGCTCCTGTGGATCGCGTGCACCATTCATGTGCCAGTTGCACTCGCACAATCAACCATCTGGCATCCAGAGATGTTGGCGTCCAAAGGAATTGGCTGTCGGTTTGGCAGCTCGAGCGACCCCAACCAGAATGCGTTCGTCATCACAAACGGAGACATGGTTTCGTTCGTTTTCACTGCCTTGGGCGAAGAGTATCGCAATGCCCGAAAGTCGAATGTCAGCATCAGCCCCTGCCAGATTGTTCTTCCGATTGAGGTGGAGCAAGGAAAGCGCATCGAGGAAATAAACCAAACACTCACTTATGGAATCGTCAAATCACAGGGCATACAGGCACGTCTCGATTTCATGAGCAATTTTGCCAGACGCCAACCCAACGGTAAAAGCAATCCCGGAGATTTGAATTTGAACATGGCATCGGCCTCGGCGGTTTTTCCCGCAAACCAAATCTTCAATGAACCCTTGCTGATCATGCCTCAACCGGTTGCCCGGGTCCCCGAGGATGAACGCCCCGGTACTCCGCACAAACGCTTTTGCAATCGCGAGCGCTCGCGCATGTTCAATTATCATTCGGACATCTTCGTGCGACTGAACAAGCTGCGCGAGAATGCCACAATTTCATTTGCCGTCGATGGACTCGACCTCAAGTATGAAATGGGGCTGAATCTTCGCAAGTGCAAACGACTGTGACCTCGAACAGACCTCAATTCTGGCGAGCATTATTCCCGAGTCCTGTGGGTGATTTGCAACTGCTTGCGGATCAGAATTTTCTTTGGATGGTCGCCTTTGGTCAAAACTTCGAATCAGTGCTTGCCCGTATCATTCCGCGGGACTGTGAAGTTCTGCAAAACTCAAATGCCATCCTGACTGAAACCCAGAAGCAGCTGAACGAATATTTCTTGGGTCTGCGCAAGCAATTCTCACTTCCAACCTCGCTTCAAGGGAGTGAATTTCAAAAAGCTGCCTGGAATTCCCTGATGCAAATCCCCTATGGCTCCACCTTCAGCTATTCGAGGCAGGCGGAGATGTTGAACAATCCCGGAGCCGCGCGGGCTGTCGGTACGGCAAACAAAATGAACCCCCTCTGCATCGTCATCCCTTGTCACAGGGTAGTTGCAAAGTCGGGTCGTCTCTCTGGATATGCGGGGGGAGAGGCCGCCAAGGAATGGCTGCTCAAGCTGGAATACTCACCAAAGCGTCATATTTGCAGACTGACCTCGCCCCAGCGTTGATATAGGCTCTCTTCATCGATTCGAGCTTGAAAGAGGGATTTGGTGAGTCATTGCTTGCGCAAAGTTCATTTCCGATGGACCTCGATGCTCAACAGCATGACACTGCTTTTTGCTGGCCTGGCATTTCACCCTGCCCTGGCGGATGAAGATAAAAAAGATTCAATAACGCAAAAAACTGAAATCGAGCTTCACCTTGGCCTGAACGAGGATGGTTTCAACAGGCTTTTGCGGCGTTGGCAAAAGAAGAGCTCAGCATCAAAACGAATCGACCACTACTTCGACATTTTCCGATCGGGCGCCTTTCTAATTCACCACATTGAACCTCGCGGCAAACTTCGCATTCAACAGCGATCAGACGAGGTTGTTGTTCAGAAATCATGGATCGATTTTCTGCAGTCCTTCGCAGCGGGTGGTTACACCTGGAACTCGACCCAAAGGTCGTCGGCCAACTCAAAACTCCAAATCACCAGTGCCACAAAACAGCGCTGCGACCAGTCCTTGCTGTTTCTTCAAAACAGGGCAGGACAAGGACATTTCAGCTTGGATGATTTCTGGCAAATCCAAGCATCCTGGCAAAATCAGAAATGGCCAAAATTGGAGTCATTCGACGCCGCAACCGCAAAACTTCAAGCTCCACTTGTGCCCGCTGCCGTGGTTCTCAAGGAGCGATGGCAAATACCGTTTGAGAGTTTTGCACGTCAAACATTCAAGCTTCAACTGGGACGTGACTCCGATCTTTTGGGCCAAGACGCACCCAAACGCTATGAGCTTGAAATAGAGTTGAAAGATGTTTCAAGCGAAGATGTGAGCGAGGCTGCAGAACTCATTGGTTCCTTCCTGCAGAACGAAGGTTTAGACGCGGAAGACACCACGTCAGCAAAGACCCATGACTTTTTTCAAAGACTCGAGACTCTTTACCCGTCGGAACAGCCCTGAAATTTTTTAAACAGCAGATCCAAGAAAAATCTATCCGCAGGAAGCCTGCACCCTGAGAAAGGCCGCCCTCACATTCACAGGCTGGCCAAGGCTTTCAAGACTCTCATACATGAGCCCCAACAGGACACCGAGCTGGACGAACTCGCCACCAAGCGATTTTCCCTGCGCCTTGCAGCGGACAAACACATCATGAAAGGTCCGGACAAAGTGAGCGAGCGAAAACCGAACTTCGGTTTGATCGCCTTCACCAAAATGCGCAATGAAAACATCGTAGGCCCAATCAAGACCAATGTCCTTCAAGGCGTTTTTCATCAATTCAGGATCGCCGCCATAGTAACCGCGGTACAAGTCTGCCATGGCTTGCTGGAATTTTTCCGAAAACACACCCAACAAGGGTGCCGGACTCCAATACAAATTCGAATCCTCCAGGGCGAACCGGCTCAAGCGGACATCGAGCAAAACAGTTTTTCCCGACAGGATCTGAGCAAAGTAGATTTCCACGATATGATCCGCGAGCTGTCGCTTCAATTCAGAATCACAGTTCGAAAAATCGCAAACGGCAGATATTGGTACTGCACCCCGGTGGCTCATGGAGCCTTCAACCAGGTTCATTCCTGCAATCACGTCCGTCAGGCAGCGCCGCATGTCGGAAACAGCCGTGGTGTAGAGTTGGGGATCACGGGTGCGCTTTGCGAGCGCGGTTGCATTGGCAATCAACTCCATCGGCGGAATCACCTTGAAGAACGAAGGTGAAACAAAGTCGAGGAGAAATGCCCAATCCGAATTTTTAAGAAGATTGATCAACATTCAAATAGAATAGCCGGCGCCTTACGGCTTGGGAAGCAGCGCACAACCAACCAAGACCTCCGAGAGGTCCAAACTCAGCGAAATGTCCTTGTAAGACAAAAATCCCGACAGAATCTTGCCACCTTCGCCATCGGATTGGGCCTGGAAGTCGAGATCATAAATTTTATGGGGCTCTCCGTTGACGGCTGCGATGACTTCAACATTGAACCTCTTTCCTTCAAGGTCGATTTCCATTCTCAACGCACGACTTGTCAGCTCTTTCTCAAAAAGTTCGTGTTTTTTGAGATCGGGGCTCAAGTCATTGAGCACATTCGAAGGATTGGTTTTGTCAGCGTATGAGGCAATGGTCAGTGATTCGATTTTTCCGGGGGAAAAGACGGCACGGGTTCTGACAAGATTCATCTTTTTGTCCATGCCTGAGCATGACAGCATACCGCCTTCCAACTTCAGCGCAGACACGCGTTTGCCAATTGATTCGAGCACTGCCGCGTCTTCCAATGACTTCTTTTGACTGTCGAGAGTTGAAGTGCCTTTTGGCTGACATGCTAACAAGACGAAAGGCAGCAGCAAAAACCAGGATTTCATGACAACACTCCCACAATCAGATGCAGATGCTCTCTTCAGCTCAACTCACAAAACAGCTCACAAAAAAAGCAGCACTCCTTTCAGAGTGCTGCCACACCGCACATCCTGTGCAGCGAATCGAAAACAAGACTATTAGAATTGTCCGGTGACTTCAACCTTTCCAAGAACTTTGTCGGAGAAGCCAAGGTCGCCTGTGCCATCTTGAGCAAGAGATGCGTCGATGGTGTAGTTGCCGAACTTGAAGCCTACGCCCATTCTTGGTGCGGAAATGCCGCGCAATACAAAAGTCGAGGTTTTCGAATTTGCAGCAGATGCTCCCGCTTGATTTGCATCATTATACTCTGTTGCAGTTTCCTTTGTATTTCCATAAATGGAAGCGGCAACTCCTGCGCGCAACGTTGCCCACGAAGATGCGGCAACTTCAACACCGTAAGCTGAGCTGAGTTCCATGTCGGTAGTCTCTTTCTTTTTCTTGCTCAGATTGGAAGTTGACTTGCTCCAGCCAAACCAGCTCTTGCTGGAGAGCATGATACCGTCGGTGAGCTTGAAATCGCGCTCGGCGCCCACATCGAATCCCATCGACTTGTTCAGTTCATCCTGGGAAGA
>JBMSQQ010000077.1:0-16251 GCA_049423385.1 Silvanigrellaceae bacterium | reverse complement strand
ATCCATTTTTGTCGGTTGCGTGTCAGCGCCCTGTCTGGGAATTCCCGCGCAACTGCTGGTTCTCCGTCAAGGACTACACTCAGCGCAGTCGTTTCCTTTTCGCTTGGCGCTGATAGTTTGTCATTACTGTCTGGTGTGTTTTTTCGCGTTTGCTTCGACCAGGTGTGCAATTTCAATTCCAATTTCATGGAATCGGGATTTGCTTAATTTTGTCAGTTCCGAGGAAGCATGCATCAGTTGCTGGCCTGTGATGACAAAAGATTCGTTGACGCCGAGTTCCTTGAGAAGCTGATGTTGATCACCAGTGATGCGGCCAAAAACCCCGGCGACACGCACGCCATGTTCCTTTGCAATGCGGGCAACCACTTGTGGTGCCTTTCCTGAAAGCGTCTGTTTGTCGAGACATCCCTCGCCACAGACAACCAAATCGGCGCCCTGGAAGCTCTGGGCCAGCGCCGCAACGCGTGCAACCCTGGCGGCACCCAGTTCCATCGAAAAATTGGGAAAAATCGCAGCCAAGCCCAAACACAAACCACCTCCGGAACCAGTGAACGGATTTTCAAGGTTCGGAATAAAGGGGTTTGAGCGTTGCAGGTGGCTCCAAAACATTTTGATGGAGTGTTCAATGGATGGAATTTGATCTGACGAAACCCCTTTCTGGGGTAGAAAATCGGCGAGCTGGACATCGGGACCGAAAACCGGAGCCTGTACGTCGCAGAGCGCAACGATCTTTGTTTTCATCATAAATTCGGGAAGCGGATGTCGGGTGATGAAACTGACATTGCCTGCATTTGCAAGTGAAGCCTGAACATCGATTCCATCGCTGTCTTGAGCTCTCAAGCCAAATGCCTGCGCCACTCCCCATCCGGCATCGACGGTCATGGTGCCACCGACTGCAATCCAGATTTCGCTCGGACGAAGGTCGAATGCTCTCTTGATCAGCTGTCCAAGGCCAGCTGTTGTCGCTTTCAGAGTGTCGCTCCGATGTGCAACAGCCCGCGCGCTGCCCAGGAGTTCTGCTGTTTCAATGACGGCAATTCTTCTGCTGTTGTGCCAGTAGATGTGACCATCCGTGGGTTTGCCGTAAAGGTCCGGCACTTCAACCCGCATGGCCTCAAGTCCCATGTAGGTGGTCAAAGTCGCCGCAGTACCATCACCCCCATCAGCCATGGCTCTGATGGTGACCTCAATCTTTGGATTGCGCTGGCGAATGCCTTCGGCAAGGCATTCGTTTGCCTGTTGAGATGTGAGCGTGCCCTTGAATTTGTCGAGCGCCAATACCACGCGCATGATTTCCCCCTTGGGCCAACGTCGCTGGCTATGGGTTCAGTATAAACGAAATAAATCAGATCACTAGAGTGCGTTGATTTTGAGACGGTCCTTTGGTATTGAGGGCGGGTCGATTCACTTAATGAAAAGGAGGATTCCACATGGACAGCAAGACTGTGGAGGCAAAAGTCATCAAGATTGTGGCAGAAAAGCTGAACATCGAGGAAAAAAACGTTTCGGCAACGTCACGTTTCCAGGAAGACCTCGGCGCAGACTCTTTGGACATTGTGGAACTTCTGATGGAGATCGAAGAAGAGTTCGGTCAAAGCATTTCCGATGAAGAATCGGAAAGGCTCAAAACAGTCGGTGATGCTGTCAAGTTCATCGGCAGCAAACTCTAAGAAACACAAAGGGCACCTTCGGGTGCCTTTTCGCTTTTGGAAACTATTTTTCACGGATGAATGCTCATGAAAATTGCTGTTGCGTCTGATCACGCCGGTAAAGAACTCAAGTCTTACATTCTCGAATTTTTGAATCTCACCAGCCACGAGATCCTCGACTACGGTGTCGCGGCCGACTCCGTCGGTTCGGTCGATTATCCCGATTACGCCGATATCGTTGGTTCCGAAGTTGCAAGCGGACGGGTTGATCGGGGGATTCTGATTTGTGGAACCGGCATTGGCATGTGTATTTCGGCCAACAAATTTCCCGGTGTCCGGGGAGCGCAGGTTTTTGATGAGTTCACCGCCCGAATGAGCCGTGCACACAACGACTCCAATGTGCTTTGTCTGGGTGCCAGAACCATCAATCATCAACGTGCGGTCGACTTTGTGAAAATTTGGCTCACAACAGAATTCGAAGAGGGACGCCATCGTGCCCGCTTGAACAAAATCGGCACGATTGAAAAGCGACTTTCATCTTTTGCGACCGGCTCTGATCAGCACCGCTGAATTGAAAGGGAAGAATCTCAACATGAATCAAATTCTTGCGACAAAGCGAGCCATTCTTGCAGAAAGTGATCCAGCAGTTGCGAAGCTGCTGGCTGCGGAAGCGAACAGATTGTCCGAAGGGCTTGAACTGATTGCATCCGAGAATGTTGCCAGCCCCGCAGTTCTTGCTGCCCTCAGCAGCGTGTTGAGCAACAAATATGCAGAGGGTTACCCGGGCAAGCGCTATTACGGCGGCTGCGAATGTGTGGATGGAGTTGAATCCCTCGCCATCGAGCGGGCAAAGTTGTTGTTTGGTGCAGAGCACGTCAATGTGCAGCCTCACAGCGGCGCCCAGGCAAATCAGGCGGTGTTTTTGTCCTGTCTGAAGCCCGGTGATGCGATTTTGGGCATGAATCTCTCGCACGGTGGTCATTTGACCCACGGCTCTCCTGTGAACATGTCTGGTCTTGTTTACAAGGCCGAATTCTACGGTGTCCGTGAAACAGACGGACGTCTGGATTACGAAGAAATCCGCAAGCAAGCGAAAATTGTAAAACCCAAACTGCTCATCGCGGGCGCGAGTGCCTATCCTCGGGTGATTGATTTTGCGGCTTTCCGGGAAATCGCTTCCGAAGTTGGTGCGCTTCTGTTGGTTGACATGGCTCATATCGCTGGCCTGGTTGCCGCTGGAGTCCACCCCAGTCCTGTGCCCTTCGCTGACTTTGTGACAACTACCACTCACAAGACTCTGCGTGGTCCGCGCGGCGGTCTGATTCTGTGCAAGTCCGAGCATGCCAAAGCAATCGACAAGGCCGTTTTCCCGGGTATTCAGGGTGGTCCTTTGATGCATGTGATTGGTGCCAAAGCTGTTGCATTGGGTGAAGCATTGTCGCCCGAATTCAAAACCTACTCCGAAGCTGTTGTTGCAAACGCGAAGGCGCTCGCAGAAGTTCTGACTTCCAATGGTCTCAAGTTGGTCTCTGGTGGCACAGACAATCACCTGATGCTCATCGACCTGCGCGAATCGACGCTGAGTGGGAAGGATGGCGAAGAACGGCTGGGTCGTATCGGCCTGACTGTGAACAAAAACACAGTCCCGGGAGAAACCCGCAAGCCTATGGTCACCAGTGGCATTCGAATTGGCACTCCGGCAATCACAACCAGGGGGCTAAAGCCTCAGGATATGAATGACTTGGGACAAGCCATCAGCTTTGCCTTGGAAGCCGGTGAAGACAAAATGCCTCAGGCGTCGACAATTGTCAGCAAGTTGTGCCATAAGTACCCGCTGTACGACGGGGTGTTTTCGTCGTCAGGATACTCGCTCCCGAAAATCTGAACTGGGCGCTGTGTCACCCTTGGGGGGTAACAGATGAAGTGCAGACAGTGTAAAAGCGAAGAAACCAAAGTCCTTGAGAGCCGAGAGAGCAAGGATGGTTTGACCGTGCGACGTCGGCGAGAGTGTCAGCATTGCAATTACCGTTTCACGACCTTTGAGCGCTCCGAGGAATTGCCTGTCTACGTCGTCAAGCGCGATGGTTCGCGCGAACCCTTTGACAGACAGAAGCTTTTGCGCAGCATGAGTGTCGCTTGTCAGAAGCGAGCGGTGAGTGCCAAGGAACTGGAAGGCATTGCCGATTACGTTGAATTGACGGCAAGCCAACGTGACGACCGTGAAATCACTTCCCAGGTCATTGGAGAACTGGTGCTCGACGTTTTGCGCCATCTTGATCCTGTTGCCTACGTGCGTTTTGCATCTGTCTATCGCGCTTTTTCCGACCCTGAAGATTTTGTTCGTGAGCTTCAGCGTCTTGCGCAAAATTCGCGCTTCAATAAGTTTCAGGGAGATCTTGAGAACTCCGACGTGGTTCAGTAAACATAGCGGCCTGTCCTTTATGGATGAAGGAGGCTAGGGTGTTTACCGGTCTGATTCGCGATGTTGGCGTCGTCCGCTCTTGGCAAAAACGCGCAGATTCTGCGCTGTTTTCAATTGAAACAAAACTCGATTCAAAAGATTTGGAAATTGGTGCCAGCGTGGCTTGCAATGGCGCGTGTCTGACGGTTGTTCAAACTTCATCAAAAGAAGTCGAGCCCTGTCGATTGTTTTTTGTCGAGGCGGGACCCCAGACACTTTCTTTGACTCGTTTCGGTTCATCGGATTTTTTGGGAGCCGGCGAACTTGTCAATCTTGAGCCAGCTTTGCGCATGGGAGATCCTTTGGGTGGTCACACTGTCACTGGGCATATTGACACGCTCGGTATCGTGATGACGAATGAGGCGACAGCAGATGGATTTTGGCGATTGAGGGTTGCCTTTGAAAATGAATTTTCCAATTTCGTCGTAAAAAAGGGCTCAATTGCAATTGCTGGAGTTTCCTTGACCATTGCCGATTGCGCGGTTGAGTCGCAAACTTCCTGGGTAGAGATAATGCTTATTCCTCACACACTCTCGCAAACTAACCTAAGAAACTTGCGGGTTGGGTCCAGGGTCGAATTGGAGTTCGATTCGCAGGCGAAATTGGTTGCGAACCTGCTCAAGGTCATGATAGCAGAACATCTCAAAACATCGTTGAAAAAGAGCTGAAATTCGGAATGCGAGTCGAGCGTTTCTATCATAGCGCACCAAGCGCTGCGGAAAGCACGGCAAAGTCCAACCGGTCGTTGACCACGACCGTCGGTGACTTTGCTCTGCCTGCTCATGCTTTTCCAAAATCTCTGGATGCAGCTGCTTATGCACTTCGTAAACGTTTGATTTGCCCGCGTTGGTGGTTGATTGGAGTCATGACCCAATGGCTGAGCAAGGATGCAGATCAACTGGCACTGCAGCTCACGCTGAATGACGGCGATTGGGTTTTGAGTGGGCCGCCTGTGTCGGTCAAGACTTTTCCAATTGTCGTTCAGATGTGGACAGAAATCTTCGCAAAACTTTCTTCTGGCCAGGTTGAAAGCGACTTTGTGGTGGAACTCGAACTCTCACGCATTCTCCGTGGGACTTCGTCCGAAATTGTTGCGCAGCGTTCATTTGTGACCGAATATTTGAGTTCTGCACTGCGCGTGCAAAAAGTGAAAACAACTGCATCAAGGCCAGGTTCAAGACGCGCGCGTTCTGGTTCGTCGCAGCTGCCCCAAATGGTTCTTGAAGCGGTTGGACACGTTCAGGTGATTGAAAATGTTGTTTTGAAAGAAGGAACCGACGATACACTTTTTGTTTCGTTTTCCAGGGATCCTCGCAGACTTTTCAACGAGGATCATGAAGAACTCCTGCCGTCGTCGTTGAGAGGCGCAGAGAAAAGTCTGGACGATGGTTCTGTTCTTCCAAACAGGCTCGAAGCATCGGTTGTCAGTTTGCAGCCGGATGTACTTCAGGCATTGAGTCGGGCCGTGTCGCCCAAAAAGTTGTGTTCTTATCTGTCGATCGAATTGATGAAGTCAGCAAGCCAGTCGTCCATGACGGAGTTCTCGAGTCCTGAGGGTGTGTGGCGCGGAAGGGCGATGGGGGTCAAAGAGATTGCCAAGATGCACAAAGAGCATTTGGCGCGTGCCCAGTCGTTCTACGATCACGGATTATTGAGTTGGGAGAACGAAGCACCCAAGGAAAGAGTCCGGAATCTTGTCAGCCGTTCTCCCAGACAGGCTGATGCAGGTGTCGTTCATTGCTGGCGGATGTCCCAGCACGCAATGGATGCGGTTCAATTTGAGCAGGCGCTTTCGCAGATTTTTAGGGCAGAGGCGTGTCAGGATCGACAGTTGGCCGGTGCATCCCAGGTGGTGTTGGGGCCAGTCTCGGCTGAAATCGAAACCCCGTCGCCCCGCGTAGCCCCGTCGCCCAGCGCAGAAGTGGTGAACAAACGTGATGCGATGGGTAAAGGCGAAGCTCTGGTGCAGGGTACTGTCGTTGCTCCTCCGATGCGAAGCTCCAGATTGGTTGCTTCTGCGGATGTATTTGTTCAAGGGGCGTCGTCGTCGCAGTCTTCCTTTGTTCCTGCGGTTGAGATTACTCCTGCTCAGCCAGTGGCGCAGCCGAAGTCTTCAACCCGCCCTGTTTCAAGCAAAGTGGGTGTCTGGAGTGATGATGACTTTCTCATGTGTGTCGCTGAGTTTTATGAATCTTTGACCCCGCTTCAGCAGCAGGCTTTTGAACGGGAGCGAAAAAGAATGAGCCCCGAGCAATTCAAAAAATATGTGACTCCAGCCTTGGCTCGACTGCGCGGTCGATGACTCTTGGGTTCCGTGTCTATTCCAGAGTCTTTATTTCTTCGTTTTATTCTTGAATCAAAAGGATCTCAGGAGCGCTTGAGGATGTCCAGAAGTCGCTCTTGAGCAGTTTTGAAGGTTGTTTGCTTCAATTCATCCATTTCCGTCGAATTGAATTTCCCGAGCACATGACCAACCACCGCAGTTTTGTGCTCGGGTTTTCCGATTCCGATTTTCAATCTGTAAAAGGCATCCTGCCCCCAGCGGGCCAGGATGTCACGCACGCCATTGTGACCACCGTGACCACCGCCTGCGCGCAAGCGCACGGCTCCAGGGGTCTGGTCGAGGTCATCAAAAACCACGATCACGGATTTAGGTTCCAGTTTGTAAAATTGGACAGCCTCAAGCACCGAACCTCCTGAGAGGTTCATGAACGTCTGTGGCTTGATGAGAAGCAGGTCATGCCCTTTCCACCGAACACGGCACGTGAGGGCGTTGAACTTGGTCTGGTTGAAGTGCTGGCCGCATGCTTCGGCCAACTCATCCAAAAACATAAAGCCCACGTTGTGACGCGTGAGCTCATACTGGGTGCCTGGATTGCCCAGGCCAACAACCAAGTGCATAAACGATTAGAAACGCACCAAAGAGGCAAGTGCGAGGTTTTTCGCCGAAGCCAACTTGACGCCTTCTGGGAAGGTGAGGTCATTGACGTGTGCGGACTCATCGACCTTCAAGTTGCCGACGTTCACCGACAGGGTTTCAGGCAGTTTGTTTGCCGGACCCTTGACGAGCAGTGAACGAATCAAAACCTTGAATGACCCTTCTTTCTCTTGCTCACGGGTCAGGCCAATGAAGTTGAGTGGGATCTTTGCCTTCACGATTTCGTTCGGAGCCACTTCCTGAAAGTCCATGTGAATAGGCGCATCGCTCAGAGGGTCGACTTGAACATCTCTCATCAGGACCGTGAACGCTTTGCCTTCAACGTCGAGACTTACGAGCGCAGAGCGGGTATGCTTCTTCGGAAGGTTCTTCACCGGGATTGCAATGTTTTTGGTACCACTTTTACCGAAAACAGTGGCCGGAAGAAGACCGTTGGCGCGCATTTCGCGCAGGGCGCCCTTGGTCGACAGGGTACGAGCCTGGGCAGTGATTTTGATTGATTCTGTTGACATATTACGACTCCGGTGACGTGCCTCAAGGCGAGACAGCTCAAGTGAACCCCGTCGATACACCAGAACCATCCGGTGGGCAAGTCACAAAGTGACCCTATCCAGTTGACAAATTCAGCTTGTGGAATAGTTTCAAACTCAGGACTTATGGCACAGAGATCTTTGGCTTACTTCAGGATACCTGGGGAGCACATGTGCCGCCGTTTCATTGAGGAGTATTCGTTTATGGCATCGATTCTTCGCCATGTTGCGCTCTGTTCGGTTGCGATGGCAGCTGTGGCTTGTTCCAAAAAGAAGGCACCAGAGCCCACACTTCAAGACACCAAAGCAGCAGCTGCTGCCGCTCCGGTGGCTGCAGCCCCAGTGGCAACCCCGGCTCCTGCTACGGCACCGACAGTTCTGGACACTGCTGAATTTGCTTCAGAAACTGTTTATTTCGACTTCGACAGCTTCACCGTCAAGGCTTCCGAAGCTGACAAACTCAGGAAGCTCGCTGCGGTCGTCAAGGCCAACAAGGGCGCACCCATCAAGGTTCAAATTGAAGGTCACTGCGATGAGCGCGGCTCCAACGAGTACAACCTCGCTTTGGGTGAAAAGCGGGCTCGTGCAATCCAGGACGCGTTGACTGCAGAAGGTGTGCCATCGGGTACATTCACAACAATCAGCTACGGTGAAGAGCGCCCTGCAGTGGAAGGCCACGATGAGGCCGCTTATTCAAAGAATCGTCGCGGCGAATTCAAGAAACTCTGATTGAGAGATTTCGTTTCAGCGATTCGTGTTGATATCAAAGATTGGCCAGCTCAACCCTGAGTTGGCCAATTTCTTTTGCAATCATCTCTATTGCACCTGCCAGCTGCTTGGCCTGCGTTTCGCTGTCCAGAAGAGATTTGCAGTTGGTTGTGTTGTGTGTTGTTCCTGGTGGAAAATTCTCGATGATCCATTGAAGTGTTTTCTGGGCTGCACTGACTGCCGATTGTGGCCCTGCAATTGCACCTCCAACTGCTGCGGCAATACCGGTGGCCAAAACACTGGAAAGTGCCTTCCAGCGTGCCTCCTTGACTGCGTCCACCGCTTCATTGTTTTCACAACTTCTCTGGGCATTGAGTGCGGCTGTCATTTGTTGCCTGAACCGGATGGCCAAGGTCGCGAGCTGGGCTTCCTTTTGTGAAATTTGAAGCGAGACTGCCGATGATTTTTCATTCAACGTGTTTCTTAAATCGACGTCTTCGGTGCTCACCAGTTGATATGAGCAAATCGGTTTTGCAGTCGATTCACCTGCCATCAAGGATTCACGGCAAGGATTGAACAGATAAAAGTATTTGCCGTCGCCGGCCAGAGAGTCCGAAAAGGTTGCCCTGACGGTCTTTTCTCCCAGGAGTCTGCAAGAATCTATTGAGCCGATAGCATCTTCCCAGACGGCACGCATTTCCACGGGATGTCCGGTTTCTATAATTCCTGAAGCACTTCGCATCAATTTGCCGGTTGGACTCCGCAATTGAAAATTGGCACTGCATCGAAGAACAACTGCATAGTCACTGTTTTTGAAGTCGATATCGGTGATTGAATCGAGACTGCTGACGGATGTTCTCATGTTCAAGAGGAGCAATCGGGCCGGAATTGTGTCCTCTGCGGAGACATCACTAGAATAGGATTTTCCGGATGAATCGAATCGCGGCTGTTGTTCCAGCGATTCACTTCCACACGAGGAAAGAAAAAAAAGAAAAAGAAAATTCGAAATGGAGATCAGACATTTCATTGAACTGATTTTCATGGTTGGACCTCCCTGGGGAGCGGGAGTTCAAGCCTGACCGCTTCATCCAAATCCGATGCCAGCTGAATCTGCAGTGCCTGGAGTCTGAGAACTTCACTTGCCGCTGCAATTCTGATTTCTTCAGCAATTGCGCAGGTCTCCTTGAAGTCATGCTGATTGGTGAACAACCAGGAAAGAATTCTTGTGACAGCCTTGCCGTTGTTCTGCATATCGTTCGTGGGTTGCCAAATTGCCTTTGTTTTTTCCACCCATGACTTTGCTGCAGTTTCAGTGGGTCCAAAGATCTCAAAGATGATTGCACTGCCCATTCCGATAATGTTCAGCAACAAACTTCGCATGAGTTGCCTTGAGGCTTTGTTCCATTCTTGCTCACCACAGCTCTCAAGAGCGAGAGCAAGCTGGCTCGCCCTCTCAGGAAAGGAAGACGAGATTCCTCCGATCAAGAGCATCTGTCTGTTGATCCTTTCAAGTGTCGTTTGTTGAATTTCTGAAAACCTGTTTTGATAGCCTTTCAAGGGATCGCTCGCAAAAACACTGTCACTGCAATGTTGATCCTCCGATTGGCTGCCAATGAGACAGGCGCGCATCAACCATCGGAAGTTTCCACTTGGCGCCGAGCTGTCCAGAAATTCGGAGCCTGACCACGACTCGGCTGTCTTTGTGCATTTTTTACGGATATCGATCCAGAATTTGTTTTTCGCGAAATAGGATTTGGCAGATTCCCGTTTTGCAAGCTCCTGACTTTCGTTGTCGAACGTTTCCAGCAAGCCCTCAATTTCATTTTCTGCTTCGCATCTGAATATCTGAAAGGCAATATTTCGATTTGAAATCTTGATTGGAACAACAACCGGAACCTCATTGTTTTTTATTTGAGCAATGCCGACCGTTGGCCTCTGCAGGCTGAATAAATTGTCGAGATAGTTTTTCGCAACAATACGATTTTTGTTGATTTCGCCGCTGGCATCGGCGCTCTCGCCCGAGCGGATTGTCCTGGATTCCGTGGAGGTGAGTTCGTTTGCAGCACAGGCCGAGAGGAATACAAATGCCAGAGCCATCATTGCAGGACGTCCCGAAGCGTTGATTTTTTTTGCACTCGTTCTCTTCAACATTCCCTTGGCCCTACATTCATTCAGCTGAGACGCTGCAGTCACGTCTTCTCATGAGTTCCACGTACGCTGGATTCGAGGTGAGATCCTTTTCAATCCAGTTCAAGCTGTTTCGTTCAAATGAAAACTCGATTGAATCGCGGCGGTATATCGTTTGACCATTGATCTTCAGAGACATGCCAGCCATGTGGTATCGATTGGATTCACGGTTTTGCCATTCACAGGCGGTTCCGAGTCCTCCCCAGGTCGACCAGCAATTTTTGGTCGATTGGTAGGAATATCCGCCTTTTTGAAGCTGAATATTGCTGATGTCTCCGATGGTCAGGTCAGTGGAGGCGTTCATCAGCCATCTGCTCCCTTCCCTGAAAATGGCTGTGGTGTTTTCATCATTGTTTGAAAATCGCAATCCACCTCCAAGATTGAGCACTGTTTGTGTCGGATTTCCCATCGGGCCCAATGATTGTTGCGTCCGACTTCTGTCCCAGTCCGACAACGGAAGATGACTTCCATTGATGTTGAGTTCAATAGTCTTCACAATCTCTCGGCTCCAGCAGCCCAGCTGGAGATCACCGCGAAGATCTCGACGTATGCGTGAAATATCTTGAGCCGATGCAAGGTAAGCGTCCGATCTCAGGTCATACTCCCTCTGCAGGTTCGATATGATTTCCATGTACGACTGTGCTCTGATTTCGAAAGAAAGATCGCTCTTTTCGTCTGGAATTGAGTTTTTCTCGGGAAGAGCAACCTTGGACAACGCTCCTTCGACGATCGATTCAAGTTCTGTCTCATCCACATGACATTCAGGCGTGGAGAGTTCGTTCGTCAGTGGAATTTGACTTATGAAAACAGCGTTTTCTGTCCTGGTGTTGAAAAGAAAATCGTTCTGATTGAGCAGGATTTTATTGTCGACCTTGAATTCAAATGTTGCCACGTCCAGGTCTGACAGACTTCCTTCGATTGCCTTGAGTTTGATCACACCCACGTCTGAAAGCTTGAGTTCCTTCAAGCTGCGGCTTCCTCTCGATGTCCACTGGACATTCGTGGTTTTACCGCCTTCAAAGACCGAAGACTCAATTGAATTGTCGAGCACAAGCTGGAACCGCCCTGTCAGTCCACGAAAGTCGATGCTGAACTGGCGGGAATCCCAGATTCTTCGATCCGAACGGCATGCAGATGCGGTTCTCCAGTTTGTCGGTGAAAGAGGTGTGTGGACGATGCACGATGCGATGAGCTCCGATTGTCTTTTGCACAAGGCATCTTTGACCGAGTAAATCTGTGCCAGCTGCGCATTCAAATCTGTCAGATTGCCTGCAATTTTTACCGCATTTTCTCGAAGGTCCACCAGTCTCCTGGTCCAACTTTCCGGGTCAAGCTTGTTTGAGCGGGATGAGTCGTCCACGCCATTGGCATCGGCTGAACTGGATCGATTTGCTGGTGTTTTCAATGGATCGGGCACAGACGGCAACAGTCCGCTGCACGCGCTCAGAAGAATGCAGCAGATGCTTGTGCTGAAAATGCTGTTTGGGCCTCGATTGTCGGCAAACATCACGTTTTCCTCTAGCGTCGTGTTGTCGCGTTTGTGCTCTCTTCGGCCGATCTTTTGGGACCTTTACCGCTGCATTTGCGCGCCGCTGCAGAAACTTGCCAGTCAAGGTTTTCGACAACCCGGATTCATAAGACTCAAAATGATATAGAATCAGGCAGGGATCTTCTCTTCTTTGCCGCCTGCCCGGGAGGATAGAGTATGAAAATGGTCAATGGTGACGTGATTTTCTTGAGCAATGGTCGACCAGCTGTTGTCAAGAAGGTTGAACACGAGTTGGGTACGGTTGAACTTGAAAATGATCTCTCAAAAATTCAAAAGCAGGCCGATAAAGGGTTGAAGAATACCCTCGATGAAAAGCAACGGGCTTCCTACAACGTCAATCTTAAGAACATTGAGTCCGACAGCAAGCAGGAAGAGATTCAGAATCTCTATGAGATGATTCAGAGCTACAAGGAAAGCAAGAGAATTGATCCCAAGGTCTTGCATTATCTTGAAAATGAATTGCTGCATCGAATGTTGCGCGATCAATATTCACCACCAAATTATCAAACAGACCTGAGAAATGTTCCACAATATTGAGTGAATTTTAGAGGGGGAATGGGTTATGATGACACATCCGGTGCCAAAGAGGAATGCAAACATGCAAGTTGGTGACTACGTTCCAAAGGCTGGAATTTACACCAAACCTGGTGTTGTGGTGGATAAGAAAGAGGATGGGACAGTCGTTATTGACACCGACCCGAAGCAAATTGAACGGTATCACAAGTATGCAAACACGAGTGGACTGACTCCTGAAGAAAAGCTTCGCTTCAATTCGATCATGGATGAGGTCATGGAAGCTGCGGATGATGCTGAACGCATCAACAGGCTTCAGGAAAAAATCGATTTGGTGCGGACAGAGCCGAATGGTAAACGGGTTTTCGACACCCTTGTGAACCAACAGTCGACTCTCATCAGATTCGCCAAGGAACTGCCAAAAGTTTACTCTTACGATCCAGAGAAAATCACCGGCTACTAAGTTATTTGCCGATGCAGAAGCTGGAGAATATATTCTCCAGCACATCCTCTGTTCCAATTTCCCCGACAATCTCGCTGACGTGGTGTGCGGTACTCAGCAGCACCGACGCGACTTTCTCGGGGAAGTCTTTTTTTTCAACAAGTTCAATGGCTGAATCAACAGCAGCCAGAGCCATCAAGGACTTGTCATGCTGCCGCTTGGAAATGAGCACGGCCGAGCGCGCAGCCCGTCCTTCGCCGAGAAGCTGATCATGAGCTTGGACGAGAACATCCTCAAGTTCCGACAAATTTGTCAATTTTGCTGACGTCGAGATAATCGTCATTGGTGTTTTTTGGGAAACGCTGATTGGCGGATTCATTGGAGCAAATGCATCGACGAGTTCTTGATGCCATTGGTCCTTTTTCGTCAAGACTATTAATATTTTCTTGTCTTCAACGTCCGGCAACGACTGCAACAGATCTTCCGCCTCGGCTCTGATTGTGGAGGTCAGCGAGTCAGCCATGCAATTCGATGCATCCAGAACGAGACAAATAATGTCGGCAAGGGAAGCTGTGGAAATTGACCTTGCGACACCCAGTTTTTCGACGGTGTCAGTTGTTTCACGCACGCCTGCTGTGTCCATGAGAACAAAATCTCGGTTTCTTATGAGCAATCTATCTTCAACAACGTCCCGGGTGGTGCCAGGGATATCCGTGACAATGGCGCGTTCATATCCCAGCAGAGCATTGTACAATGAGGACTTTCCGGCGTTTGGTTTGCCAAGAAACGCGATTTTGATGCCCTCTCGCATTTTCACGCCGGTTGAATAGGATTGTGAAAGGCGCAGCAGATTTGCTCTGAGCTCCGACAATTGTGTCAGCTGACTTTGTGCGTCATACGAACCCACTTCGTCATCTGCAAAATCAATGTGAGCCTCAAAATAAGCAAGGCTTGCCGTTATTTGATCGCGGAGCTCTTTTGCAACCGCGTGAATGCGGCCCTCGGAGGCTTCCCTGGCCAGCTCAATACCCATCTGCGTGTCTGCGTGAATCAACTGGTCAATGGCTTCTGCCTGGGTCAGATCTATTTTTCCATTCAGGAAAGCTCTTTGGGTGAACTCACCTGGCCTCGCGTCCCGGAAACCAAGCATTCGAAAAAGTGAATGAAGGCTCGCGGTGATCAGCGGATTTCCATGAGCACAAATTTCAAGAGTGTCTTCTCCAGTATAGCTTCGGGGTCCACTGAAGAACGTAATCAGGCAGTCATCAATGACTGCACCTTCGCCATTCACCAGAGCTGTGTAACGGGCCTGAGAGTGTTCAAAATTTTGTGTTCTTGAAGAGACATTCGTTTCGTTCTGGCCATGCCTGCCGGGGACCCGCAAAAACCGGCTGAGCACTTGCAGGCAGCCAGCTCCGCTGATGCGATGCAACGAGATGGCGGCTCGCCCGGTTGCCGAGCTCAGCGCAAAAATGGTGTCATTTGAAAGTTGGGAATACATCAATCCTGGCGGCAAAGTCAGACTTCAGAATCACGAGATGAATCGGATCCGCCATCGCCAATCGGTGTCGGGTTGTCCAAAAGAGGTCCGTTTTGGAAATTCTGACGTCCTTGACGCGAGCCTCCGCGCCGTCCTCTTCTTCTGTTTCGTCTGGGTTGGTTGTTGCCGGCAGCATCCATGGTACCTTCGCCTGTTGCTTCCGGATTGAATGGTCGTGCCTGGCCGTCGCCTTGTCCGCGATCAGCTGGTCCGCGACGGTTGCGACCTCGGCCACCGTTTTGATTGTTTCGGTTTCCGCGCTGTTCATCACGTTGTGGGCGGTTCGTCGAGTAAACAACCAGCTTCCGATTCTCGCCAATGCCAACGCTCTTGGTCGCGATTCCTTCCATATTTTCAAGCGCAAGATGAATCACGCGGCGCTCTTGGCTGCTCTTCGAGCTGAGAGTGATGGTCTTGCCGTTTTCTTTGACCTTTTCAGCGACATCAAGAGCCATTTGCTTCAGTTTGTCTTCGCGCTGCTGCGCTGCGGTTCCCGCATTCAGGGTAATGCGCCCACCCACGTCCCCGAATTTCCGTTGCGCAATGCGCTTGAACAAGTGTTCAAAAGCACATGACAAGCGATCGCTGCGAACAAGGAAGCTCTCCAGGTTCGGGGCGTTCACGGTCACAACAACGTCTTCGTCATTGACGAAATCAAGAGTCGGTTTTGCTGGTTGAATTTCAGGGTCGAATCCACGGATGAATTGGTCGGCGAGTTCTTCCAGCAGGAGTTTCGATTCAGGTGAGTTGAGAGGGAATCGGGGTCTCTGAATTCTCTCTCCCAATTGACTCTCGTCGCCCCGATCGGATGCAGTTCTGTCTTGACGATGCGGCGCATCCCTCCGCGCGACAGGCGCGTTTTGTCGATTGCGGTCACGTCCTGAAGGTTGCAGACTGCTTCCGTTTCTCGTGTTTCTGCCTGGCTGTTGAGGTCTGTTACCGTCCGCTTGTTTGCCTGCTGCGCGTTCACGTGGCTGGCCACGGTCGCGATTGTTTTCGTTCGATCTGGATTTGCCCTGTTGCCCCTGTGCATCTGCCATGGCTTGTCGGACTGCTTCACGCGCTGCCGCCTGAACGTCGTTGGATTGGTCGACCCAGGCTTCGAGTCTGACTCCCCTTTGGAAGAGTTTGGACAACAACCCACCTGAGCTTTGCGGGAGGATGTTGTAGGAAATAAGAGTCACATCTGTACCGAGTGCTCTGGCTGCAGCGGACAAAGCCTCGTCCAGGGTTTTTCCGTTGAATTCTTGCTTGTTCATTCGTCAAACGCTCCGTTTCTGTAGCAGGTCTCCTGTCGATGGCGCCAGGTTCCTGGGGTCAAGACCGTTCATTTGCGGTCAGCTCAAGGATGCGTATTTTCGCATCATGTACTTCTGTTGGATGAGTGAAAGTACCGTATTGGTGATGATATAGACAACCAGGCCGGATGGGTAGGTCAACATGAAGACAGCAAATATAAGTGGCAGGAATTGCATCATTTTTTGTTGAGCGGGATCCATTGAGGTCGGCGCAGGTGTCAGTTTCTGTTGGATGTACATCAAGAAAGCCATGATAACGGGCGTGATGTACAGTGGGTCTCGTGCCGTAAGGTCGTTCAGCCAAAACGCAAACGGAGCGTGGCGAAGCTCAAATGTATGCATCAACACCGCGTTCAATCCGAAAAAGATGGGAAGCTGAGGAAGAATAGGCAGGCATCCGCTCATAGGGTTGACGCCCTTCGAAGCCATAATAGCC
>JBMSQQ010000076.1:0-16475 GCA_049423385.1 Silvanigrellaceae bacterium | reverse complement strand
TGTATGCAAGAAACGCTTGGTTGTACCGCATTCAAGCAGGGCCGCACCCTAGCGACAAAGGCATCGATGGTCAAGCCTTCAGTGCTGTTGTTCGGGGTTCTGCTCCTGGCCTCGAGGCCCCTGCTCCACCACCCTCCCGGCCTCGAGACGGATCACCCTGTCGGCACGACGAATCAATTCGGGGTGATGGGTGCAGACAATGCGGGTCCTGGATGACCATAAGCCACAAACAAGACTGGAAATAACCAGCGCGGAAGTGGTCTCATCCAGCGCTGCCAAGGGGTCATCCAGAAGGAGAACCTCCACGTCACTAAAGTATGAGAGCTGAGCCAAACCCACCCTGGCGCGCTGCCCTCCCGAGAGCGTCACCCCTCTTTCACCGATTGGAGTCGCCAACCCCTCAGGCATGGCCTGCAGATCGCGGGTAAACTCGACCCTCCTCAGGAGCCCAACCAACTGGGCATCTTCCTTTTTCGAATCATCAAACTCAAGCCGCAAGACGTCGCGCAATGTGGCGGATGGCAAGGTCACATCCTGAGACATGTAGCCAACCTTCAATCCACGCTTTTTGACCACCACCCCATCCTTTGGAACCAATTCCCCCAAAAGGGTCCTCAACAGCGTGGACTTCCCAGAACCCACTGGGCCCGCGACGACGATGAGTTGACCCGGAAGAGCAGCAAAGTGCACACCCTGCAATGCTGGTTGTCCAGCGCGCCCAGGGTATTCAACCGTCACATTTGCAAGGCCAATGATTGCTCCTGCCGGAAGTTCAGGTGCATTCTCGGCCAGCACCGGCCGCCGGAACGGCAGTTCCAGAAAGCGATCGAGTCTTTGCACCGAAACCGCTCCGACCTGTATGAAACTGAGGTATGTGCCGACGAACAAAAACGAATCCTGCAGCAGACTGGAATACCAATTGACCGCAAACACCAAAGCCACCAGCTGACGCGGGTCGCGCGCGCCGCCCGAAAATCCGGGTGCATAAACAATCCAGAGCAACAATGACGCCCAACCAAACCAGCGCAACGATGCAAAAATCGGGATGTACCGGCAACTGATTGCCGAGGCCAACAGCTTGGTGTCCTGCTCCTGGGTGGCGAGCCTTTTGATGCGGCCCTCAAATTCCTGTTCAGCGGCAAGCGCCTTGACGAGAAAGACAGAGCGGATCGACTCCTGAATCACGGACAGTCGCTTGGAGGAAAAGTAGGCTCGTTGCTGCATTGCAGGTGCTGTCTGGCGCGCAAAACGTTGAGCAAGAAAAATGAGAATGACAAGAATGATAAAAAACACCACTCCAGGAATTCCGATTTGAATGCAAAGAAAAATCGAAACTCCAAGGGTCAGGACAAGAGTCGTGAAAAAGGAAAGAATTCCTTCAGACCAGACAGAAGCCACCTGCTGGGAATCGGAAGCATGCAACTGGGCGATCTCACCCGATGACACCAATTGAAGTTCTGAATAGCTCAGTTGACTGTATTTTGAGTAAATCTTTCGCCGCAACAGGTCTGTCACCGCAACGGACACCCGGTTCTGCACCGAGCGCCTCACAAACTGGAGCACCTCAAAGAGAAACTGCGCAGCGATAAACAACAAAAAAAGCTTAAGAAACAAATTCTGTTCGCCAGTATCCTTGTGGCCGAGAAAACTCAAAACCTTCGCTTGCGAATCAATTGCAAACAAGCCAGCCACGGTGCCCAGCAGCAGAAACAACGTGATGATCAAAACACGCAGAGAGACATGTTTCGTGATGTCGGAAAATGATTGCGACCTGGCAAGAATCTTCAGAGCGCCCATCAGATCGAGCTTTTCGCGCTTTCCAGCACTCATTCAATTTTCTCCTGCGCAGGAAGAGCAGCAGGAACTCCGGCCCAAGCAATTTTTCCATCCTTGAGCAGCCAGACCTCATCGCAGGATTGAATGGTTTCGGGTCGATGAGCAATCAAAAGAATCGGCAGGCGAACACGAATTTTCTGGAGTGCTGCCGAAACAATTTTTTCCGACTCGAAGTCCATTGCACTTGTCGCCTCGTCCAAAACCAAAAGCTCAGGAGCAAGAGCCAAAGCACGGGCAAGACACACCAGCTGTCGTTGTCCTTGACTCAAATTCAAACCACGCTCGATGAGTTCGGTCTCCAGTCCTTGCGGCAATTGGCCGAACCAATCAGACAGACCAACTTCATTCAAGGCATTCAGCGCCCGACCTTTCGCTTCGTCGTCTGACATGTTTCCGCCCGGTATGATGTTGTGGAAGAGATCTCCCGAAAACAGAATTGGATCCTGTGGCACCAAAGCAATTTTTTTTCTTATCTCACGCGCCGGGAGGGCTGCCAGATTTTGACCCTTGAGGTAGATTTGTCCTTCGGAAATTTGAACAAAACGCAGCAACGCCGATATCAGCGTACTTTTCCCGGAACCGGTTCGCCCCACAATTCCCGTCATCCTGCAGGTCTCCATGGAGGCTGTCAGATTCCTGAGGACCGGAAGATGATCGGGATGATAGACAACAGAAACATTTTCAAAGGCGATAATGGACGACTTGAACCGCGGAGGAACCGCAGCAAGGATTTCCGTGCGCGAAGCTTCTTCGGTTGGCAGCTCGGCATATTCATTGATCCGCTCGATACTGACAAATCCAAGTTCAACGGTGTTGATCAATTCGATCACCAAAACGAAATTGCGCAGCACCACCATCAGAAGTGTGACAATTGCACCCGCCTGACCAATAGAGATCTGCCCTCGCTCATGCGCCCACCAGGACGCAACCAACGCTCCGGCTATCACCATCAGTCCCAACAAGGATTGAATAAAGGCCCGCAGATTGCTCAGTTCGATCGTCGACAAGGCGAATCTGGAAGATTCGACCTGAAGTGAGTCCATTCTTTGCGCGAGTTTTTCCTCAAGACCCAACGCCCGCACACCAACACCGATATTTCCGGTTTCAGCAAGATGAGCAAGGACAGAAGCAGCGGCCCGGCCCGATGAGCGCTGTTTATCCCTCGCTTTTCGCCCCAGAACACGACTCGTTTGAAAAATGGCAAAAGCCACAGGAAGTGCGAAAAGAAACACAATCGGTTGAGTTTGAAGAATTGCGATTGAACTGAAAAATATTGCAAGGAGTGAGTATATAAACGTCGCCATGGTTCGATCGAGCGACTGCGATGCATTGTGAAAATCATTCGAGAAGCGCGCAACTATCCGTCCGCTTGGATTTGTGTTGAAGAAGGCCATCGGCGACTGCAGGACCGCCGAAATCGCACGCTCATGGAGTTCGTTCAGTGACTTGATGAGAGTTGCGTTGATGCAGAGCCGGCCAAATCGATTGCCAAGATACATTGTGAGAAGGCTTGCCAGAACAGCAGCAAAGTGGAGTGCGATCTGCCCATCATTTTGAATCGACTGGCCAGATTCTCCAACAGCTAAAATTCTGTCGGCGAGGCGACCGCTCAAAAACGTGACGAGCGACCAACAACCTGAAGCCGCGGTCAGACCAACAAGACCTGCCAAAAGTGGCGTCCGGTGGTGGAGTGCCGAGCTGATAAAGAGTTTGATGCTTGACCAACGGATCCGACCCTGGATTTCATTTTCAAGCATCTGGCAGAGAGGCCTCTTATCTTTGGTCTCCCGCGGCAAGAGACAAAGCACGGTCTACGTTCAAACGCCCGCCGCTTGCAATCTTATCCGCGTAATCGGGTTGTTTGTCCACCGAATCCAAAAGGATTTTCTTGATCTCCAGCGCCGTGAGTGTTGGCCTGAATGACTTCAACAAAGCAGCGGCTCCTGCGACATGCGGACATGCCATCGAAGTACCACTGTTGACTTCGTACTTGTTGCCGGGAACGGTACTGAAGACCACATCGCCTGGCGCGACAATATGCACTGAATGAGCACCGTAGTTGCTGTAGTCGACGAGTCGATCTTCAGAATCCGAAGCGGCAACCGCTATCACGTTTGGCAAGTTGTAAGCTGCAGGATACATCGGCAGAGTGTCGTTGTTTGTTCCATCGTTTCCAGCGGCAGCCACGAACAAAACGTTCCGGGCAGCCGCTTCTGAAATCGCATCTTCGAGAGCTTTCGAATACTCATCACCTCCCCAGCTATTGGAGAGGATCGTGGCTCCGTTCTGAACAGCATAGTTGATTGCCCGGATGGCATCTTCGGTGCTGCCTGAGCCATCTCCGCTCAGAAATTTCAAACCCATCAATTTGACCCTTGGCGCCACACCCGCTGTGCCAACACCGTTTCCACCCGTGGCACCAATACTCCCCGACGTATGAGTTCCGTGACCATTGTCATCCCAAGGCAACGAATCCTTGTTTGCAAAGTCCCATCCAACAACGTCATCGACGAATCCATTGCCGTCGTTGTCGATTCCATCGCCTGCCTTCTCGTTTGCATTGCGCCAGATATTGTTGATGAGATCGTCATGATTGTAATCAATTCCGGTGTCGATATCGGCGACGATGACTTGTTCGCTGCCTGTGGTTTTCAACCATGCATCGGTTGCATGAATTTTCCCGATTCCCCATGAACGCCCAAGAAGCGGATCCCTGCGCGCGCGTTTTGGCAACGCAGGCGCACTTTTTGGAGCAGGATCAACAGCGACCGTCAGAGCCCGCCAAATCAAATTCTTTTCGATGTGAACAACGTCTTCGTTCAACAAATGATTTGAATAAGCATACGCCATGATTTCATTGAACGACGTGCGAGATTCAACATCAGACAGCTTGTACCAATCACCACCCGAGGTTCTGAAGAGCGGTCGTTCAGAGACAAGAAAATCGAATTCTCCGACAAGGGAATCGAGGGAATCCCGCGACTTGACCTTGACCAGATACTCGTTGGGAACAAACTGAGGAGAAGTCACATCATGCAAAGGCTCGTCGGCAGCTTCGAGTACAGCAAAACCGAGAGAAAACCCGAGTGCAACCGCCCAGGATGCGATGCGAGAAAATTCTCGGAAGGATCGAGCTAAAAAAAACATCGGAGCCTCCTTTTGGGAATGCTCCGATCAATCTAAATCCTTTGAACTCATCACACCGACCAAGGCTTGCCTAGGCGCGTCATCGGTCGTGCGATGGGAAATCAGTTCCCAGAAACTGGTTCTCCGAACTGGGCTCTTGCCACTGCAAAAGCCTTCGAGATATTGAGACGACCTCCAGTGACAACCTTCCCGGACAAGCTGTCCAGCTTTTCAACAGAGTCCATCAAAACTGCTTTCAGTTCCTTGGCCTTCATGTTTGGGTATGCCGCTTTCAAAAGGACAGCAGCACCCGTCACGTGTGGAGTCGCCATCGACGTTCCGCTCAGACTTGCGTACTTGTTGCCGGGCGTGGTGCTGAGAATCTTGACGCCGGGAGCAGCAAGATGAACCATTGTCGCACCGTAGCAGCTGAAAGAAGCGAGCTTGTCAGCAGAGTCTGTAGCAGCAATCGTGAGCACGTTTGGCAATTTGTAGCTTGCCGGATACTGAGCCTTTTTGTCATTGTCACTGCCGGAGTTGCCCGCTGCCGCAACAAACAGAATGCCCTTGTCGTTTGCGCGCGAAATGGCATCGAACATCGCCTGGGAGTAGCCACCGCCACCCCAACTGTTCGATGTGATTTGCGCACCGTTGTTGGTCGAATACTCGATAGCCTTGATCGCATCTTCCAACGAACCTGAACCTTCAGCGCCGCCAAGGAAACGCAGAGACATCACGCTTGCCTGCTGTGCAACGCCAGAAATACCAATTCCGTTGCCACCAGTGGCGCCAATCGTCCCTGCCGTGTGGCTACCATGTGAGTTGTCATCGAATGGGCGAGCGTCCTTGTCACGGAAGTCCCAGCCAACCACGTCATCCACAAAACCGTTGCCATCGTTGTCGATTCCATCACCCGGAATCTCGTTTGGATTGCGCCAGACATTGTTGATGAGATCTTCGTGGTTGTAGTCGATTCCGGTGTCGATATCCGCGACCAGAACCTTTGAACTTCCGCTTGTTGTTTGCCAAGCCTGCTGAACACCGATTTTGCTGAGCCCGTACATTTTCGAGACTTCAGGATCCACGACGGATGGATTTGGAAGAGAAGGAACGGGTTGGTAATCGGGACCAGCCTTGCCACCCTTGGATGGAGGCATTGGAATGTTCTTTTCGTTGGCCGACTGGGTGTAATAGAGATAATTAGGTTCTGCATAGACAACATCGGCGTTCTCGCGGGCAGAAAGAATCGCCTCACGGAGCTTGTAGTCGTCCGCCACTTTGACCTTGTACCAGATGCCGGAATCGGTTGAATTCAACAGCGGGGCACGTTGTGCAACTGCACCAACACTTTCGTATTGTTGTTCAAGCAAGCGCTCGAGCGCTGCGCCGGAACGAACTTTAACGAGATATTCGCCACGAATGTAAGGGTAACCATCTTCGGTGAAAGCGATGTTTTTAGCTGCACGGCTTCCTTGTGCACGGTCGCTCAGACCAATTGAAGAGACTGCAATGACGCCAAGTACCGTCGCAATGGAACGTGCAGACACTCTCATACCGACTCCCTTCGGATAGACCCGCACGGTCCTAAAACGCGCAATCCCTGGCGCGCTCTTTGCGGTAATCCGAGCACACTCCCTGTGCAGACGACCGCAAGCAAATGCTTTTCCATGCGAGAATGTGCCGGAGTGTAGGTGCCCATGGCCAGCTAGTCAATTGACGCGGAAGAATTTATCCGTGGGTAACACCGAACAGAACCAAAAGACCCCAGAAAATAATGATATTTTTTAATTCTCTTTTGATAATTCCAAGCATCCATCGAACACTTTCTGCTGCGCAAAAAAAACGCACTTTGAAAAGTCTGCAGCGAAAAAAACTCGTTTTGAACTGCAAGTCCGACACTCAAGAAAACCGTTGCTTCGAAATAGAGTTCGAATGAACACACGGAGGCTCGCCATGATCAACCAATCCAGACTTTCGCAGCTCAACACCTTTCCCAATGCGCGATCGGGTCAAAATGATCTTCCGAACTTGAACTCAAAGCTCGCCGGCACGGATGCGGATTCACTCTCGACAACAGGGCAACTTCTGGCGGGTGGTCCTGCGGCACTGGGAAACACAAACCTTGCTGGAGCGAATTCATTTACCCAGCTGTTGGAACTCAGCAAGGTCGAGAAGCCACATGCTGCTCAAGAAAAGACGGAAAAAATTGAAAAGCCGGTTGTGGAGGCTTCCGAAAGCAAGGGCACCCGCAAGAAGTCAGAAGCCAGCGACGACAGTCGAAAGGCAACAAAGTCCAAGGGGAAAAAGACAAACGTGGAGGAATCGTCTGAGCAGACCCTCTCTCAACTCCTCGTTGCTCAACAGGATGGAATGAACGCAAAAACATCTTTTGAAAATGAGAATGCGGTTAATCAACAAACGAATCCGAACCAGACGACAAACCAACCCAAAGACCTTCGCCTGGATAAACTGAGCGCAAATGCCAATTCGCTTCAAGATAAGCATACCGGCGTTGACCAGCTCAATGGAGTGGTCGAAGCCGGCGGCTCCCTGAATGGCGTCATGAATGCACTGGGGAGCAAACTTGAACGTTTGGCAGACATGCAAAAGAACGGTCATCTTGTTGCCGATCAGAACCAGGGTAAATTCGATGAAATGAACAAGCTTGCTTCCAAGTTTGATGACGTGAAGTTCGAATTCACTCCAAACGAAAATAGTCTGGCCGAAGGAAAAATGGCCGTCGGACGTTCAATGGATGGCAAGAGCGCCGAAAACAGCGAACTGTTGAAAAAGCTTGCAGCACTGGAATGGAACCAGAACGACCTGGCGTTGCGCGATCTCGTTGCTCAGCAGAATCTTCAAGAGCAGGCAATGGAGAAGCTGACCCTCGACAAGCTTGATCAGCTTTCCCAGCTCAAGGCGGGCCAACTCGACAGCCTGCAACTTCAGGATGCCAAAAACACGGAACTGCTGAAGCAAATGCAAATGCGGGAGGCTTTGACCTCAACACAGCCTCAGTGGACCTCTTATCGTGACCTGACACCAGAGCAAAAAGCCATGGTGGATGCGATGTCAAACCCTCAGTCGCTTCAGAATCCAAGCCAGCCTGCGAATGGCAACAGAACCGGTTTTGCTGGCGAGGCAGGACCAGCGGGTCGACTTTCAAACCCAACAAGCAACGGACCTTCGTCTTCTCCCATGACCCAGGACTCGGTCGCAGGACTTGCAAGCATGTCCAAGCTCTCCGGCGAACAGACGGGCAGCAATCCGAACCGTCAGGATTCATCTTCGGGACAAGCTCCAGGTGGGCGAACCAATGTTATCGGTGAAGTTGCCGCTTCCAAAGCCGAGTCACTCAACAGCGTTCGCGAAAAAAGCGACCTGAATACAGAGAACGCACAACGTGCACGTGAATCGGAACGGACACGCGAAATGGCACGTTCAGCGGCACTCCGTGTACAGAGCATCGCTTCCGAGCTGGCTGTCAAGGGCGGTGGCTCGGCAAAGGTTCAAATCAAGGACAGCCAATTGGGCGTTGTTGAACTGCGAATCAACATGACCGACAACAATCGCGTGAACATCGATTTGGTTGCAAATTCGGACCGCATCAAGCAGGAACTTGAAAAACAGTCCAATGAACTCAAGTCGGGTCTCGAGAAGCACAATGTGGTTCTTGAAGGTGTGCGATTTGCCACTGACACGAAACTTGGAGACTCCGGATTCCAAAATCCGTCTCAAAGCGACAATTCGCGTGCAAATCAACAGCAGCAGCAGCAACAGAATTTCTCTTCATTCTCTCAAGGCAATCAGAACTCATCCCAACAGAACTTCAGTGGCGGGGAGCGCTTCTTTGAACGGCCAACAACACCTGTACAGAACAACGCAGCTTCTGCAGGTGGAGTGAGAAAAAATTACTCAGGAAAAAATGATGCGCAGACAAATGTGCAACGCGCTGCAAATGGCTCACTCAAGGTGACAGCTTGAGTCTTGTTATTGTCAAAAATGAGTGCACAACGAAGAGGATTTGAACAATGTTCAGCGTGACCAACAAGCCGGGACCATTCGTCGCTCCAATGACGACAGCCAGTCCTGCATTTGAGGAAGCGAAGAAACAGCGCGAGGAATCTTCCGACAAATTCAATTTCGACAAAGTTATTGGTGCATCAAACAACGCAATCGCGGAGCAGTTGGAAGCAGACAAGAAATCGCTCGGCGAAGGCGGTGAACTCAAGATTGGCGAAAGCAAGAACGACAAGGAATTTCGCGAAATGCTCGAGCGGGTCTCGGGTCGCAAGCAGGACAAACTGAAAAACAAACTCGACAAGGATGACTACCTCAACCTGATGGTCACCCAGCTCAAGTATCAAGACCCGACGAAACCGATGGAAAATCATGAAATGGCAACCCAGCTTGCCCAGTTCAACACCGTCGAGCAGTTGATCAATGTCAACAAGTCGTTGACCGACATGGCCAACAAATCGGCTCAAGGCAACATCGACAAACTGACTCCATATCTTGGTAAGCTTGTTGAAGTGAGTGGATCAAAACTCAAAGTCGGGTCTGATCAAAAGATCAGCCAAGGCTCGATTGAATTGGCCGCCCCTTCCGGAAGCGTGAGCGTGCTCATCAAGGACAGCAGCGGCACAGTCGTGCGCACCCTGGGACTTGGCGAGAAGGACATCGGCCGCCACACCATCGAATGGGATGGAAAAACCGATGGCGGAATTGCTGCCAAGCCCGGAGAATACAATTTCGAGGTCAATGCTTCGTCCATTGATGGCAAGGAAATGAAGGTCAAGACAAGCTTCGTGACCAAGGTTGATGCCATCACTGATCTTGCTTCGGGCGGGAAACTGGAAACCGCAAGCGGTGCCGTTGAAGCAAAAGACATTCTCTCAATCAGGCCCGACAATTCCGAGGCTGCCTCCCAGCCCAGACGACCTGAGTCCTCAAGGAATGCTGAACGTCCAGTGAAGAACGACAAGGCTGCAGAAGAGAAGAATGCAGCAAGCATCATGCAGAACAAGGAGATGGCAACTGCCAGCCCGGAACGGCTGAAAGAAAAGCCTTCTCCCGCAAAGGAACAAGCGAAAGAAAAATCTGCCGTGACGGCGGAGCCGGCGAAACAATCCAATCCTCGGCAGGAAGCCAAGACAGACACCAAACCGCCGGAAGCGGTGACAACTGGAAAAACGACAAAGACTGAATCCAAAAAGGCTATCTGAAAACGCTTTGAAGCGATGGAGGAGTTCATAAATGGCTATTCACTATGCGCTGTTCAGTGGTGTATCCGGCCTCACGGTCAATACCGACGCCATGGGTGTGATATCCAACAATATCGCCAACTCGAATACGCGTGCGTTCAAGGCTGACCGCGCCGAATTCGAAGACCTTTTGGCGATTAACTTGAACGAACACTCTCAGCTGGGTCGTGGTGCCCGCTTGAGAAGTATTACGACCAACTTCACGCAGGGCGCGTTGTCGCACTCCGGTGGTATCACCGACATGGCGATTCAGGGTGAAGGATTTTTCGTGATGCGTACGGGTGCCAACGATGGCGACTCGGGCTCGATGACCTACACGCGCCAGGGAACCTTCCGCTTCGACCGCGACGGCTACATCACCGACGTCCACGGACAGAAGCTTCAAGGCTTTTTGGCTGGACAGGATGGAAAGCTCGAAACGCGTATGCAGGACTTGATGATCACCACAACGTCCATCACGCCCGTTCCATCTTCAAAAGTCACAATGAACGTCAACCTGGACTTGCGCGAACCCGTGCTCGTGGAACAGTTTGATCCACGCAGGCCAAACGAAACCTCAAACTACGCGTCGACAGTGACGGTTTATGACAACTTCGGTCAGTCACACCAGGCCACTGTATACTTCTCAAAAGACAAGGAAGGTGAAAACAGCTGGTCTTGGCACGCCTGTATCGACGGCGCAGAAGTCAAGGGAGCCCCTCCTTACGATGAACTCGGAAAACCGCTGCCGCATGTTATCGGTACGGGTAAAATACAGTTCGACGAGAGTGGAAAACCCGTAATGAACTTCCGCACCAAGGAAGGTAAGCCAAGTTTCGTCGACGTCATGGAAGGCAGCGACGCGCATGAGGTTATATTCTCAAACGGTGCCGCTCCACAGAAAATCCAGTTCAACTTCGGTCCCATCGAAGACGAAAACGGCAGAATCGGAAAACAGACTTCCACAAGCTTGGCAACCCGTTCCAACACTCTGTACCACTCGCAGAATGGTTCGGAGGCTGGTTACCTCAAGTCCCTGAAAGTCGACCAGGAAGGAAACCTGCGAGCGGTCTACACGAACGGCTTGGAACGTCGACTTGGAGCCGTGGCGCTCGCGACCTTCCCTAGCCCTGCCGGCTTGCAAAAGACAGGACAAAACTGCTACGGCCAAACATATCGGTCGGGTGAACCGAGCGTCGGTGTGCCACAAACAGGTGCCCGAGGAGCGGTTTACTCTGCGTCGCTCGAGGAATCCAACGTTGACCTTGCGGGTCAGTTCGTGGACATGATCACCACCCAGCGTGGTTTCCAGGCGAACTCCAAGTCGATTACGACTTCGGACAGCATGCTCGAGGAGATCATCGGCCTGAAACGGTGATGAAGGGGAATGATTGAATTCGATCCGCTCTGAACTGAGCGAATTGATAGTTGGTGTCTACAGGTCACGGGATTCCATTCCCGCTGGCCTTTTCTCTATTTTCAGGACAATTGGCATGGCGATTTCCGGGGTTGTCCTGGCAGAGTCCCTCGCCACGATGTTTCCAGCATCTGCAACGATTTTTCGATGTATGGCGGTTTTTTGGATTGGCACACGCATGCGTTCACTTGGAAACATGATGCATGAATGCAGCCACGGAACATTTGTTGGCAACGCTGCGGCAAACTCATGGTTTGGCCACCTTCTGGCTGTGTTGGACTTCAGCTCCTTCAGCGATTATTCGCGTCAACACACCAGCCACCACGCGTATCTTGGCGATCCTGAGCGCGACCAGGATTTTCGAGAGCGGTTTTTTCTTTTGAACAGAAAGAAAAAGTCATCTGCGTTCCTCGTTCTGGTATTCTTTTCCATTACGATTATTCCGCTCTGGATCTTGATGCTGCGACCCATTTTTTGGGCCAAGCGGGCTCCTCGATGGAGCAACTTGATGAGGGTGGCAATTCTTATCCTCATCACCCTCGGACTTTTATTTTCGGCATCGCGATTCTTGACGTTGACCTATGTCTTGATGCCCTACCTGACGACGTATCAGTGGATGCGGCTTTTCTCGGACGCATGTGATCACATCTTTCTGACCAACCGCAGCGAGGTGCTTGAACGCAGTCGAAATCATCTTTTCAAGACCGAATGGATTAATTTGCTGCTTTTCCCTCGAAACGACGGATTCCATCTTTTGCATCATCTTTTTCCTTCGATGCCCACGCGTTTTTTTCCGGCCGCACACAGCCAACTCATGATTCATCCGTGGTATCGAAACAGAAGTCATTTTTTGATGGATGGCATCGGAAATTCGCACGGCACATCGAAATCGGTTGAACTCAGTCACGGCCAAAGCAAGTAATCGCTGCCTATCGGATCCCTCTGCCGTTCATTGAATTCTTCCTGCAACTCGGCGTCTGCTTGATTTTTGGCTTTTCCGCGCAAGTCTGAGTAGGTCAGAAACGTATGCTTTCCGTCAGCATTTTCGACTCTCAATGTGTTTGGTTGGCGCTTGTTGATTCCGGTCACCTTCACTTCATTGTCAACATCCCAATCATCACCTCTTTTTCGGCTGATTGTCACAACATCGTCTGTTTGAAAATTGTGGAGCTTGGGTGGTGGCACACGACGAATCGATTTCAGTTCACCGTCATTCGATCGGTAACTGACAACATACGGCGCACGACTGGCCTTCACGTCGGCAGGCATAAAAAAACCCCAACCTTTCAGTTGGGGTATCGGAAAGAATTCAATTGGCCTTAAGGGCTTAGATGATCTCCCGACCCGCGATTGTTCCTGCTGTTCTGCTCGAACATCCGCAGGTTCTGTTTCCCGCAGACTCAAACGGTGCTCCGCAAGCAATGCAGCGTCTCACCTTGATCACGATTGGCGACAAGCCTGCCAAACGACGAGCAATATTCTTCTGTTCAATATCCTTGACCACGCTTGGGGGCAGAGTCTTGATTTTGAGACCGTCCGACGTTGATGGTTCCGTAACCTCGGTTGATCCGAGCAAGTCGCCCGTCAAGGAACCGGAAGATGCGGATTCATTGCTGAAGTACTTCATTTTTCCACTAAACATAGGTCTCCCTCGCTCATAGTCATCTGGCCTTCAATGAAGGCCGCTCATGGTCACTCTGCAAAAGGCATGCCGACTTTCCGGTTCTCGGCCACCCTGCCTGAAATGCCTCTTTCAACTGCAAAAACACGGGACTTACGGTAACATGGAGTGTCAATCTCTATCCCAAGGTGTATTCTGTAAGCTCGACATGTTGTTTGATTGGTTTACAGAGCATGCATAGATTAGTCACTGCTGATTGAATACTAGAGTGATCGTGGCAAATCATTGATCAAAGTCATCGGAAACAATGATAGTAAACACGCAGAATTCAAAAATATCGAAATTCACGACGGCCGCGCTGTCGTTTGTGCTGCTGATGATGGCAGCCAGCTGCAAGACGCCTTGGTGGACTTCGCAGGACTCCGAAATCGACAAGGATTCATTCGCCAATTCCGGGGAATTGCAGGAGCAAAACAGCCGAAACCCGATCTTGACCCTGACCGCCGACGACTTTCAAGGGGTGAGCTCCCGCGGAGCTCCTGTATACTGGCAACCCCTCATAATGCCTTTAAAAAGTGGATTCGCTCTGACTGACAGGCACTTTGCCCTGGGAATCACAGGCTCGCTCGGCAACATCGACGGCCGCTTGCCTCCGTTGGGACAGTGTCAGCTACTGTCGAATTCTTCGACAGCTTCCCAGGCGTCCGGGCAAGATTCGTTACCGGTGGGCAACAGTCAAATTGAGTTGGAAAATGCGGAAGGCGAGCGCATCCGCGGAAACAGCGGACAGCTTTTCCTGGTTCATGACCAGATTTCCAGATTTGTTAAGGCTCTGGGCTTTTGGGACGACGAAGGAGTCGCAACCTGCAAGCTTCCCCCTGGACGATGGATCGTTTCAACAGGTTTTGGTGAGGCAAGAACCCATAAAGCCTTCAGCGTTTCACTCAATCAAGAGACAAGAGTCTCGCTGCGCACACACGTACGTGCAAAACTCATCATCAAAATCGGAAAAGAAACCGGCCTGCAATTTGGCGATCTGATGCGCATCGGCAGGGTGCGGGCCCAGCAACCTGCGCCGCAAGCAGCAGGGCTTTTGCCAGAGGTGCCACTGCTCATTCCTGACGACTTGATGCGGATGGTTCTGAGTCCATCTGAAAACAAGGGCGTGAGGGAATATTTGCTCACCTCGCTGTTGCTTCAAAGGCCAGAATTTTCCATTCAATTGGAACCCGGGGAATATCACGTCGGACTCTGGCGGGATGGAAATATCAGAACCTGTGTTTCCAAACTTCAAATCAAGCCGGCGGATGTCGCCTTGCTGGCCTGTGACCCCAGCATCAACGCTTCGCTCCAGTCCGACCGACCAGGAGCGCTGGAAGCCCAGTTCGCTGTGAATTCAAATGCAGCACCATCCAGAACAATTGTCTTTGATGGAAGCTTCATGCCCTCGCGTCTGCTGAGCCAAAGCTCTTTCCGGGCATGGATGTCCAAAAGCGGCGTCAATCGATTCCTGCGTGCCGGAAGATTATTTGACAACCAGCAACAACAGCTGCAATTCCTGCTTCAGCCGCTGATGCAAGCCGTCAATGTCGACTCCATAATCGCTCCCGACGGACCTTTTATTGGCGATTTCAGGCTGACACAAAACGCTGAAACAGATGAGCAAATGGCTCGTTCCTCTTTTGCGAGACTACTTTTTGCCCAGGCAGGCATGAGTCTCGACTCACTCTTGTCCAGGATTTTCAAACCAATTTTCACAAACACAATTCCAGTTTCGGGCATATCGGAGCGCGGATTGCTTGAGGGAGTTGTTCCTCTGACGTTCCGGACACACTTGCGCAGCGCGGCAAGTCGAACCTTTCGTTCCGAGGAAACAGAATCATTTGTCTCCAATGGCAGCCAGATAGACTGGATTGACCCTTTGCCCGCGTCATCGGGATCGCCACTCAAACTGGGCCCACAACAAAGAATCAGACTCCGGCTCAGGGTGCCACCCGAGGACACAACCGAATTCCTCACAATGTTTGTAAATGGGGAACGATATAAACAATGGGCAGTTCCTGTGAGTCCTCTCAAGAACATGGTGCGCACACTCGAAATTGATGAGAAAGCGACAATGACCAAAGACTTTTACATTGGCTTTGCATCGTGGGGGAAAAACTATCTTTCTGAATTCATGTTTGGCGTCAAACAACTTCCCGCCATCGCATTCACCAGACTTTATTGTGTCGACTTGAACGAAAACTCCGTTTGCGACAGGCAGTAAGGATTCTATCATGTTTGTTCACGATCGTGTTGGCGAAGATTACGAACAGAGACAAACATTTCTCTCTGCACCCAACAATTTGCGACTGCTCGCGGGGCTGATTGATCACACACTCCTCAAACCCGATGCAACGCAAGCAGCTTACGAAGACCTCATGCAGCAAGCCCTGAAATACAGCTTCAGATCTGTCTGTATTCCTGGCTCGCGCATTGAACAAGCTGCCCTTTTTTTTCAAAATTCCGGGCATGATTTAAACCCTCCGGTGTTGTGCACAGTCGTCGGTTTTCCCAACGGTTACGATCACACCGCAGCAAAGTTGGCCGAGATTATAGAATGCGAAAAAATGGGTGCGTGTGAATTCGATTATGTCCAGAACATTGGTCGGGCCCGAGAAGAAAAATGGCAATGGCTCGAGGATGAAGCACGGGAACTCGTTCAGGCAGCCAAAGGCAGACTGGTCAAAGTTATTCTCGAAACATCGATGCTGAATACTGAACAAATATTCAACTCCGCCCTGGCTGCGGCGCGAGGCGGCGTGCACATCTTGAAAACCTCAACCGGCTTTGGCCCTCGCGGCGCAAATCTGGATGACATCAGGATTTTGCGGCAGGTTGTCGAGCGACATAAAACCGAAAGTGGCCTTGTCCTGGGCATCAAAGCGAGCGGAGGGATCAAGACTGGCGAAGATGCTGTCAACCTTGTGCGCGCGGGCGCGACCCGCCTTGGAACAAGTTCGGGTATGTCCATTGCTGACGGCAACACTCAAAACGGTAATTCCAACTATTGAACAATGCCGAATTCGGCAAAAAGGTTTTGAAAATGTTTCTTCCCCAGGAAATCATCCGCAAGAAAAGAGACAAGGTTGTCTTGAGCAAAGACGAAATCCATTTTTTTGTCTCATCTTTCGCCAATGGCTCTATCCCCGACTACCAGATGGCTGCACTGGCAATGGCAGTGGTCTTGAAT
>JBMSQQ010000075.1:0-16540 GCA_049423385.1 Silvanigrellaceae bacterium | reverse complement strand
CGGTAGATTCCGGAATCACCGAAAACCTCGCGTTCGGGAAACGATTCGGGCATGAGCGTTTGTGTCTTGCCAAGAATTGGCGACTCGGACCAGCACTGGAACCCGTTTGCAAGGGCGGATTCCGAAGTCTGGTGCAATTTGAATCCACACAAACGCAGCCAGCGGAATGGCCAAATGAAGGGCCCCGAATTTCCCATGACCCGGAAGCGGAGTGAGTATTGGTTGTAAGCCCTCAAGCCAATCGCAGCGAGATTTTCCTTCTTGAGCGTGAAGGTCGCCAGACCCTGTTGACCGGGCAATTCAAGATGAGCCTCGAATTCATTTGGACTGCGTTGCCTGAAACGCGCGGCCCGGTTGAAGTGCTGCTGGTTTTCGAAGGTGGCTTCTAGGAAGAGATGGGTCATTTTCCTGCTCCCATGGTGAGACCGCGAATAAAATGTTTCTGCAAGAAAGCAAACATCAGGACCGGAGGGATTGCTGCGATCACGGCTCCCGCGCTTTGCAGGTGATAACTGGTAATCCACTGGCCCTTGAGGTTTTGAAGTCCGGATGTGATGGGTTTGAGGTCGTCTGATTGAATCAAGATCAACGACCAAAGATAATCGTTCCAAATCCAGGTGAAAAGCAGTGTGGCCAGTGCTGCCAGGGCAGGCTTCATCAGTGGAATCACCATCCGTGAATAGATGCGCCACTCACTGCAGCCATCGATTCGGGCAGCTTCGATAATCCCGTCGGGAATCGTGCGCACAAAATTTCTCATGAAAAAGGACGCGAAGCCGAGTTGAAAAGCGGTGTGGAAAAGCACCACTCCCATGCGTGTGTCGTATGTATGAAGGAATTGACTGGAAAGATAAAAAACGGGAATCAACAGAATTTGGAACGGGAGCAACATTCCCGCCAGAAACAAAAGCATGAGCTTGTGGCTCCAGCTGAAGCGGAGCTTTGCCAAAACGTAGCCGTTGAGCGAAGAGAAGAAGAGCACGGCGAGAACAGTAGGAATCGTGATCACCAGCGAGTTCCAAAAGTATTTGGAAAACTTACCAACCGTGAAAGCTTCGATATAATTTTGAAAGCTGAATGTTCTCGGTAGTGTCCAATAGTATCCTTCGTTGAGTTCCTCGAGTGTTTTGATGCTCGTCAGCAAACTGGCAAGAATCGGCGAAATCCAGACCAGCAAGAGGAGGGTTCCAAGAAACCAAAACAAGATGCCCCGCTTTTTGGGTTCCACGACTCAGCTCCTTCCTTGTTCGTCTTTAAGAGTCTGGCGCAAGTACAGGAGTATCAGCAGCAGGCTGATGGCGAAAAGTACCACCGAGATTGCAGCGCCGTAGCCATAACGGAAGCTTAAAAACGTTTGCTGGTACATATACAGGGCAAGCACATTGGAACTGTTGGCCGGTCCACCGTCAGTCATGATCGACACGAGGTCGAACGATCGCAAAGCGCCGATCATGGTCACAATGACAACGATTACCGTTGCTGGCCGCAACATGGGCAACACGATGTGCCAGAGCATTTGCCAACGAGTGACACCTTCAATTTCTGCAGCCTCGACAACGTTCTTCTGCAGATTGCTGAGACCTGCCAAATACAGAACCATGCAATAGGCAGCATGTGGCCAGCAGGCAGCAACTATCAATCCGGCGGTGGCCCACTTGTCACTCGACATCATTGTGAAGTGTTCACCTTCCTTGAGAACGCCCACAGTTGTCAGAAGATATTCCATCAATCCGAAATTGGGCTGCAGAAACCAACTCCAGATTGTGCCGACGACCACAAGGCTGAACACCATGGGCATGAAAAACATCGACTTGTACAGACTGGAGAAGCGAGACTTGACGTGAAAAAGCAAGGCCAGGGCAAGACCAATCGGTGCGGAAAGGCTGAAGAACACAAGCCAGTAAAAATTGTTCCGAAGCGAAGTCCAAAAGACTTCATCATTCCACAAATCAATAAAGTTTTGAAAACAGCTCTCCCCCGAACCGTAGCACATTGGAAGCACTTCCGGAGTGAGTCCGTCCCACTGGGTCACGCTCAGATATAGTGAAAAGAATATCGGAAAAACCACATAGGCACCGTACAGCAGCAAGGATGGCGCCAGAAAGCGCCAAGCTGTGCGGTGATCGCGTTTTTGCATGAACGATGCCATTGAATCCGCCCATCCCTGGCTGATTGGTCGTTGGTGATGAATCTCTGTTCAGCGGTGGACACGCTTGCGCGCATTTTCGATGCGGCCAAGAATGGCGTCCGCTTTTTCGGGGTAGCGCATGAATTCCACAAAACCGTCCATTCCAACCTTTGCAACTTCCGGGTCGGCGTCGCGATCAAAAAATTGCGACAGGCCGCTGGCCTGACCCAGAATCTGTTGTCCCGATTTGAGGAACGTGTTGGATACGTCAATCTTTGCCTGGTTGTTGACCGGCAGAAGCCCCGTCACTTCGTTGTATTTTTGTTGAACGTCGGCGCGCGCAAGGAAGGTCATGAACAATTTTGCATTCGGCTTGTTCTTTGCTTTTGCTGGGATGAAGTAAACGTCGGTGGGCGCCACTTGTGCAACCGGAACTTTGGGGTCGATGGTTGGAAACGGAAAGAACTCAATCTGTGCCTTGACGGAAGAAGGGATTTCGGAGGCAATGAAATTGCCCATGAGGTACATTGCAGCTTTGCCTTGCCACATCAATGCCGAAGCCTCTTGCCACGTCATGGCAGGAGCCGTGTCCGGGAAGGCTCCCGTCTTGATGAGTTGAGCCCACGCAGCCATCGATTTCTTCACTTCCGGCGATGTATAGGAGCTTTGCCCTGCGAGAAGTTTCATATGGCTGTCGTAACCATTGACGCGCATGTTGATGAAGTCGAACCATGCGGCGGCTGGCCATGCCTGCTTGGTGCCGATTGCGATGGGGGTTAAGCCTGTGGCTTTGAGTTTTTGGCAGGCGGAAATGAACTCGTCCCATGTTTTGGGTGGTGTGGAAAGTCCCGCTTTCTGGAACAAGTCTTTACGATAGTAGAATCCCCAGTGGTAGTAGTTTGTCGGCATCAGATACTTTTTGCCGTTGAATGTGATTGCCGAGAGGGCGCCTTTTGAAAATTGGCCACCCGAGGCCGTGAAAACGTCGTCGATGGGTTCAACGAGTTTTTTGTCGATGAAAAACCTCGCCCTGTTGCCGGCAAACCAAGTGGCAACGTCTGGAGGGTTGTTTGGCAGCCATGTGCGGATCTGCACTTTGTATGACTCGTGATCGATCGTGTTGACTGTCACCTTGATGTCCTGATGTTCCTTCTTGAATTCAGCAAGGATTGTTTCGAAAGCCTTTTTCGAGGTTGGATCCGAGTGCATGGAGTTGATGACGAGTTCGCCGCCAGCGGCCATGGCGACCGATGCGAGCGATGATGCGATGAGGGTGGACAGCAAGCGCAATTTCATAAATAAAACTCCTCTGCAGTCAGCGTTGGGAACTGTATTTTCGAACAAAATCCGTCAGGAATGCGACGTTTTCCACGGGCGTCGTTTGGCGTATTCCGTGTCCAAGGTTGAAAATGTAGCCAAGACTGGACAACGAGTGACCCGCATTCAACGTTGCCTCAAGAGCCGCTTGAAGCTCCCTCTGGCTTGCGTGCAGAATGAGGGGGTCGAGATTTCCCTGCAGGGCCTTCACGTGTCCTTTGGCTGCAGTGCCGACCCTCGAGAGATCCTGTCGCCAGTCGACTCCCAGAACGTCTGCGCCCACCTTGAGAACTTCGGGAAGAATTCCTGCGCTTTCGCCCACGAAATGAATCACCGGGCACTTCTGCCGGATGGCACAAGTCACCTGTTCGGAGAATGGTGCGCAGAAACGTGCGTATTGGGCAGGGGTCAGTGCACCGCCCCAGGATTCAAACAATTGAACGATTTCCGCACCGGCCGAGATTTGCATCTCGAGGTATGTGATGGTCAATTTGGTGATGACAGCCATCACTCTTTCAAAAAGGCTTGGATGCTGGAGCATGAACAACTTTGAAGTGTGGAACTCACCATGTGCGCTTTGGCCTTCGAGCATGTAACTCGCAACCGTCCACGGTGCACCCGCGAAGCCGATGAGCGTGACTTCGGGAGCAAGTTGTTTTTTGACAAGCTGCAACGTCTCGAAAAGGTAATCGACACGTTTCATGACAGCGCCGACATCGGCAGCCTGTTCCTCAAGCCATTGCACGTCGCTTTCCGAACGGATTGGTCGATGAAAAACCGGTCCTTCGCCTTGAACGAATTGCAGACCGAGGCCAAGTGCGTCGGGGATCAAGAGGATGTCCGCGTAAACGATGGCTGCATCCAACGTGGGAAAACGCCTGAGCGGTTGCAACGTGATTTCCGACGCGATGCGTGGGGTCCTGAACATGGTCAGCGTGTCGTTTTGGGCGCGAATCGCGCGATACTCTGGCAGGTAACGGCCCGCTTGGCGCATCAACCACTGCGGAGTGTGCGGGGGCTTGAGGCCTTGAGCGGCCATGAGCATTGGCTTCGACGTCATCCGTGACATCTCCTTTGATTCAATTTTTAGAGCAGTTTGTTTCGCTTTTGGCTTTCAAGATGGGCAATAACCTTTTTCACGTCCTGACTGCGCGATGTTGGCATGACCAGAACGGCGTCAGGTGTTGCAACCACAACGAGATTCTCCACTCCGATCGTGGCAACAAACGGGCCGCTGGAATGAACAACTGAATTGCGTGTGTCCGAGACGTACGCATCACCCGCGACGCTGTTGCCGTTGTTGTCTTGTTCAAAGCATTCACGAACCGCAGACCAGCTTCCGACGTCGTTCCAGTCGAAAAGGGCAGGGACGCAAGCGACGTGGCTCGTCTGTTCGATGAATGCGGTGTCGATGGGTTGGGATTCAAGTTGGGCATAATCGGTGGCAATCGTGGTCGGTGTCATGTTCTCGATGATTTTGGCCATTTCTGGCTGAATATGGGAAAACGCATTCCAGAAGGTGCGCGTCTTCCAGACAAAGATTCCTGCGTTCCAAAGATACTTGCCCGTGCGGATGAATTGTTCTGCCGCGGCCTGATTGGGTTTTTCGCGAAAGCTGCGGACGCTGAATCCGACCGCTTCCTGGGGTGTTTCGCTGAACTTGGAAGCCGGGAGAATCTGCGCGTTTTTATCGAGCGGAAGGCCCCATTCAATGTAGCCGAATCCCGTGGCGGGATAGGTGGGCTGGATTCCAACTGTCACGAAAAGATTCTGTCTGGCGAGTTTGACGGCGTCGGACACTGTTTGTTCAAAGGAGCGAACGTTCTGGATGGAGTGGTCGCTCGAAAGGACGAGCATGACGGAATCGGGGTCCTGCTGCATGAGTTGCCATGCCGCAAGTGCCACAGCCGGGGCGGTGTTGCGCGCCTGGGGTTCGGCGATGATTCTCGAAATGAGGTCACTGGTCTGTTCGCGGGCAAGGCCTTCCTGCTCCGCAGCAGTCACAATCCATCGTTTTTTCTGCGGGGAAATGTTTTTGACACGCTCAATCGAGGTCTGGAGAAGGGTGTCCTCGTTGCCGCCCAGGGCCAAAAACTGCTTGGGGCGCTGTTTGCGGGACAAGGGCCACAGGCGTGTTCCCGAGCCGCCGCACAGAATTATTGAATAGATGTTCTCACCGGCAAAAAGATCGTTTTTGGGGTTGCTCGATGCCATGAAGGAATCCTCGGGTCATTGAAATGTCGTAGCCACTATTATTGGCATACAGAAACATCTTTCTCAACTTGTAGACAATCCGCTTGCCTACACGGTAGAATCCCCGACTCAGACAATCGCGTTGCCGGCCCCGAAAAACGGGAGCGGCTTGCATAAAGGAGCATCATTTTATGGTCGCAGGACTCAGGACTCTCACGGACCTCAAATTCTCAGACTATTCGCGCCCCGTGGTGTTTTTGCGCCTCGACTTGAATGTGCCTCTGAAAAACGGAGTTGTGACTGACGAAACACGGATCACCGCTGCTCTTCCCACGGTTCGTTGGTTGCTCGACAAGGGCTGTCGGGTGGTGATGTGCTCGCATTTGGGACGTCCCAAGGGCGAGGGTTTCGAAAAGGAGTTCAGCCTTGCGCCCGTGGGTGAAAAACTAGCAGCTCATCTTGGAAAAGACGTATTGCTTTGCGCCGACTACCTGATGGATGGTTTCGATCGCATCATTGCGCAAATGGAAACGAACCAACTCGTTCTCCTGGAAAACCTGCGTTTCCACAAGCAGGAGCAAAAAGGCGATCGTGATTTTGCCAAGGCACTCGCCAAGAACATGGACTTCTATGTGAACGATGCATTTGGCACGTGCCATCGCGCCGATGCGTCCATGGTTGCTGTTGCTGAAGAGTTTCCGCTCGAGCGTCGTGCCGCAGGTTTTCTGGTGCAAAAAGAGATCCAGTTCCTGGAAGGTGCATTCCGCAATCCGCAGGCTCCTGTGACAGCCATTTTTGGTGGCGCCAAGGTGTCCGACAAAATTGCAATACTTCAGAAGTTCACCGCCATTGCCAACAACATGATCATCGGTGGCGCCATGGCCTACACGTTCCTGCGCTACATGGGGCACAAGGTTGGCAAGTCGAGGGTCGAAGAGGACAAACTTTCAATGGTCGGTGACATCCTCAAGGCCGCCGAGGCACGCAAAGTCAAAATCATTCTGCCGGTGGACCACATTTGCGCCAGCGAATTCGCAGAGGGCACGATGCCTGTGGCCTGCGCGGGAGCGGACATTCCGGACAATCTCATGGGCCTTGATATTGGTCCCAAGACCGCAGCTTTGTTTGCAGACACCATTCGTGCGTCGAAGGTGGTCGTTTGGAACGGTCCGATGGGAGTGTTCGAGTGGCCTGCATTCGCCGAGGGGTCGCGCAAGGTCGCCGAAGCACTCACCCAGTGCGCTGGCTCGACGATTGTGGGCGGAGGCGATTCTGCGGCAGCCATCACGGCATTCGGGCTTGAGGAAAAAGTTTCACATGTTTCCACTGGTGGTGGCGCGAGCATGGAGCTTCTTGAAGGCAAGGAGCTTCCAGGCATCAAGGTTTTGAGGGCGGCATTCTGATGAGCAGACGGAAAATTTTCATCGGCAATTGGAAAATGAACAAGCTTCCCGAGGAAGCAACGGCCTTTTGCGAGGTGTTTGCACCCGCTGTGAAAAATCATTCCAACATCGATGTTGGCATTGCGGCCGCGAGTGTTTTGTTGCCGTCCTTGGCCACCCGATATCGCTCGTTGCAGTGGTACGGGCAGAATTGCCATTGGGCTGCATCCGGTGCATTCACGGGTGAACTCTCCACGACAATGCTCAAAAGCGTCGATGTGTGTGGAAGCCTGGTTGCACACAGTGAGCGTCGGCAAATGTGCGGCGAGACCAACCAGACCGCAGGACAGCGGGTTGCCGCTTTGCTCGCTGCGGGAATGCAGGCTGTGCTGTGCATCGGCGAAACCCTTGCGGAACGCGATGGTGGGCGGTTTGCCCAGGTTGTGGAAAGTCAGTTGTCTGAGGCTTTTGCTGCCACCGGGATCAAGAACTGGAGCGCTGCCTTGGGGAATGATCCGCAACGTCCGCTTTTGACTCTCGCTTATGAGCCTGTGTGGGCCATCGGTACGGGCCGGGCGGCAACGGCACAGCAGGCACAGGAGGCACACGCCTTCATTCGAGGCTGGTTGAAATCAACATTCGGCGCTGAAATGGCCGAGCGTCTGCGCATTCAATACGGTGGCAGTGTAACTCTGCAAAATGTTGATGAGCTCATGAAGATGCCCGATATCGATGGAGCGTTGGTCGGCGGAGCGAGTCTCAAGGCCGAAGATTTTGCCCAGCTCTGCGCTCGCGGAGCCGAGATCGCTTGAGGACCATCGCTCAGACCTGCGATCTGCAATTATTTGTTTGCGTCAATCAGCGTCCGCCAGGCGCCACTCTTCCGAGTTGTGGTGTTGAACGCGGCGATGCCGTGTTCAACTCGTTGCGCAACGAAGCTGTCGCCTGGGGGCGCAGCCGTGGCCTGCAGGTGTGGGTCAACCGGAGCCTCTGCCAGGGTTTTTGTCATGCGGACGGAGTCAATGTCGCTGTCTTCCCGCTCCAGCTCCGCTTCCAGGCGGTTCGGCTTGGAGATTTTTCGCAAATCTTTTCCGCCATCGAAAAAAAATTGAAAAATAGCGAATCATCTTGAGCGTGGTCGAAAGATTGACGCGTCATTCTCGCACCCTGATGAACCAATGAGAAATGGAATAAACTCGAGGTCTAATGCGCCGCAGCTGCATTTGCTGTGGACATTTGTTTCCATTTTCTTGGTTCGTTTAATGAAATGCCGTTGATGCGGTGAGGAGGGAAGAATGGTTCATTCAAGATTTTTGGTGCTTGGCTTGGCAGGCGCTGTGGCAGTTTCTTCTTGCGGAAAAAAGAAAAGCACAGCCGAAGAACAGCTTGTCTCTGCGGTGTCCAACGCACTCGCAGTTGGCTATCCTGAAGGCTTGAGTATTCCATCCTTCCCAAAAACAACGACGACCACCGCTGCCTTGACTCTTGAATTTGCAGATTCTGATGAAAAGACTCTTGGCCAAAAAGTGGTTGAGCAGCAGAAGATTTTGAAGGGTGAAGTTGAAGATTGCTTTGCGGGACTCAAGGCTCGATTGGACAAGCAACGGGGGCCGGAAGAGCTTTGCTATGAGTTTGATCAGGAAATGATCTATGGTTACAAGCAGAAGGGAAGCGAAACCCCGAAGGTTTATGGAACAACATCTGGTTTGAGCAGAAAGACCGGTTCCTCTGAGGTCTGCATGGTGTCGTTCGCCCGCGAGGAAATGCGCGATATCGAATTGCAGATAGATGGAATGCTTGACCGTGCACAGGCAATGGCTTGTTTGGCCAAAAAGAACAGCATCAACATGACCAACAACGAAGCCGACCTCACAGAGTTGATGAATTCCAAGCGGCCAACCGACCGACCGGATGCACCAACGTTCACATCTGTAAAACTCAAGCGCCTTGCCGACAAGGACAGCCGTCCCGTCTTCCAGACGGAGATCAAGTCGACTCGGGCTGGCGGAGTTGCGGAAGAGCTGACGATTGTTCACAGTGCCGCTTCTGACTCAGACAACACCACATACAATGGAATCATCACTGTCAAGCGCAGTGGTGACCAGCTTCGCGATCAGGGCAAAGTGAGTGCGCTGAGCATCGAATACGCACGTGCGAAAGACGGAGATAATCAAAAGATCAGAGCCTCCGTTCGGCGCGCGAACTTTGCGACAACTGTGACAGAAATGTTTGATACCACAGGCCGAGTGAACCTCCAGGGACTTGCACAGAATGCAGACAACAATGTGGCCAATGGTATTTCGTTGGTAGAGTTCGATGTCAATCAGTCGGACAACTCTGGAAATCTTGTCTATTGGAAAAATCCAGGCGGTATCGACGGCGAGTCAGCACGCGGATTTGTATTCAAGGTGGAGAAAGATACTGATGGCAAGATGAAAGGTTGTTCAATCAGTGGTGCGGTTCGTGGCGTGAGTATTCGTAAATCTCTCCGCAGCCCGGCCGACGCCAGCCTCGAACTCAAGCCGAACGGTTTTTATCATCCTTTCTTTCACGGGCCCAATTGCAGCTTTGATGGCAGCGGAGATGTCTGCCAAAATCCAACCGCAGGAACCGGGGATTACGACTTCACTCGTGCTGCTTCTGGCGATGAACCAGCGGCATTCTGGAAAAAGACTGCCATCGCTGGCGGCAACGGAGACAAATTCGTTCGTGATCAAACTGGCAGTCTTGTCAGTCGGCAATGCTTCAAACAAAATGACCTTGGAGAGTATTTGATTGATAGTACAGCGGGTCTCGGAGTTGCCGGCTTCGAATTGATCGCAACAACCGATCCCAAATTCATTGCTCCACCCAGGCTGGAAGGCGTGAAGGACAAGCCACTCAAATGATTCTGCGAGAATCTTGAATGAACAAGTTGAACTTGTTCACAACAGGCCGATCCCCAAAGGGTCGGCCTTTTTCCATTCAAATCTGTAGATTTTTCTGCCAGTTGAGAGTCAAAGAAGGCTTGTTTTGCTGAAATATTGGACGTTTACAGTTCTTTTACAAAGTATCGCGGAAGTCACGTCCGATCTGATCCATAAAGGGAACGATAGATGAATTGATGATTCGTTGAAGTCACTAAAGGCAATGGAGTTGGCCCATGAAATTACGTCCATCGTGGCAGCATAATGAGTTTTCCTGGCGCAATGTGTTGTGGATCAGCGGCGTGCACGTTCTTGCTGTTGCCGGTCTTGTGCCGTTCTTTTCCTGGCAAGGGGTGATCACCTGTGCCGTGATGTATTACGTCACCGGAATGCTTGGAATCACCTTCTGCTTTCATCGCTTGTTGACCCACCACGGATACACGGCACCGCGTTGGCTCGAAAATTTCACGGCGCTGTGTGGAACACTGGCTTGTCAGGGTGGCCCCATCAATTGGGTGGCGACACACCGTGTGCATCATGCGTATTCGGATACCCCTCGTGATCCTCACGACATCAACCGAGGCTTCTGGTATTCGCATGCGGGTTGGTTGGTGAACCTGCGCAGCGACATTGCCAGCTTCGATGAGTACAAACACTATGCTCCCGATTTGATCAAGCGTCCGTTCCTGTTGTTTCTTGAAAACAACATGATCCCTCTTCAGTTTGTTTTGGGCTTTGTGCTTTTTGCGCTGGGCGGAACTGTTTTTGGCGATTCAACCGTGCCATTTGATTTCTTCACGGCAGCGAGCATGACCATCTACGGAATCTTTATCCGCATGGTTCTTGTTTACCACGTGACCTGGTTTGTGAACTCGGCAGCACACACCTGGGGAGACAATGCCAACAAGATCTCCGATCATTCCAAGAACAATTGGTGGGTTGGTCTTCTGGCTTTTGGTGAAGGTTGGCACAACAACCATCATGCACATGCACGTTATGCGCGGCATGGCTGGCACTGGTGGCAATTCGACCAGACCTGGATCGTGATTCGCATCCTTGAATCAGTTGGGATCCTTAAAAACGTGGTACGGCCGAATCCGGCCGAGCATGCGACAATCTCGGGTGGTGCAACTGTCGAAGGCGCCGCTTTCAAGAATTGAATCACTCACTGATTAAAAAAAAGCCGCTTCGGGTCTGTCGCCGTGGCGGCTTTTTTGTTTGGAAGATTTTTTTCGTGCGTTGAAATGTCGTTCAACCAGGACGATTCAGAACTCTCCGGACAATTTGTTGATCTCTTCAATCTGCTCGTTGGAACGGTTGTCTTTCGGATCTGCGTCCGGGTACTTCACTGCAATTTCAACAAAGAGCCCCTTGGGCAGTGATTTCTCACGGACCACTTTGAAGTCCTCACTGACAATGAGGTTTCTTTTCAAGAACACACCCCCATTGAGTTGCCAACCCAGGTGTTCGACTTTTCCTTTCAGCTTGCCACCCAGTGCGAAGCCCTGCCTTTTCAGTGCAACCTGCGTTCCTGCATCTGGAATGTTACCATCGTTGTGATATCCGCTTTCGGGTTCCGCTTTTCCAGCAAGGTACAATTCATATTTCAAAGCCGATTCGGGTTCAGACCATTTGGCTGACAAGAGCAACGGAAAAAGAAAATCGACTGTCAGGTCATCCGACCCACGCCATTTGAATCCACCCGTGAGAAAAAATTGTCCGTATTGTTTTTCGTTGGGACGCCATCCACCGAGAAGATTGAACCTCCAGGGCTGGGAATATTGCCAGGACAACATGGTGAGCGCCAAAGGTGTGATGTTCGGGCTTTCGGGATTTAGTCCGGAAGCCGTGACTCCAAGGGTAGAAACGAAGCCATCACTTTGGAGTCCGAGACCAAACAGACTTGCAGACAACCCCTTTGAGACAACCCGTTGTAGGTGTTCGCTGTCGAGAAGTCCTTTTGAATAGCTGGGTTTCAAAGAGAAACTCAAGATTTGAAGGGGAAGATTCGGTGCAAAGAGCATACCTGAAACGCTTCCGACGGTGCCATGTTCGAAAACATGCGAGTCTGAAGTTGTTTTTGAAACGAGGGTCTGAGTCTGCAATTCAGCTGTCAGAAGAAACGGCGCGGCAAAAGCATCTGTGCAGTAGAAAATTGATCCTGCCGAAACCAGCAACATCTTGCTTGCGGGTGATGATGCTCGTTTCATCCCTTGTCCTTTTGGGATTTGTACATGTACCCCAATCCACGCACCGTTTCGATTGAAGACCATCCCGAGTTGTTTGGGGTATCAATATAGCGCCGCAATTTGGCAACAAACACATCAACTGTTCTTGTTTCGGTGCCACTCGTGTATTGCCAAACCTTCTCGAGGAGTTCATTGCGCGAGAGTACCCGTTCGGGATTGTTTGCAAACGTTTGCGCAAGCAACATCTCGGTTGGAGTGATTTTCATGGAGTCACCGCTGCTGGTGAGCACTGTATGGGTCGCTGGAGAAAATTCGCCGCCACCCAGTTTGAAAGTTTCGGCCTTGACCCGCTGGCTTTCGCGTGCCCACTGTCCCCGCTTGACGAGCCCGTGCGCACGCAACAGCAATTCCTTCAGTGAAAAAGGCTTGGTCACATAGTCATCGGCTCCCAATTCCAGTGCCTTCACTTTGTCGGTGTCCAGACTGCGTGCGCTCAGGACAAGGATTGGCAGTCTTTCCGCGAGAGGGCGAATACGTGCGAGAATCTCGAAGCCGTTGAGATGAGGGAGCATCAGATCGAGGATCACCGCGTCGTATGCTGAGGCGTCGTTCACAAGGGCGTCGAAAGCCGAAAGGCCATCGCGCTTCCAGTCGACATCGAAGCCTTCGCTTTCCAGATTGAATTGAAGTGTCTCGCCGATCGCAGGTTCATCCTCGACGAGCAGTAGTTTTCCCTTCAAAGCTGACATGGAACTGAGCCCCTTTTTCTGGTCCTTCGCTGGTCACACCAAGAGTTCCGCCATGCGCTTCCGCAACAGAGCGGGCAATGAAAAGTCCAAGCCCGGAGCCCTGGACACGTATGCGCGATGTTCCCTCGGCGCGGTAGAATTTGTCAAAGATTTTCGACAACGCTTCCTTTTCAATGCCAACACCATCGTCCTTGATGTCAATTGAAAAATACTTGGGAGTCAATTGACTCGTGATGTCAATGTTGCCACCGGGATTGGTATATTTAAAGGCATTCGAAAGCAGGTTGTCGAACAACATTTGAACCTGGATGGGATCACCTTCGAGCAGGAACTCATGCTTTTTAGTGGTGTACTTCTTTTCGAATGTGATGTTTCTTTCCGAGCCCACCCGGTCACGGAAACTTTCGACTGCGTGTTCAACCAGTGCGACAAGGTCGATCAGTTCCTTGGGCTGGCTGTAACTCTTGGACTCGAGTCTGGCCGCGACCAGGATGCTGTCGACGAGATTCTGCAGGCGCAAACTTTCGGAAAGTGTTCGCTCGAGAAACTTGCGCTGTGCGTCCTCCGAAACCTTTCTCAGAAGCAATGTTTCGGTTGAAAGGCGAATCGAGGCAATGGGTGTCTTGAGTTCGTGTGTGATGTTGCTGAGAAACGATTCGTGAAGTCTATTGAGGCGGACCTGCTTTCGTTGGGAGATGAAGATCATCAGCAAGCCCAGAAGAATGAGTGCAAGAAGGATTCCTCCCTGCAGCAGGATGATCCATTGTCCGGCCTGAAGCTCGGGTGGAACCGGAAGTTTCGCAAGGATTGTCGAGACCGCCTTTTCCCGGTCGAAGTACCACCAGATCCACGTGAAAACCAACAATGCCCAACAGATTTGGGCTGTCACGAATGCTGTGATGGGATGAAGAATCCAGTCGAATTTTTTGGCCAGGCCCTTCATTTTTTCTGCTCCGGCACGGAAGTCGAACGGAGCGGTGTGGTTGCGACGAGTGAGTTCATGAATTGCAGGAGCGCCGTTTTGCAGCGCGTTTCCTCGAGGCGCGCGAAGCAGGAGGTATGACCTCTGGCCACGTCGGAATAAAAACTGACAAGGTTTTTTTGTCGAACGGCCTGTTCGGCAAATTTGATTCCTTCTTTGTATGGAACAACGTAATCGCTGGTCCCATGTGCGAAAAAAATGGGCAGCGGATTTTTCAATTTGAGCTGTGCCGGACTGAAATCATCCGTGACAAGAAATGACAGTGGCCATTGCAATGGCCAGGTCAAAAAGAAAGATCCAAGCTTTTTTCGAGCCAACTTGCGATACGAGGCAAAGCTCGATTCAATGATCAAACCGCGCACAGGAACCTCGGGTTCCAGGGTTGCCAGTGAGGCAAAGGCAACAGCTCCGCCGAGGCTTTGTCCCAGTACAAATAAGGGTGCCGATTGTGGTTGGGTGGTGAGCCACCTGAGAACCGTCTGGCCATCGACAATGGTGTTTTCACGGCTGGCAATCCCATCACTGCTGCCATAGCCACGGTAGTCGAACGTCACCACGTCGAATCCCGCGTCGATGAGCCATGCAACAAACCACACGTGTGCCGACATGTTTTGCGCATTGCCGTGAAAGTGCAGAACCGTTCCTTTTTTCTGCACCCGCGACTGGAATCGCCAGGCATGAATTCGTTCCGATGTTCCAGGAACCGGCAGACGGAATTCCTCAAAGGAGGGGGTGATTTGTTGCGGTAAAGACCAATCGAGCTTGTCGGGCTGATAGAAAAGCGAATTGCAGCCTGAAAGACAAACAGAACCAAGCGCTGCAAGGAGCACAGCGGCCTTTCCAATTCCGGATGAAAGAATCTTTGCAAGCGTGAAATTATTCATGCCACGAGGGTATTTTGATCATACCGTGATTGCAAGCCGAGGTTCAGGCGTGATCGGAAAGGCAGGACCTAGCGGGAACGAAGTGCATATGAAAAAGGCGTGAAGTTGTAGCCTGAAGTTTTGGAGTGAATGTTTCGTTCATGGGTGAACTCTTGATTGTCGATCACCATTGCGAGCCCCAGTATTTTGTTTGTCCAAGAATGGAAAACATACGTGTGAGCCGGATAGCCTGGGTAAGAGGGGTTGTCGGTGGTGAAGACAACATCTCCCGGTTGCAGCAAATTGGCACTGGAAATTCGAAGCCAACCCAAATTTTTTTCGAGATGATTGGAAAATGGCTTTGTGACCAGTGAAACGGATTCACTTGATCCCTGGATCGGCACAGACACACCAATCCGGCGCAGGGCAGCGGAGAGGAATGCGACGCAGCCGTTGTATCTGCCCTCGGGGTAAAAGCCGAGAACGTCACGGTACACCAGGTCATAGTTTGATTTGACGCTGTACCACGACAACAGTTGTCGATTGATGGTTCCGGATGTTCCCGTTTCGGGGGCGACTTGAGCGGGCAGGTCGTCCACTTCTGTGGCAGCGGCTCCACGTGGGCCGACAGGTTTTGTCCTTCCCCCGTTTCCGCCCAACCGGTTCGCCTCCGGAAATGGTTCAGAGCCACCAATCGTTTCGCTGCCTTCGTTGATGCAAGAGGGTGTGAAGCTCAACAACACTGCTGCGCAAATTCTGCTGATCCAAATTTGAAGTCTCGCCGACATGCGAAAGCCACCCCGCTGGCGACATGGGCCGCCAACGGATCCTGAATCAAGTTCCATGCCATGCGATTTTAATGGTAACTTGCCGGGAAGAGGGTGATTTTCGAATCAGGAGGATGGGATTGCGAACATGAAAATGACCATTTCCTGGACACATGTCTAAAAAATGGTCAGTGCATCCGAATCAGCGGGTGTTTTTCGCCGAGTCCGCACCCTTCACCGAGAGAAGCTCAACTTCAAAGATGAGTGTGGCATTGGGGCCGATATCAGCGCCTGCGCCTTGTGCACCATAGGCAAGTTCAGATGGAATGAAGAGTTGCCACTTGGCACCTGGCTTCATGAGCTGAAGTGCTTCCGTCCAGCCTTTGATGACTCCGTTGACCGGGAATTCGGCCGGCTCTTTGCGCGCGTATGAGCTGTCGAATTCCTTTCCGTTGATGAGAGTGCCACGGTAATGGGTTTTGACAACATCGGATGCCTTTGGCGAAGTGCCGTTGCCTTCGGTGATGACCTTGTACTGTAATCCGCTGGGCAGAACTTTAATGCCAGGCTTTTTTGCATTCGCTTCGAGGAACGCTTTGCCTTCCTTGGTGTTGGCATCGCCCTGTTCGCGTTTCTTGCCTTCCATTTTGGTCCGAAGGTTTTGCTCAAATTCTGCCATCACCTTTTGCATTTCATCTTTTGTCAATGTGCCAGGCTTGCCTGCGAGGGCATCGGTGAATCCCTTGACGAATGAATCGGTGTTGATTTGCGCGCCGTAGCTGTGAAGGTTTTGGCCGACTTGAAAACCAAGGGTGTAGCTTGCCTTGTCGGCGACTCCCTTGGTCGAAGAACCCTTGCCCGCAGCAAAAGCCGGGAGAGATATCAATGCAGAGGCAATCAACAACCGATTGAAGTTCATTTCAAGAAACCTCGTTGTGGAGTTCGATATTGTCGAACCCGGATGATGGGAAAGTCTGATGGAAATAGGTAACCCGATAAGCCGTGGTGGTCAAATTCGGGGCTTGTCCTTGCGGATGCGGACGACCACTCGCCGACGCGCAGAG